>JBQGDO010000054.1:0-5379 GCA_052039105.1 Methyloceanibacter sp.
GGTCATGCCGACCGAGAGGTCCTCGAAATAGAGAATGCGCAGCGCCAGGATCATGGGCGCCAACGTAGCCGGAAATTCGTCGACTCTCCATCCGGGTAGCGTCAGCTTACCCTTCCCAGCCATGCGATCGCAGCAAGTAGATCGTTGCGGCCAAGACGTAGGCAAAGGAAAGCGAAGCGATGCGTGCCGGGGGGACCGGTATATGATGGTGGACGCGAGCAGACGCCATGCTGGGCTCACCAAGGACCGATCATGATATTGCAGTCAATGACATTCGTAAGGGTGGCCATCGGTTTAGTGCAGGGCGTCAGTCTCTATCTGCTTCAGCGCGCCGTGGAGGCGAAGACCTGGCCGGCCACCGACGGCCTGATTTTCGCACCGCTCCTGGCGGTGGCAGTGTTCGTCCCTATCATCTTAGTGGCCGGTCTCGGAAACATGCGCCCCCGCACGCTCGCGGTTTGGGCGACTGGCGCAACGGTTCTCTGCGCGGGCTTAGCGGCCTACAACATCTTCCGCGACCCGACCGGCGGCGCGGCGATCACGCGGATCACTCCGACGGCCCACCTTTGGTTCGCCCTGGCCACAATTCTTTTCATCCTTCATTCCTTGATCACATCGGGGGAGGCGGAACGGAAATTCGTCGCCAGCTATTCGCGCTACTTCGACGTCTCCTGGAAGCAAGGCGTTCAGCTCGCTCTCGCTGCTCTCTTCCTCGCTGTCTTCTGGGGGATGCTGTGGCTCGGTGCCGAGTTGTTCCGGCTCATCAACATCGAATTTCTTGCTGATCTCATCAAACGACGCTGGTTCTCCCTCCCAGTGACCACCTTGGTCTTTAGCTATGCGCTTCACGTGACCGATATGCGCGCAGGTCTCATCCGCGGGACACGCGCACTCTCGCTGAGCTTGCTGTCTTGGCTGTTGCCCGTGATGACATTGATTACGGTCGCCTTTCTGTTGGCGCTGCCATTTACGGGGCTGGAGCCGCTTTGGAGCACGCGCCGCGCCACCGGCATATTGTTGGCGGCGGCGGCTGCGCTGATATTCCTGATCAACGACGCCTATCAGGATGGTGACGTTGAAAATCCCGTGGCTGCCATCGTGCGCCATGCCGGCACACTTGCGGCGGTCGCGCTCGTACCGGTGGTCGCCCTTGCCGCCTATGGCTTGACGCTGCGCGTCGAACAATATGGCTGGACGCCCGACCGTATCATCGCCCTTGCCTGCATCGCGGTGGCGGCCTGCTATGCACTTGGCTATGCCCTGGCAACGGTGCGCCGCGGCGCGTGGCTGAAATCGGTCGAAGTCACCAATGTTGTCGCCGCCTACGTCGTTCTCGCCGTGCTGCTCGCGCTGCTCACTCCGATCGCCGACCCAGCGCGCCTTTCCGTCGCCAATCAGATCGCGCGCCTCGAGTCGGGGAAGGCTTCGCCGGATCAGTTCGATTTTGCTTTCCTGCGATTTCAAAGTGGTCGCTACGGCGAGCAAGCGCTCGAAAAGCTGAAGACCAAGCAGGATGGGCCCGATGCCGCTCGGATTTCCCAAAAGGCCAATGAGGCGCTGGACTGGAGAACCCGGCAGCAGAATATCGTGCGCGCAACGCCGCAGAGCCGCGCGGCGAACATTGCGGTTCTTAATTCCACCGCAGCGCTTCCCGATGGCTTCCTGCAACAGAGTTGGCCGGCAAGCTCCCCATTCATTTTGCCGCCTTGCCTTACGGCGAACGGCAAGTGCGAGGCCATCTTGTCCGATCTGAACGGCGACGGGACAGCGGAGATCCTGCTGTTCGCTCTCCCAACCGGGATTGCCACCGCCTTCCAGTCGACGACCGACGGAAGATGGGCTGTTCTTGGGCCGATCGCGAACGCCTACTGTCCAGGCGTCCGCGATGCGCTGAAGGCCAGAAAGTTCGAGACAGTCGCGCCCTTGTTCAAGGAGATTGAAGTCGCCGGACAGCGCCTCCGCGTCAACGGTGGCTGCACCCCGACACCTCGGTAGTGGAGGACAGGCGCAGCCGGTCCGGTGCCTCAGGCCGCGGCGAGCGCCTTGTCCTGGGCCTCGGCGCGCTGCAGCGCCGGCCGCTGCGCGAGGCGGCCGACATAGGCCACGAACTCGGGACGCTCGGGCATGAGCTTGAACATCATCCCCCAGCGCAGGCCGGAGCCGATGACCACGTCGGCGGCGGTGAACTGCTCGCCCATGAGGTACGGCCCCTTGGCGACCGCCTTCGCCACCACGTCCATCACGGTGTCGAAATCGCCGTAGCCCAGCATGCCGCGGCGCGGCTCCTCCTTGCGCGGGAAGGCGCGGTCCGTGATCGCCGGCTCGATGCAGCTCGGGCCGAAGAACAGCCACTTGAGATAGACGCCGCGGCGCGGATCGCCGATCGGCACATTGAGCCTGGCGCGCGGAAACTCGTCGGCGAGGTAGGCGCAGATCGCCGCCGCCTCGGTGATGACCACGTCGCCGTGTCTGAGCGCGGGGACCTTGCCCATCGGATTGACCGCGAGGTAGTCGGGCGCGCGGTTGTCCCCCTTGCTCAGGCTGAGCAGGTGGATGTCGTAAGGCTCCCCGACCTCCTCCAGCATCCAGCGCGTGATCGACGAGCGCGACGGCGCGGCGTGATAGAGCGTAAGCTTCGCCATGGGGAACTCCGTTGTTGTGCGAGGCCCCGCCCTAGCCCGCAATCGTGTCGGTTCTGCGAAAGGGATCCGGATTGCATGCGGCATGGGCACGGCATGCGCTGCGCACCATAGCGGCAAACGCTGCTAGTGCCCCGAACCCGAAGTTCGCACACACCGTGCGGCAAATGCGATCGCGAACTTCGGGTTCAAAAGGGGCACTACAATCATGGAGTTGCTAGTGGTCCTTAGATTCCGAAGTTCGTATCGAACGTGCCGCGAGTGCTGACGAACTTCGGAATCGGACCACTAGCTGGTATTTCGCACAGGATCAGGGCCGGCCCCGACAATAGATCGATCCTGGCATCGGCATAGCGGGACGCAACGCCACCGTTGGCGATTCTTGTCCGAGTCATTTCCACGTATCCAATCGTCCGTGCTCATCTTCGGCAAGCCCGACGGGTTGAACGTCTCCGAGATATGCGCGGATCACCTCCGCGTTCCGCAGAACTTCGTTCGGCGTTCCGTCGGCCAGCGAACGGCCATAGTCGAGCACGTGAACCCGGTCCGCAAGATCAGCTACCATCTGCATGTCGTGCTCGATCCAGATCGTCGCAATGCCGAGCTCACCACGGATCTTCAGGATCAGATGCGCAAGTAGCAGTTCCGCGCAATGCAATGGGTCGTTACGGAATCTTGTAACTGATCCAGTCCGATATCGCCTCCATCCGGTTCTTCTCGGCGTTCCAGGTATAGAAGCGATAGCGCTGCATGGTGCGGAAGTGATTGTCGGGCGTCCACTCGAGCGGACCGCCGCGCAGACCTTTGGTGTCGACCTTGAGATTCTTCATCGCTGCGTTGATGGCCTTCGGATCGGGTTTGCCGGCCGCCCGCAGCGCCGCTTCGATCACCATGCCGGCCACCCAGCCTTCGCCCATCTGGTTGAACGAGTACTGGATTCTCGCGGCTTCGACCTCTTTGGCGATCTCCTGATGGATCGGCAGATTTTCGCTGAACAGCGCATTCGCACCGATCAGCACCAGACCAGGATCCTTGAGGCGGATCATCTCGTTTTCGGCCTCGATATGGGCCCAGGTCATGAAGCGGCCTTTCCAGCCGAGCCTTCGAAGAGCCTCGAACGTCTTGATTTGCACGACCCATGGCGCCCAGGAGAATCCCCAATCGGGCGACCCTTCCAGAAGCTTGGTTGCAAACGGGGTGTAGTCTGGCGTCGCGGGCGGAATGACCTGCTGGCCGACCGAGGTCATGCCGAGCTCCTTGGCACGCGTCTCGGCGATGTCGATGCCGGCACGCGACACTGGGATCGCCATGGCCGCAAAGCCGATCTTGAATTTCGTCCCGTATTGCTTCGCGATGAAGTCGATCATCGCGCGATTGTCATACGAAACACCGAAGCCCGTCGTGCAGAACACCGTTTCTTTCGCGGGCGGATAGGATTCCTGCGGGCACACCGACCCGGCAAACACGAGCGGTATGCCGCCGCGCTCCGATTCCGCGATCATCGGTATGATGGTTGCGGAGGGACCCGCTCCGACAAGGACATTCACACTCTCCTGCGTGACCAGACGGCGCGCGTTGGTCGCGGCGCGCGACGGCTCACCCTGATCGTCGAATGCGATGAACCTCACCTTCTTGCCGTTGATGCCACCCGTCCTGTTGATGCGATCGAAATAGATCCGCATCGATTCCACAGTCGGAGCATAGGTGCTGGCGGTCGGGCCGGTGATGGCACCGCTCACGCCCACAACGAAGTCCTGTGCTGCGGCAAAGGTGCTGAACGAGAGCCCCAGCGCCGCCGCGAGCAGGCAGCTCTTCATCTTGGTCATCATCACTGCAATCCTCCCTGATCTCTGCTTATTCGGCCGATTGCCATCGGCTGACCAAATCGAGCGTCGTTCCTGTCGTCGCGTTCCCTCGATTTCTCCGCTCAGCCCGCTGTTCCGGTCAGCTCGCGCCGCACGATACGCGCGCCCTCCACCAGCGACTTCAGCTTCTGAAAGGCGCGGTAGCGGATGACGCGGCGCATGCCGCAATCCGGGCTCAGATAGAGCCGCTCGGCCGGAACGTATTTCAGGCACGTCCTGATGCGCTCCGCCACGTCCTCCGGCGTCTCGATATAATGGTTACGCACGTCGATCACACCCGCCACCAAGTCGCGGTCGGAGACCCACTCCTTCCAGCGCTCGATCTCGGACATCTCGCGATTTGCGAATTCCAGAACGAACTGGTCCGCCTTCGCCTCAAGTATGTCCGGAAAGAACGGCGCATAGCTTCGTTTCGCATAGGCAATCTTCTTGTGCGTTCCGAAACAGATATGCATCGCGAATTTCACGCCGGTCACGCCGGCGATGCACTCGTTGAACATGCGCACGAGGTCTTTGGGCGTGTGGTGGTCGGCGCCATAGCCCGGAATGGACGGTTCATCGATCTGGATATATTTGGCGCCAGCCCCGGCTAGCCGCCTGATCTCGTCCTTGAGCGCCGGCACGAAGGCGGCGGCGAGTTCCGAGCGGTCCTTGTAATGCTCGACCGGCTTGTACCAGGCCGTTACCGCGTAGGCGCCGGGAACCGCGACCTTGGTGGCCTTGTTCGTGTGGTCCCGGAGATATTCGAACTCCTCGACGATGCCCATGCCGCTCGCCACGGTGACGGGACCGGTAGTCTCGTAGACCGGCTCCTGGTCGATGCCGGCTTCGCCGACTTTGCGCGGCGCGCCGACGTTCTTCAGGCCGGAAATCTT
>JBQGDO010000055.1:0-8567 GCA_052039105.1 Methyloceanibacter sp.
GCTGAAGGTCATCGCCGTATAGGTCTCGACCGCGCCGATACCGTAGATGCAGGAGACACTCGCCACGATGATCACGTCGTCGCGCTCCATCAGCGAGCGCGTCGCCGCGTGACGCATGCGGTCGATCTGCTCGTTGATCGAAGAGTCCTTCTCGATATAGGTGTCGGTGCGCGGGATATAGGCCTCCGGCTGGTAGTAGTCGTAATAGGAGACGAAATACTCGACCGCGTTTTCCGGGAAGAAGCTCTTGAACTCGCCATAGAGCTGAGCCGCGAGCGTTTTGTTCGGAGCGAGCACGAGCGCGGGGCGCTGCGTCGCCTCGATCACCTTGGCCATGGTGAAGGTCTTGCCCGAGCCGGTGACGCCAAGCAGCACCTGGTCGCGCTCGTGCGCGTTCACCTGCGCCACCAGTTCGGCGATCGCCTGCGGCTGATCGCCTTTCGGCTCTAATTCGGTCTGGATGCGCAAAGCCACCCCGCCTTCGCTCTTTTCCGGGCGGGGAGGGCGGTGCGGGGTGAAGGCCGTGACGGCGCCGGTCACTAGCGGGTGGTCTTGCATCAAAGGCTGCGGCGCCTCGCCGAAACCCGGGGGCCGGCGGTCGGCCCCAATCGGCAGGCCTGCCGCCTCACCCGTGACGGCGCGCGGCTCGGCGCGGGAGCCGAAGGTCTTGGGAACGCGGAGGGACATGGCCCGAATATGGCGGCTTGTGCGAGGCTATGGAAGGGCTCTCGGCAAGCGGAAAGTTTGCCGCTTTCGCGGACGACTTCCGCTAAAAACAGACGATAGACCGGGCGGAGGTTGTCACAGATGCGACTGCTTCACCTCGTGCGCGACGTGCCGCTCTGGGTCATCACCCTGATCCTCATGTTAGGGGCGGCGGTCTACAGCATCGGCCTCATGCTGCTGACACGAGCGATCTACGGCGTGGACCGGCTCAGCCTCAACAACGAGGTGGCTGGCTTCAAGTTCGCGGTGATCGGGGTGTTCTACGCCGTCATGCTGGCTTTCGTGGTGATTGCCGTCTGGGAGGATTTCCGCAAGACGGAGGACGCGGTGCGCAACGAGGCCAAAGCGGTGGTCGATTTGCACCGTTTAAGCTTTGCCTTGCCCGCGGCGAGTGGGGATGCGATCCGGCAGGGGCTGGTCGCCTACACCAACGACGTGCGGGAGAGCGAATGGCCGACCATGGCCTCCGGTCAGCCGAGCCCAGCCGTCGCCGGGGATCTCCACCAACTCAGCAAGGCGATTATCGACGTCACACCGCAGACCGACCAGCAAATGGCGCTCTACCAGGAGGCCCTCAGGCTGTTGTCGGTCATGACCGACAATCGCAACGAGCGGCTCGATAGCTCTGCCGGCTCGATGCCGGGCATCCTTTGGCTGGTGCTCGTCATCGGCGGCCTGATCACGCTCGGCTATCCGGCCTTTTTCGGCTCGAGCAATCTGCTTGCGCAGGTGCTCATG
This sequence comes from Methyloceanibacter sp., assembly GCA_052039105.1. Lineage (GTDB taxonomy): Bacteria > Pseudomonadota > Alphaproteobacteria > Rhizobiales > Methyloligellaceae > Methyloceanibacter. Next base: position 1,465 of record JBQGDO010000055.1, read on the forward strand.
ACGGCGGCGCTGGCCGAGCTTGTCGCGCTTGCCATGGTTCTCGGCGTGGCCTTCGACTACCCGTTTACGGGGGAGGTGCACATCTCGCCTTATCCCTTCGATCAGGCCTTGCAGCAGATGTCGCCGATTTGGCCGCCGCCTTAGCAAGTCGGTGCGGGCTCGACTCCCCGCAGCCTTAGCCCGTATATCGTGGTAAGGCATTCGCCACCTGTCGAGGCTACTGGAGATGAGATTTTGAGCGAGACCAAGCCGGTCGAAGAAGCTCTCGCCGAGGCCTTCACCAAGGCCGATGCCCTCGACGCGCCGCTGGAAGCGCGGCTAAAGGCCTACCTTGCCGACTCGCGCCGGATTCTTCCCGATCTTGAAGCCACTTATGACCAACTGGTCAAACGCCTGAAGGCCAGCGACGCCGACCTGCTGGTTCCCGCCGTCGGCGAGCGGCTGCCCGACTTCCTCATGACCGACAGCGAGGGCCATCTGGTCGAGCTTTCGGCGCTCTTGCGCAAGGGACCGCTGGTCATCAGCTTCAATCGCGGGCCTTGGTGCGATTATTGCGGGCTTGAGCTGCACGCGCTCTCCCGCGCCTATACGGAGATTGTCGCCGATGGCGGAGAGGTGGTCTCGATCGTGCCGGAGACCGGGCTCTATGCGAGGGCCTTGCGGGAAAGCCGCGGCCTGCCCTTTCGAGTACTGACCGATCTCGACCTGGCCTATGCCTTCTCGCTCGGCCTGGTGTTCTGGGTCGGCGACAAGATCAAAGCGGCGTACCGCCAATTTGGCATCGACCTGGAGCGGTTCCAGGGCCATGGCGGCTGGCTCCTGCCGATCCCTGCCACCATCGTCGTCGGCAAGGACGGCCGCATCAAGGCCCGCTTTGTCGACCCGGATTTCCGCCACCGCATGGCCATCGAGGACATCCTCGCCGCACTCCGGCGCGAGGATTGAACCGCTTGCGGTCCCCCGACACAAAATCTCGGTGAGATGCGCCGCCAAATTGCTGCTTTCGTACGCGATCGTCGTATAATGAGAAAAGCAATTGACTCGGCCCGTAAGACTGGAAGCCTGGACAATTGAAGGCGTGATTCGAAACACGGCCGGTAGAGGGTCGAGTGCGGCATCAGAGCAGAAGCGGAGCACAAGCCATGGCGACGAGAACGAGTGGGAAGAAACGCACGACGAGTAGGAAGGCCGGTCCACGCAAGACCGCGCGAAAGACGGCGCGGGCGACGCGCAAGGTCGCGCGCAAAACTGCACGCACGGCGCGGAAGACGGGCCGGAAAACTGCGAGCGCCGCACGCAAGACAGCGGCGAAGAAGTCCGGTGCGCGCAAGGCGACAGCTAAAAAAACCTCTGCGCGCAAGACCATGAAGAAGACCGCGGCCAAGAAGCCGGCCGCGCGCAAGCCTAAGGCAGCGGCGAAGCCGAAAGCGGCGACGAAGCCGATGGCCGCCGCGCCCAAGCCGGCGATGCCGGCAGCGGCTCCCGCCGCGCCGAGACCGATGGCGCAGCCGATGGGGCAGCCCGCGGGTGGCGGCGGCGGCATGCCGCCACGTCCGGCCATGCCGATGGGCGGTGGTGGAGCGGCCCCGGCTGCGCCCAAGCCGTCCATGCCGTCGTCGAGCCCAAGTCCCCAGCCTTACCGGCCGGCCTGGGCGCGCGACGACGACGATATGTAGGCTTGGCGGGGGAGCGCGGGCGGCACCCGCTCTCCCCTAGTCTTCGACGAGACCCCCGAGACCCAACCGGTCCAGTCCCTCGAGCCAGTAATCGGCGACCTGGGGGTGATCGAGCAGGTAGTTCTCGGTCGGGACCTCGCGCCGCTCCAACGCCTGCTTCACCAGCGCCTCGAATTCCTCGGGGTCGCCTTCGTCGCGGCCGAGCCACATCAACGCCACCAGCTCGGCCTGCTCGCGCGGCTCAAGCCCGCGGATCTCCTCGACCACCTCCTCGCGGCTGAGATCGTCCTCCTCGTCTTGGAGCGCCGAGGCCGGCATCGCGTCGTCGGTCGGGTTTGAGGCATCGTCAGGCAGGTCTTGAGCTTCCTTGCCCATGAAGGAGCGCACCTTGACGACCAGCCTGCGGAGGTAGCCCGGATCGATGCTCAGCGCCATTGCAGGTCCTTCATGCCATTGCTCGCGACGTTATGTCAGCACGGCTTGAGCAAGAGCGTCCTTGATTCCGCTCAAGCTTTCTCCTCAACGTCCGGGACCGCAATAACGCTCCTCGAGGGGTCATCTATGATTCCTGCCACCGCCGCGCCCGGGCTCTGGGCCTATCTGGCCCCGGTTTTCCTTCTCGTCTGCTCCAATCTGTTCATGACGATTGCCTGGTACGGCCATCTCAAGTTCAAGGCCGTGCCGCTGCTGACCGTGATCCTGGTCAGCTGGGGGATTGCTTTCGTGGAATATTGCTTTGCCGTGCCGGCAAACCGGATCGGCAACGCGGTCTATTCGCCGGCCGAGTTGAAGACAATCCAGGAGGTGATCACCCTGGTCGTGTTCGCCGGTTTCACGGCAGTCTATTTCAAGGAACCGCTGAATCTGGCGCAAGGTGCAGGATTTGCGCTGATCGCGCTCGGCGCGATGCTGGTGTTTCGCGGCCAGGCTTGACCGCCCGCGGCCAACGGCAGTGAGGGAGGTTGGGATTAGAAAGGATCGGGCCCCCGGGACGGCGCCCCGGAGGCTCCCGCGACGCTAGACGCCCCTGAACAGATTGCCGATCGCCAGAATCACAAAGGCGATGATGGCAACCCAGAAACCGTTCTCCGTGATGAAAGGGATTGTCGCGAATTTGCCGATGATGGCAAGCGCGGCCAAAATCACCGAAATGATGAAGACCACGGTTGTCGGTGGTGTCAGTTGCATCTCCAGCCCCTCCCTCTTTGTTGACGAGCGGACTGTAATCGTTTTCTCTGAAAAAGCGAGGGGGGCCGATTAGGCGTGGAGCGACCACGACGTAAGGAGGGCGGACAATGCGTCCAATGATGCGGTTGATCCTGGGACTGGCCGTGCTGGTCGGAATCATGGCCGGCGTAGCCTTCGGCCTGCCGGCGCATGTGACGGTGACGCGCTCGCAGAAAATCCCCGCACCGGAATCGGTGGTTTTCCCTTATCTGAACGATCTGCACGAGTTCAGCGAATGGTCGCCTTGGCAGTTGCGCGATCCGCAATTGAAGGTCACCTATGGTGGGCCGCAACAGGGTAAGGGCGCCCAAGTGACTTGGACGAGCGAGAAGCCCTCGGTCGGCACTGGCAGCATGGAGATTGTCGAGAGCGACCCCAATCGCAACATCGACCTCGCGGTCAATTTCAACGGCCTGGAAGGCACCGGCTCGTACAAGATCGTGCCTGACGGATCGGGCAGCAAAGTCACCTGGAATTTCATCTACGAGTCCGGGTCGAGCCCGCTCAAGCGGTGGAAGGCGCTGATGCTCGACGGTTTCGTCGGGGCCGAATATAGCGCCGGTCTCGATCGGCTGAAGCAGAAGGTCGAAGCAGAGCGCCGGCCGACCGCGCCCACTATTCCACTCACGCCGGAGGGCATGCCGCTCGTCCCCGGACAGCCTGGCGCGGCACTCCCGCCGGGCGCTGCGCCCGGGCCGGGCGGCACGACCGTGGTGCCGGAGGGGGCAGCGCTGCCCGACGGGACGCCGTCGGCGGATGCCACCCAACAAGATGCCGACACTCCGGCAGCGGCCGAGGTCGCCCCGCCCGAGCCGGCGCCAACGCCTGCGCCGAAGAAAAAGAAGAAACGGCAATAATCGTGGCGGGTTGAGCGCTTAGAGCTTGCGCTCTGGCTCCACTGCCGGCGGCATGGACTGTTCGGTCAAGCAGGTCGCGCCCTCCTGATCTGCGTCCGAAGAAGCGGGTTGCATTTCCGCCAAATTCCGATCGACAACCGTGCAGCCGATCACCTGGTAGAGGCGTGAGGAGCCGTCCGCCGTCTTCACAATGATCCGATCGCCGATGCTCACCTCACCGAGTTCGGCGAGATGCGGATCCTTGGCGGGCGCAGGCTCGATGACTTTCAGCACCTTCTCGGCACCGTCCTCGGTGGCGGTCGTCTTGACCACCGACGCGCTTAGGCCAAGCCGCGGCACCGCGCTCGTCTCTCCGGATGAAGTCTCCACCCAAGGCCAGGGGGCGTGCTGTGGGAGCTCCGCGAGAGCGCGCTCCCACGCGCTCTGGCGGAGCATCTGCCCCAGCCCCGTCTGTGTCAGGAGTGGAAAGTCGCGCGCGTCGCTAAATACGCCGGCCAGCAACCCGGCCGCAGCGGTGACCCCAATCGTCCACCCAAGCACTCTGCGCGGGTGGAAAGAGAGGAGGAGGAGCTGCGCCGACCCCCGTCGCGACATCAGTTCCTCCTCCATGTCCGCCGCGGGGAGGCATAATCGCGGCGGTGGTAACGCCACATCATGAATGTCACCGCGCCTGTCAGGATGAGTCCAAGAACCAACGGAAAAGAGGTGCCGGCATTGCCGTTGGCAACGCTGGGCGAAAAGCAAAAGACTATGGCCAGGGAAAACAAAAAATCGGATGCCAGAAAATCACGAGAGCGAAAAGCTTGGCGTCGCTTCGTCATCGACCTCAGCCTCGTCCGTCGGCAGCAGGCAGAATCAATCATCCTAATAGGGCGGAGCTTTAGCCGGAATGTGGCCCGCAGAGGCGCTCGGCCGCCATAACTGTGGCGCAAATGGGGTTATGCACAGTCCACGTGCGCTGACCGGTCACCGCGCGTGGCCGGGAACCACGTAGCAGGCCGGTAAGTTAGCTGCTCAAGGGAGGAGCTTTCGCCTGCGCCTCGACCCATCCGAGAGCCGCACCCTTCCACTACAACCTCAAAACGCAAGGAGGCTATTCCAGCTATGACCGCCACGAAATCCCTGCACGACCTGTTCGTTCACTTGCTCAAGGACATGTACTACGCCGAGAAGCAAATCACGAAGGCGCTGCCGAAGATGGCCAAGAAGGCCGACTCGGATGCATTGCGGGAGGCCTTCGAGCATCATCTCAAGGAGACGGAAGGCCAGATCGCGCGGCTCGAGCAGGTCTTCGCGCTCTGCGACCTGAAGCCGGCCGGCAAGACCTGCCCGGCTATCAAGGGCATCATCGAGGAGGGCGAGGACGACATGAAGGACGCCAAAGACCCGGATGTCCTCGACGCCGGAATGATCGCCGATGCTCAGGCGGTCGAGCACTACGAGATCGCGCGTTACGGCACGATGATCGCCTGGGCTAAGCAACTTGGCATGAACGAGGCGGCGGATCTGCTGCAACAAACCCTGGACCAGGAGTACAACGCCGACCGGCTGCTCACCGATCTCGCCGAAGGCCAGCTCAATCGGCAGGCCGCCTAGCAGGATCGAGACGTACCGAGTGACCAGACACAAAGCGCGGACGCGTTACGTCCGCGCATTTTTGTGCCTTGCAGCAAATCGCGCCGCCGCTTAGGGTGCGCGCGCTTTTGGCCGCCTTTTTTTGCGTCTCAAGGAGATCGACATGGGACTGGTCGCCCGCACGCTCGAACGGGTCAAACCTTCGCCGACCATGGCCATCACCTCGAAGGCGCGCGAGCTCAAAGCGGCGGGCTTCGACGTCATCGGCCTCGGCGCCGGCGAGCCCGACTTCGACACGCCCGACAACATCAAGCGGGCGGCGATCGAGGCGATCGAACGCGGCGAGACGAAATATACCGCCGTCGACGGTATCCCCGAGCTGAAGCGCGCGATCGCGCAGAAGTTCAAGCGCGAGAACGGCCTCGACTACAAGCCCTCGGAAATCACCGTCGGCTCCGGCGGCAAGCAGGTGCTCTACAACGCGCTGCTCGCGACGCTCGATCCGGGCGACGAGGTGATCGTGCCGTCGCCCTATTGGGTGAGCTATCCCGATATCGTGCTCCTGGCGGGCGCCGAGCCCGTCATCGTCGATACCAAGTTCGAGGACGGCTTCAAGCTGAAGCCTGGGGCCTTGGCGCGCGCCATCACACCCAAGACCAAATGGTTCATCTTCAACTCGCCGTCCAACCCGACCGGCGCGGCCTATACCGAGACGGAGATCAAGGCGCTCACCGACGTGCTGGTGAAGCATGAGCGAGTTTGGGTGCTCTCCGACGACATCTACGAGCATCTCGTCTATGACGGATTCAAGTTCACCACGCCCGCGGTCATCGAGCCGAAGCTGAAATCCCGCACGCTGACTCTGAACGGCGTGTCGAAGGCCTATTCCATGACCGGCTGGCGCATCGGCTATGGGGGAGGCCCTGAGCCGCTGATCAAAGCAATCGCCACCTTGCAGTCGCAATCGACCTCGAACCCGTGCTCGATCAGCCAATGGGCCGCGGTCGAGGCGCTCGAAGGCCCGCAGGACTTCCTCAAGGACTGGGTCGCCTCGTTCCAGGAGCGGCGCGACCTGGTGGTGGCCATGCTGAACCAGGCCAAAGGCATCTCCTGCCCGAAGCCTGAAGGCGCCTTCTATGTCTATCCGTCCTGCGCCGGCACCATCGGCAAAACCACGCGCGGCGGCAAGACGATCGGCAATGACGAGGACTTCGCCACTTTGCTGCTGGAGGAGGAGGGCGTTGCCGTGGTGCATGGCGCGGCGTTCGGCCTATCGCCTTTCTTCCGCATTTCCTATGCGACCGGCATCAAGGCGCTGGAGGAGGCCTGCCGCCGCATCCAGCGCTTCTGCGGCAACCTCAGCTAGAGTGGGAGGTCAGGCGATGGCCGAGATGAAATTCAGCACCGGTAACCAGATCAAAGGCAAGATCATGGAGATCCGCAAAGGCGCGGTGACGGCCATCGTTTATGTGGCGATCCCCGGCGACACCATGCTCGAAGCCAGTGTGACCATCGCCTCGCTGGAGACCTTGAAGCTCTATGAGGGCAAGCAGGTCGTGCTGATGATCAACCCGGGCGACATCATCATCGGCTGCGAGTAGGCGCGCGTCTATGCCGTCAAGGTCTGCGAATTGTGGGCGACGCCCTTTTGCGTCAGCAGGTCCTGCAGCTCGCCCGCCTGGAACATCTCGCGCACGATATCGCAGCCGCCGATGAACTCGCCCTTGACGTAGAGCTGCGGGATGGTCGGCCAGTTCGAATAGGCCTT
>JBQGDO010000056.1:0-3056 GCA_052039105.1 Methyloceanibacter sp.
CCACCCCGCTCATATTGGCGCCGACGCGGGCATAGCGGGCCGCGCGGGCGGAGAAACGATTGGCTTCGCGGTCGGTCATGAGGATGGGGCGCTCTCGCCAGATATAGGCGAAGCCACCCGCCGCGGAAAGACCGAGGTAGAGCTACGTAAGGCCTATGCCGCCGGAACATGCCCTTGAACGAGCACGCATGCCAGTGGTCTCTTGATCGTGGCACCGGGACGTCGGAAGACCACGAATGGATTCGAGATCCCATCGGGAAGACGCTAACAGACGCGAGGGGGCCGTTCCTCCGAGAACCACTCGCTGAAGCTTCGAAATTGCGCTAGCGCGCCGCCGTTGGTCACGCGCGGGAACAGCTCATCGAGGAACGCCACTTGCTCCTGTGCCTTCGGGAACTCCTTGGGATCGAGCTTGGCAAAGTCGTCGCGGCGGTCGAACAGGCCATAGGCGGCGTGATAGCCCAGGGCCCGATAGGCCTCGAACTGCTCCTCGCTGAACATCTGGTCGAGCGTGGTCTCGTGCGGGAAGTCGGAATAGCGTTTCTTGTAGTGGAAGACGTAATCGTTCTCGTCACCGGTCAGCGAAGACTTGATGTAAACGAGGATGCCCTTGCGGCCGTTCGGGTAAGTGATCTGGCCGATCGCGCAATGCGGCCCTTTCGACTTCTTCGTGTCCCCCTTCTCGTCGATGGCCTTGCTGGTCGCCAGACTCTTGTCGGTGATTTGCTGCCACGGCAGATCAATCTCCAGGCCGAGGTCGATGCGGGCATAGCGGACGAGCGTGTTGAACGAGCCGAAGGCCATCTCCCAATCGGCTTCGGCGTCGACCGCGATGATCACGCGGCAGCGTCGCTTGAGCAGCTCGTAGAGGCCGAGATTCTCGATGTGGCCGCCATCGCTCAGGTACACCGACTTCAGACGTTCGTGGAGACGCCCGAAAAGCTCCAGGAGAAAATAGAAATTTGCCCAAATGTTTCGATATTTGAAGAATTCAGATTTCCCCACGCGCAACGGGTTGCGCAGCCAATAGCCGAGCCGAATGTTCAGCATCGCCAAGGTCGGGGTCAGCGGCTTGATGCTTTGAGCTCCCATGCTCGAAGATGCCGCGGCCCCGGACACCGCCATTGCGGTCGCCAGGTCCAATCCCGTCGCGATGTTCTCGAGGTCCTTGGTCGCGACGTAGCCGGTGGTCTCGCTGCCGACGAAATTCTGGCTGAACAGGAAGAAATCTGCGTTGCGACCGCGCTTGTTGGCGGTCTTGGAGTTCTGAATGTTGAGCGCGGCGTTGATGAGATGATACGGCCCGTATTGTCCTGAAAGCTCGCTCAGGCGCTTGCGCAGCGGCGCGAGCTCTTCATCTTGCTGCAGCGTTGGTTTCGGCTCGAACAGGAAGGCCTTTCCGAGCCGGTCGCGGTAGAGCGGATGCAGCGAATTGGCGTTCGGTTGCAGGAGCAGCGACAAGACAAAGAATATCGCGGCCACGACCAGAAAGAAGCCAACGGCGGGGCGCGTGCCGAACAAGTCATGCAGCGGCGCGGCGAGCCACGCGGGAGCGCAACCGGGCGACCCTGTATTCATGCAGAGCCCCCAATACGTGATGTTGAGATAGATCGCCCACAGCACCAGCGGAACGGCGGCGGCGGCGAGGTAGATCGCCGCCTTCGCGGCATAGCCCGCAATCTTCGCCCGGGTACGCGTCGATTCCGTCGCGCTCTTGACGAACTCTCCGAGCTTGCCGCCGAGAAATGCGAGCACGGCGGCGACCGGCGCGAGCGCCGCAGAGATCCTGTTGACCGACTTCGATAGCGCCGAGAAGAATCCCCCATTCTTCTCGAACATTCCCGCCAGCACGAAGGGCTGCAGCTCGCAAAAGGCAGACAAGAGAAGGATCAGGACCGCCCAACCAATGAAAGTGGTGAGACCGCTCGGGACCTCGGGTCTGTTTTGCAGCGCCGGCGACGATCGCAACAGGCTCCAAACGACGATCCCGCCCACCAGCGCGAGGCTCAGACAGGCTGTAAGGGCGAAATACTGGAAGCCGGAGATGTTGAGCCCGAAACGATCCAAGAAGGGGCTGTCCAGGTCCCCGGGAGTCGGATGCAAGACGATCGTGAACGCCGCCACGACAAGCAGAAACGGCATGATCAGGACGAAATTCGCGACCAGCCCGCGCGCATAGATCGAAGCATTGCGCACCAGATCTATGGCCCCGGCAGGAACAAGATAGTTGGAATGGTCGCGCAGGTGCTGCAGCGACGGCGTCTCGTCCTCGACGACTCGACTTTCGAATGGGAATTTCCCGCGCGTCGATTCGAGTCCGGCCGAGAGCGAGCAGCCGATATAGCCACCGCCGGAAACGGTCGAGAGATAATCAACCTGCGCGAGCACGCCGGCTTCGTTCAAGGCCTGCAGCGCGCCGAGACACAATGCGGATGAGCGTACGCCGCCACCCGAAAGCGCGAGACCCACGAGCTTCGCCTCATCGTTCGGACCAAGCACGGGCTCCCCGACGTGGTCGTCGGCCTCCGGCTCAAGAACGACCGCCACACGCGGCGGCTTTTGGCACGCGCGCCGCTCGTTGATGACCGCGATTTCCGCACGGAAAACGTCATTGAAATCGACCACCCGGCCGGACGGCATGGCTCGTCCCTCGTTCGCTTCGGCGGGGGGACTCTAGCAGGAAAGCCGACCGTACACAACCTGTGATTGTATGTTCATGCGGTCATCGACCACCCAGCCCCTCGAGCTCGGCGATCATCCGCTCAATCACGCCGAGGCCGCCCTGCCAGAAGGCGGGGTCGCGGGCGTCGAGGCCGAAGGGGGCCAGAAGCTCGGAGTGGTGCTTGGTGCCGCCGGCCGCAAGCATTTTCAGGTAGCGCTCGGCGAAGCCCTCGGCAGAGTGCTCGTAGACCGCATAGAGCGAGTTCACCAGGCAGTCGCCGAAGGCATAGGCGTAGACGTAGAACGGCGAGTGCACGAAATGCGGGATATAGGCCCAGAAGGTCTCGTAGCCCGGCTTGAGCTCGATCGCCGGTCCGAGGCTCTCCTGCTGCACC
>JBQGDO010000057.1:0-15498 GCA_052039105.1 Methyloceanibacter sp.
CGTTTCAGACTTCCCATTCATGCCATCGGCATCGGCGAGGGTCTCGACGACCTGAAGCCGTTCGACGCGCGGGATTTTTCCCGCGCGATCGCCGGAGTGAGGCGCGAGAATGAAGCCGCAGCCTGAGTCCCAACCTTCAACGCAGGACGGCCCCGCCGAGGCGGCGTCTTGGTCCAAGCTGATCATCGAGCTTGGGCCGCTGCTGGTGTTCTTCGGCGGCAATGCCTGGGGGGGAATCTTTTTTGGTACCGCGGCGTTCATGGTGGCGACGCTGCTCTCGCTAGCGGTCGCGCGCTTCCGCTACCACAAAGTACCGGTGATGCCACTGGTCAGCGCGGTCATCGTGTTCGTGTTCGGCGGGCTCACGCTCTATCTGCAAGACGAAACCTTCATCAAGCTGAAGCCGACCATCGTCTATTCGATGTTCGCGGTGCTGCTGGCGGCGGGGCTGTTGCTGCGCAAGCCGCTCCTCGAGCTTTTGTTTGGCCAGGCCTTCACCCTTAGCGAAGATGGGTGGCGAAAGCTGACTTTCCGCTGGACGGTTTTCTTCGTCGCCATGGCGATCGTGAATGAGCTCGTCTGGCGCAACTTCTCCACCGATGCGTGGGTTAGCTTCAAGGCCTTCGGCTTCCTCCCCCTGACCGTGCTCTTCGCGATTGCGCAGGTTCCGCTCATGCAACGCTACGGCGAGCCCCCACGCGATCGTAGCGGCGAACCGGCAAAACGGATCTAAGCTCCCGTTTTAACGATAGAGCCAAAGTGGAACCTCCGAGCCCTTGCAGGGGTTTTCGGGCATACCGATATGTGCGCGTGGCGAGCCCCGAGTGATCTTGCGGTGAGATTTGTGACAGCCTAAATGCAACCTGTCGTTTGCGAATCGCGCTTCGGAGTTGTAAAATAGGAAGCCGAAGCCGCTGATCGATGCAGCGCGCGTGCCTCCCGGAGATGCACGCTCCGCGCGAACTGGAGTGGCTCATTACCATGGTTAAGGGAGGCAGAGACCATCTGGAGCGCTCGGCGATGCACCTGCTCCATCGGGCGGGCCAGTGCGCCGCGGATATTTTCGCCGCGGAAGCGCGTACCAGTGGGCTAACACCCCGTCAGTTTGCCGTGCTCATGGTGGTCGCCGACGAGGAGGGCCTGACGCAAACCGACCTTGTCGAGCGGACCGGAATCGATCGCTCCACGTTGGCGGATATCGTGGCCAGGCTGCTTGGCCGTGGCTTGATCCAACGCCGTCGTGCCAAGGACGACGCCAGAGCCTATGCCATCAAGCTCAGCCCGCAAGGCGCCAAGGCGTTGCGCGAGGCGCAGCCCGGGGCTGCGGCAGCAGATCAGAAGCTGCTCGCCGGCCTTCCGCCGGCGAAGCGGCAGGAATTCCTCGAAACGCTCAATCTTATCGTCACAGCGTCCCGCAAGTAATCAACCGCCCGGGTTCACCTCACCCGATCGCAGAAGCAGCGGCAGAATCTTTTCGTTGATGGTTGCTTCGGTCAGCGGGCCGACATGGCGATAGGCGATCTTGCCTTCGCCGGTGACGACATAGGTCTCCGGCACGCCATAAACCCCGAAATCGATCGCAGTGCGGCCGGAAGCGTCGGCGCCGACCCGTGCATAAGGATTGCCGTGCCGGCCGAGGAAACGCCGCGCCGAGGCGGCATCGTCCTTGTAGTCGATGCCGAACAATCGCACGCCCGGCTCGTTACTCAGGGCCATCAATAGCGGGTGCTCGATCTGACATTCGGCGCACCATGAAGCGAACACATTGACGATGGTCGGCTCGCCCTGGGCGAGGTCAGCGGAGGCAAAGCCCGGAACCGGCTCGCCGCCGGCAAGCAGCCCCTCGACGGGCGGCAAGTTGAACTCCGGCACGGACTTGCCGATCAGCGCCGAAGGGAGCCGCGATGGATCGCCGCCATAGAGCGCGTACCAGAACAGTCCGGCCAGCACCGCGAAAACGAGAAAAGGCAGCGCGAGTCCGAAGCGCCGCATTGCCGGCTGGCGCGCGATTTCGGTCATGAACGTGTTTTCCGCTTCCGCTGCGACTTGTCCCCAGCGTCTTCCGCCGAGCGCCGCCTGACGCCGCGCGTCTCGAGATCGGCAAGCTCGCGGCGCTGCTTGCGGTCGTCCTCGACGATGAAGAAGGTGAGCGCAGCAAGCGCGATGAAAGTCACCGCATAGGCGGCGATGATGAAGGCTGCGTGCGGACCGAGATCAGGCATGGCTCAAGCCTCGGCAAGGGCCACATGCTCGATCTGCATCTGCTGCATGGCGCGCACGCGGCGGCGTAAGATCTCGGCGCGCATGGCGATGAGATGCAGAGCCACGAAGAGAAGCGCGAAGCCAGCCGCCATGATGAAGAGCGGCGCGAGCATAGAGGGATCGATGGTGGGCCCGCCTGGGCGGATGATGCTCGCCGGCTGATGCAGCGTGTTCCACCAATCGACGGAGAACTTGATGATCGGGATGTTGACGACGCCAACCAGCGCGAGGATCGCGGCAGCCCGGCCAGCCCGGCCCGGCTCCTCGATTGCCTGCCAGAGCGCGATCAGCCCGAGATAGAGCAGGAACAGCACCAGCATCGAGGTGAGCCGGGCATCCCACACCCAATAGGTGCCCCACATCGGCTTGCCCCAGAGCGAGCCGGTGACGAGTGCAATGAGACAGAAGGTGGCGCCGATCGGCGCAGCGGCCTTGGCGGCAACGTCGGCGAGCGGGTGCCGCCAGATCAACGTGCCGAGCGCGGCAATCGCGATCAGCACATAGCCGAACATGGCGAGCCAGGCGGCGGGCACATGCACGAACATGATCCTGACGGTCTCGCCTTGCTGGTAGTCGGGCGGCGCCACGAAGAAGGCGAGGTAGAGGCCGATGCCGAGCAGGATCAAAGCCGCGGCGGCGAGCCAGGGAATGGCGCGCCCGGCAAGCTCGAGAAAACGCGTCGGATTGGCGAGGCCGATCATCGGGCCTGATCTAGTGGGTTCGGAAGCCTAGCGCAATGCGGTGCGCAGCGCGGCGGCGGCGGCGAGGGGGGCGAGCACGATGGCGGCGAGGCTCAGGGCACAGAGCATGAGCAACGGCGGCCAAGGCGAGGCCGGGCCGGTCATCGCCGCGGATGCCGTTGCCACGCCGAAGATCAGCACCGGCACGTAAAGCGGAAGCACCAGCAGCGCGAGCAGGAGACCGCTCCGGCGCAGGCCCAAGGTGAGGCTCGCGCCGATGCCGGCGACGAAGCTCACGGCGGGCGTGCCGGCCAGCATCGACAGGACGAGCAGCGGCATCGCCTCGAGTGGCAGGTTGAGCAAGAGGCCGAGTACCGGCGCGAGCAGCGCCAGCGGAACGCCGGTGGTGAGCCAATGCGCCAGGCACTTCACTGCGGCAACGGCGGGGAGCGGCAAGGTGCTTGTCGTCAGCACGTCGAGCGAGCCGTCCTCATAGTCGTTCTCGAAGATGCGCCCGGCCGATAGCAGCGCGGCGAGCAGGAGCGCCACCCACAACATGCCGGCGGCGATGCGCGCGAGCAGATTGAGGTCGGGCCCGAGCCCGAGTGGGGTGATGGCGATGACCACGAGATAGAAGCCGAGCGCAACGCCGATGGCGCCGCCTTCGCGCCAGGCGAGCTTCAGGTCGCGCTTGAGCAGGGCGAGGGCTTCGCTCACGATGCGCGCGCCTTTCCGAGCGCAAGGCTGTGCGCGAATTTGCTCTTAAGCGGGGTGTGGCTCGCCACCGCGGCGATGCCGCCAGCGGCCAGGTGGTCGTCGAGCGCGGCGTCCAGCAGCTTCAACGAAGCGGTATCGAGCGAAGATTGCGGCTCGTCCAGCAGCCAGATCGGCCGCCGCGCGGCGAGAAGTCGGGCGAGCGCGAGCCGCCGCTTCTGTCCGGCGGAAAGCAGCCCGGCGGGAAGGTCTGAAAGCGCCGCAAGCCCGAAGGTGGCGAGCGCGGTGCTCGTCTCTTCGCCATTGTTGCCGAGGAACTCCGCCCAGAAGCGCAGGTTCTCGCTGACGCTCAGGCTCGGCTTTACCGCATTGAGATGGCCGATATAGTGGCAGAGTTCGGGGAGCGCCGCGTCGGCGCTTGCGCCTTCGAGCCGCAGTTCGCCGCCGGCAACGGGCAAGAGCCCGGCGATCTGCCTGAGCAAGCTGGTCTTGCCGGCTCCGTTCGGGCCGCTGACGAGCAGCGCTTCGCCCGGCGCGAGGCTGAAGCTCAGGTCGCGGAAGATCGTCCTGCCGCCGCGCTGGCAGCCGATCTTGCGGGCGGCGAGGCTGATCGTCTGCGGCATTTGCTCAGCTTTTGCGCAAGTTGAGACGAGTTAAGGCATGCGAGGCGGCGAATTCACGCGCCGGAAAGTCGCTTCGCGTCATTGTAACAGGCGTCAGATATCAGATATCAGGTATCAAAATTGCATATATCCGATAACTGGCAGCTGATACCGGCACCTGACATGACCGCGGCGCTTGAACCCTCGCTCGACAGTTTCAAATGCCGCCGCACGCTCAAGGCCGACGGGGCGAAATACGATTATTTCAGCCTGACGGAGGCCGAGGCCAACGGGCTCGACGGCATCTCGAACCTCCCGATCTCGCTCAAGGTGCTGCTGGAGAACCTCCTGCGGCACGAGGACGGGCGGAGCGTCACCGCCGACGATATCCGCGCCGTGGCCGACTGGCTCAAGGAGCGGAAGAGCGACATGGAGATCGCCTTCCGCCCGGCGCGCGTCTTGATGCAGGACTTCACCGGCGTTCCCGCCGTGGTCGATCTCGCGGCGATGCGCGACGCCATGTCCAAGCTCGGCGGCGACCCGAACAAGATCAATCCGCTGGCGCCGGTCGATCTCGTCATCGACCATTCGGTGATGGTGGACGCGTTCGGCTCGGGGCTCGCGTTCCAGATCAATGTCGACAAGGAATATGAGCGGAACAGCGAGCGCTATGCCTTCCTGCGCTGGGGGGCGGGCGCCTTCGACAATTTCCGCGTGGTGCCGCCGGGAACCGGCATCTGCCATCAGGTCAATCTCGAATATCTGGCGCAAACGGTGTGGACCAAGGCGAATGGCGGCAATCCGGTGGCCTTCCCCGACACCTTGGTCGGCACCGACAGCCATACCACCATGGTCAACGGCCTCTCGGTGCTCGGCTGGGGCGTCGGCGGCATCGAGGCGGAAGCCGCCATGCTCGGCCAGCCGATCTCCATGCTCATTCCCGAAGTCGTCGGGTTTCGGCTCACCGGCGAATTGCAGGATGGCGTCACCGCCACCGACCTTGTACTCACCGTGACCGAGATGCTGCGCCGCACCGGCGTGGTCGGCAAGTTCGTGGAGTTCTACGGCGAAGGCCTAAGCAACTTGCCGCTCGAGGACCGCGCCACCATTGCCAACATGGCGCCGGAATATGGCGCGACCTGCGGCTTCTTCCCGATCGACGAGGAGACGCTGGCTTATCTCGATGCGACCGCGCGCAAGAAGGGCCGCGTCGCGCTGGTCGAGAAATACGCCAAGGCACAAGGCATGTTCCGCACCAAGAAAACCCCAGACCCAGTGTTCAGCAAGGCCTTGCATCTCGATCTCGGCGACGTTGAGCCGTCGATCGCCGGGCCGAAACGCCCGCAGGACCGCGTGCCGCTTAAGAACGCGGCGCGCGCCTTCGCC
This sequence comes from Methyloceanibacter sp., assembly GCA_052039105.1. Taxonomy (GTDB): domain Bacteria; phylum Pseudomonadota; class Alphaproteobacteria; order Rhizobiales; family Methyloligellaceae; genus Methyloceanibacter. The sequence goes on from JBQGDO010000057.1 coordinate 5,645, forward strand.
GAAGCGCTCGACAAGGAATATGGCAAGGCGGCCGAGGCCGGGAAACGCGTGCCGGTGCACGGCAAGAATTTCGATCTCGGTCATGGCGACGTGGTGATCGCCGCCATCACCTCCTGCACCAACACGTCGAACCCCTCGGTGATGGTGGCGGCGGGGCTCTTGGCGCGGAACGCGGTCGAACGCGGGCTTAGCGTCAAGCCGTGGGTCAAGACCTCGCTTGCGCCGGGCTCGCAGGTGGTCACCGACTATCTGGCGAAGGCCGGCTTGCAAGACGATCTCGATAGGCTCGGCTTCAATCTGGTCGGCTATGGCTGCACGACCTGCATCGGCAATTCGGGGCCGCTTCCGGAGGAGATCTCGCAGACCATCCACGAGCACCATCTCGCGGTGGCCTCGGTGCTGTCCGGCAACCGCAATTTCGAGGGCAGGGTCAATCACGACGTGCGCGCCAATTATCTCGCCTCGCCGCCGCTGGTCGTCGCCTATGCGCTCGCCGGCTCGGTCACCGTCGATCTCGCCACGGAACCGCTCGGCACGGACAAGGACGGCAAGCCGGTCTATCTCAAGAACCTCTGGCCCTCGGCCAAGGACATCGCCAAGGTCGTGCGCAAGGCGGTGAAGAAGTCGATGTTCAAACGGCGCTATGGCGACGTGTTCCGCGGCGATCCGGAATGGCGCGCCATCGAGGTGAAGGGAGGGCTCACCTATGACTGGGACAAACACTCGACCTATGTGCAGAATCCGCCCTATTTCGCGGACATGTCGCTGACGCCCGCGCCGGTCACTAACATCGAGGGCGCACGTATTCTCGGACTGTTTCTCGACTCGATCACCACCGACCATATCTCGCCTGCGGGCGCGATCCGGAAGGACAGCCCGGCCGGGCGCTATCTGATCGAGCATGGCGTGGGGGTTCACGATTTCAATTCCTACGGCTCGCGGCGCGGCAATCACGAGGTGATGATGCGCGGCACCTTTGCCAATACGCGCATCAAGAATCAGATGGTGCCGGGGGTCGAAGGCGGGGTGACGGTGCACTATCCGTCGGGCGAGCGCTTGGCGATCTACGACGCGGCGATGCGCTATCACACGGAGGGCGAGCCGCTGGTGGTATTCGCCGGCAAGGAATACGGCACCGGCTCCTCGCGCGACTGGGCGGCCAAGGGCACGCGGCTGCTCGGTGTGCGCGCGGTGATCGCCGAGAGCTTCGAGCGCATCCATCGCTCAAACCTGATCGGCATGGGCGTGCTGCCGCTCGTCTTCGCAGAAGGGATGTCGTGGCGGGCGCTCGAGCTGAAGGGCAACGAGAAGGTGAGCCTCAAGGGTCTTGCCGAGCTGAAGCCGATGCAGTGGCTCGAAGCTGACGTCACCTATGCCGATGGCTCAACGCGCGCGGTGCCGTTGCGCGCGGCGATCGACACGTTCGATGAGCTCGACTATTTCCGCAATGGCGGCATCTTGCATTACGTGCTGCGGGCGCTTGCCCGCGACGCGGCTTAGTCACCGAGTTGTGACCCGGCAAGACGTGTTTTTTGCCGGAAATTCCCGCACGATTGCGGCATGCTAGGTGGCATGAAATCCTATCGATTCAGCGCCGGTGCAGTCGCGGCGCTTGCCATTTTCGCCGTTTCGGCGCGGGGCGCGGCCGAGCCGCCGAAGTCCGAGGCAGGGCCGGCCGTGCTCGAACTGTTCACCAGCCAAGGCTGTTCGTCCTGCCCGCCGGCAGACGCACTGCTGGCCGAGCTTGGCAAGCGGGCCGGCCTCGTCACGCTCTCCTACTCGGTCGACTATTGGAATTATCTCGGCTGGCACGACACGCTGTCGAGCCCCGCCAATAGCGAGCGGCAGCGCGACTATGCGCGCATGCGCGGCGACGGCGCCGTCTACACGCCGCAGGTCGTGGTCGACGGGCTGATCCATGTCAACGGCAGCAACGAAGCGGCGATCGAGATGGCGGTGCGCAATGCCGCCAGGCAATTGCAGGCGGTGAGGGTCCCCGTCACCATGCATGCCGAGGGCGACACTTTGGTCGTCGGCGTCGGCGCCGCGCCCGAGACCTCGGATAAGCGTGACGCCACGGTCTGGCTCGGCGTCGCCAAGGACAAGGAGACGGTGGCGATCAGCCGCGGCGAGAATCGCGGCAAGACGCTGAGCTATCACCATCCGGTGCGGGAGCTGTCGCCGATCGGTATGTGGAAGGGCGAGGCGACGACCTGGCGGCTTCCGCTCAAGGACCTCAGACTCAAGGGCGGGGACCACCTCGTCGCGCTGCTGCAGGTGGAAAACAGTGGACCGATTCTTGGCGCAGCGCAGTTCGACCGGCGCTGAATCCCCCGCAACTTCTTCATTCCCCAAAACAAAACGGGCCGGCTAACCGACCCGTCTCTACGCTTGCCTGATGAAATGGCCCGGTCCGAGAGAAGACCCCGGGGGGGCTGGGGGGCTGAGATTCCGAAGCCTCTCTATTTGGACCGGGCCGAGAGGCAACGGTGCCGATCATTAACGGTGTTTGGGGCGTGGCAACGGCTGAACTGGGGCTGAACTGTGATTTATGTTTCGTAATGTTACGCTTCGTGGGCTGAGCGTCATTGGCTTGAATTTCGCGAAAACCCGGCACATCATGACGCTTCCATTACAGGAGGCGCGCTTTGAGCGAAACCGAGCCCATAGTCTTGCCGCTGGCTCGCAAGGCCGGCGGCGAAGCAAATCTTTCCGAGGGGGGAAACCGGCGCGGCGCTATCGCCTTCGATCGCCGGGAACTGACGCAAATCCTAGATGTTTACGGGCGCAAAGTCGCGAGCGGCGAGTGGCGGGACTACGCCATCGACACGCTGAGGGAGAAGGCCGTGTTCTCGGTGTTCCGGCGCTCCTGCGAGACCCCGCTTTACCGTATCGAGAAGGCGCCCAAGCTGTCGCGGCGGCAAGGCGCCTATAGCGTGATTGCCGCCACGGGGCTGATCCTAAAGCGCGGCCACGATCTCGCCCGCGTCCTACGCGCGCTCGACCGCGGGCTCCGGCTCGTCGAAGCTTAGTTCAGGCAACAAAAAAAGGCCCCGGCCGGAGCCGGAGCCTCTTCTTGTGCCCATTGTTGGTGCTGCTTTAGCGGCGATCGCCGAACAGCGAGAGCAGCATCATGAACAGGTTGATGAAGTCGAGATAGAGCCTCAAGGCTCCCATCACCGCCTTGCGGCCGGCAACCGTGCCGTCGTCGCCCGCGTAATACATCTCCTTGATCGACTGCGTGTCGTAGGCGGTAAGCCCGGCGAACACGAGCACACCGATCACCGAGATGGCGAATTGCAACGCCGTCGAGCCGACGAACAGGTTCACCAGCATGGCAATGATGATGCCGATCAGGCCCATGAACAGGAACGAGCCCCAACCGGACAAGTCCTTGCTCGTGGTGTAGCCCCACAGCGAGAGCGCGCCGAAAGCGGCGGCGGTGATGAAGAACATCCGCGCGATGCTCTCGCCGGCATAGACGAGGAAGATCGAGGAGATCGACGCCCCCATCAGCGCGGCAAAGATCCAGAAGGAAATCTGGGCAGCGCTCAGGCTAAGCGAGCCGATGCGCGCGGAGAGGAAGAACACCATGGCCAGCGGCGCGAAGATCACCACCCATTTGAAGGCGCTCGCGAACATGAACTGCCCGAAGGGGGTGAGCTCAAGACCGGTCGCGCCCTGCACGACCGACATGGAATAGATCAGCCACGCCACCACGCCGGTGATGGCCACGCCGGACGCCATGTAGTTGTAGACGCGGATCATGTAGGCGCGCAGGCCCTGGTCGATCGCGACTTCGCGACCGACGGCCGTGCCTTGCGCGTAACGTCTGTCGAGTTCCGCCATTGTGATGAGGGTCCTTTCCCCTAGCTGCTGAAACGGGTCACGTTAGGCATTTTGCCGAAGAATATGGGGGGATAAGCCTAGATAAGCAAGATGACGCCGGCGTGTCTTGGCCTGGCAGCGGACGTTCCTACTCGGCCCGCAGATAAGGCGCGGACTTGGCCGACAACACCCGCCAGGTGGTCAGCGCGCCGATCGTCAGGGTGAACGCGAGCGCCAGCGCCAGCGTCTCTCCGGCGGCGAGTGGGGAGAAGACGAAGGGTACCTCGAAGGCCCATTTGCACAGGCCCCAGGCCGTGGCGGTGGCGATCAGCACGGCAAGCATCGCGGTGGCCAGCCCGAGCAGGCCGAATTCGAGCAGCTCGGCGCGGAGGATGCGCAGTCGGGTCGCGCCGAGCGTCTTGAAGATCACGGCGAGATATTTGCGCCGTTCCTGACCCGCGGCGATGGCGCCGGCGAGCACCGCCGCGCCGATCAGAAGGGTGACGCCGGCGGTGGCGCTGATCGCGGTCATCACCTTGCCGAGCAGCTCCTTGGCCGCATCGACGATGTCGCCGATGTTGATGGCGGTCACCAGCGGGAAGCGCGCGGCGAGCGCCTGGATCACCTTGCTTTCCTGCGCTTGCGGCGTGCCCTTGGGCAGTTCGAGCGTGGTCAGCATGCGGTGCGGCGCGCCTTCCAGCGTGTTCGGCGAGAACACCATGACGAAATTGATGGCGAGCGATTCCCAGTCGATCTTGCGCATGGAGGCGATGGTCGCGTCGATATTGCGGCCGAGAATGTTGACGGTGATCTTGTCGCCGAGCTTCAAACCGAGACCCTTGGCGAGCTCGTCGTCGAAGGAGACGAGTGGCGGGCCGGCATAGCCCGGCTGCCACCATTCGCCCTCAACCACGGTCGAGGCGCCGGGCACCGTGTCGGTATAGGTCAGCCCGCGGTCGCCCGAGAGCACCCAGCGCGCGTCCGGCGCGGCCTCAACCTTCTCGGCAGGAACGCCTTTCAGCGCCACGATGCGGCCCCTGAGCATTGGCGCGTCATCGAGCTTGGCTTGTGGTTCGATCGCCTTGATCGTGTTCTTGAAGGTTTCGAGGTCGGCGGCCTCGATATCGAGGAAGTAATAGGCCGGAGCGTCGACCTCGATATTGCTCTCGATCTGATTGAGCAGCGAGCGGTGGATCAATGCCACGGCGATCAGCAGCCCGAGCCCTAACCCGAGCGAGATGGCGATCGAGCGCGCCAGCGACCCGGGGCCGCCAATGCTCGCCAGCGCAAGCGCGAGCGCCGGCAGCTTGCTGCGGCGAAAGCGTGACGCCAGGCGCTGCAGGGTGAGGCCGAAGCCGGTCAGCAGCAAGAACGCGGCGACGATCCCGGCCGAGATGGAAAGGGTGACGGCGCGTTCCTCGGAAGCGGCGATGGCCAGCGCGAACAGGGCGAACCCGGCTGCGGCGGAGGCGATGGCATAAGGCCAAGCCGTGCGCTCGCGCTCCTCGGTGAATTGCGCGCGCATCAGCACCGCGGGCGAGACGCTCGCGGCGCGGCCGAGCGGCCAGAGCACGAATAGCGCCATGGTGAGCAGGCCGGCGCCGGCGGCGGTGAGCAGCGGCAGTGGATGCGGCTCGACCGCGAGCGGAAGCGGCAGTGCGTCGGCATAGAGTGCCGAGATCAGAGCCGGGACGAGGGCGCCGAGCAGCAGGCCGATAGCGATGCCTACGCCTGCGAGCAGCAGGGCTTGGATCAAATAGACGACGAGCACGAGGCGGCTCTCGGCGCCGAGGCATTTGAACGTGGCGATGATCTCCCGCTTCTTCACCATGTAGCTTTGGATGGCGTTGCCGACGCCGATGCCGCCGAGCAGAAGTGCGGTGAGACCGACGAAATTGATGAATTGGGTGAAGCGGCCGACGTCGCGGCGCAGCGTCGGCGCGGGATCGGTCCAGTCGCGGATGGAGAAGCCGGCTTGCGGGAATTTTTCCTCGATGTCCGACTTGGCTTGCACCAACGCGGCGCGGTCGGAGGCGCGGGGCTCGGGAAGCATCAGCCGGTAGGTCCAGCGGATCAGGCTGCCCGGCTGCACGAGCCCCGTGCGGTCGAGCGTCTCCCGCGACATCAAGAGTTTCGGCCCGTAAGATAGCCGGTCGGCCAGCCGGTCGGGCTGCTGGCCCAGAATGCCGCCGACGGTGACGGTGGTCTCGCCGATGGCGAGCTTGCCGCCCAAATCGATGCCGAGACGGTCGAGCAGCGCGCGTTCGGCCAGCACGATGCCGGGGAAGCGCCAGGCGGGTCCGGCATCTTCCGGCTCGAGCACCGCAACTTCGCCGTAAAGCGGGTAGGCATCGTCGACCGCCTTGACCTCGACCAGCGCGGTCTTGCCCTCTGCCGAACGGGCCATGGCACGGAAGCCCGCCGATTCGCTGATCTGACCAAACGCTTCGAGGGCGGCGCGCTCCTCTTGATTGGCCTCCCGGTGGATCAGCTCGTAGGAGAGATCGCCGCCGATCAGGAGCCGTCCCTGCTGCGCCAGCGCCGCGTTGAAAGAGGCGGCAAGCGAGCCAATCGCCGCCACCGCGGCGACGCCGAGCGCGATGCACAGCACGAAAACGATCAGTCCCCCGGCGCCGGAACGCAGCTCGCACATGGCGATGGTGAATGCGAGAGGGAGGCGTAAGCCAGGTACCGCTGCTGCCGCGGCGGTCATGTGGCGGTAACCTTGCGTTTGGCGCTGGCGCTCACGATGCGGCCATCGGCGAGGTGCACGATGCGGCCGCAACGTTTGGCGAGTGCGGCGTCATGGGTGATGAGGAGCAGCGTCGCGCCGGTCTTCTCCCGCAAGCCGAACAGCAGGTCCATGACCTCGGCGCCGGTGGCGAGATCTAGATTGCCAGTCGGCTCGTCGGCGAGGATCAAGGTGGGCCGGGGGGCAAGGGCGCGGGCGATCGCCACCCGCTGTTGCTCGCCGCCGGAGAGCTGGCCGGGGAAATGCGATTCACGATGCGAGAGCCCGACCTCGGCCAGTGCTTTGCGCGCTTCCGTATAAGCATCTTCGTGGTCGAGAAATTCGAGCGGCAGGGCGACATTTTCCACCGCGGTCATGGTCGGCACCAGGTGGAAAGACTGAAAGACGATGCCGATATTGGCGGCACGCAAGCGCGCAAGACCGTCCTCGTCGAGCGCTTCATAGTCGGTACCCATCACCTCGACCTTGCCTTCGGTGGCGCGTTCGAGGCCGGCCACCACCATGAGCAAGGTAGATTTGCCGCTGCCGGAGGGACCGACAATCGCCACGGCTTCGCCTTCGGGCACTTTGAGGTCGATGCCGCGCAAGATCGGTACCGGCCCGGCGCGCGAGGGCAAGGTCACATGCAAGTCATCGAGCTTGATCGCCGCTTGCTTGCGCTGTTTCAGCTGTTGTTCCATGGAGCGGTGGGCAGACAAATGCCATGCGGACCGGCAATAGAGAAGGGCAAAGAGGCCGAAAGATGAAACGCCGCGCCTTTCTCTCCATCGTTACGGTTGCAGCCTTGCTGCTTGCGCCGCTGCACAAGATTGCGGCTGAGCCGCGCCCGGCCGTGATCGTGGCGTTTGGCGACAGTCTCGCCGCAGGGCTCGGCCTGCCGCAGGATCAGGCTTTTCCGGCGCAACTCGAGGCAGCACTGAAGGCGCGCGGGCACGATGTGAGGGTGATCAATGCCGGCGTCTCCGGCGATACGGCGTCCGCAGCGCTTAAGCGGCTCGATTGGGCGCTGCCGGAGGACGCGAGCGCGGTGATCGTCGAGCTTGGCGGCAACGATGCTCTACAGGGCATCCCGCCCGAGGGCACGAAGCAGGCGCTTGAGGCAATCCTCCGGAAGCTTCAGGCGAGGGGGCTCCCCGTGCTGCTCGCCGGCATGGAGGCGCCGCGCAATATGGGCAATGACTATGTGGAGGAATTCCGCGCGATCTATGCCGATCTCGCCAAGCGGTACGACGTGATCTTCTACCCGTTCTTCCTCGAAGGCGCGGCGCTCAACGACGGCATGATGCAGGGCGACGGCATCCACCCCAACGCGGCCGGCGTGGCAGCGATTGTCGATAACATCATGCCCAAAGTCGACGAGCTTCTGGCACGCGCGAATACCGCGCACTAGAAGCTCGCTCGACGCCACGTCAGGAAGAGACCTACGAGGCCGGGCAGATGGTCGCTTGCGCCTTGCAAGCATTGCGGATGCATTGGGTGGTGATTGGTGAGACCGTCTTGCCGGTGAGCGTGTTCAGCCTTCTGCCGAGATAGGTCTGCAAGTGCCGCTTGGCGCGGTCGGTCGCGACCTGCGGGTTGCGCGCATCGGCGGTCGACGAGACCAGGTAGCAACCTTCGGTGTCGGCGGCGGCAGGTTGAGAGGTGCAAGTCGCAACTATGACTGCGCTCAACGCAATTCCAACGATCAACAATCTCCTTATGGTCCTCTCCTCGGTTACAGATCCTGAAATCGATTAGCGCCCGATTTGTTGTCTGCGACGATTCACTTCAGCCTGTGAAACGGCACCGGCTTTGATCAGGCCTTTGACGCAGGCGCGGGTTAGATAGTCGCCATGACGCCGCATGCAGTTTTCGAGGCCGCGTGTGCCGAGCCCCCATTGGCTGCAAAAGCGGCGATAGTCCTCGGCACATTTTCGCTTGCCAGCCTCGGCGGAGGTCACCGAGAACACGGCGACCGACAAGGCGATCAACAGCACGGTACGACAATATTTCATCGATTGCTCCCCTGGAGAGCTCCGGCGGGATTGTTCAACAGGCCCGGAGCATCGTTGCCCGCAGCGCGACATTGCCGATGTGCCCGTACTCCGCAAGTCATAAATTGTGCGTGGTTGCTGCTTGGCGGGATTGGGGCTGAAAGCGGCCATCCAAGCCTTGGTTAAGGCCTTACTGGCCGCGAACTGTGGAACCTATTACAAGAGCTGTTTGTCGCGAGGGGACGGGCGGGATTGGCCACCATTTACGATCTGAAGCCGCGCTTTCAGGCCTTGCTGAGGCCGATTGCGGCTTCATTGGTGCAAGCGGGCGTCAGCGCCAATGCGGTGACCATCGCGGCCCTGCTGATGAGCATTGCGCAGGGCGCGTGGCTTGCGTTTGACCCCGCCTCACGCTGGCCACTGCTCGTGCTACCGCTCACGCTATTCGCGCGCATGGCACTGAACGCCATCGACGGAATCATGGCCAAGGAGCACGGCCAGGCGACGCCAAGCGGCGCGGTGCTGAATGAAGTCTCCGACGTTGTTGCCGACGCCGCGCTCTATCTTCCCTTCGCGCTGATCGCAGGCATAAGCGCGCCGTTGACGGTGCTCGTGGTCGTCGCGGGCATCGTCGGCGAGATGACGGGCGCCCTCGGAGCGATGCTCGGCACCTCCAGATCGTATGCCGGACCGTTCGGCAAGAGCGACCGTGCGCTTGCCTTCGGGTTGCTCGCGGTGCTGCTCGGTTTGGGGCTCGCGCCGGGCGTATGGACCGACCTCTATCTCTGGCTGATGCTCGCACTGTCCGTGCTCACCATCTTCAATCGCGGGCGGCGCATTGTCGCCGAGGCGAAGGGGAGGGCGGCATGACCGGTCCGTTCGGGCTTCCGCCCAATGTCGCATACGCCACCGCGGGCATCTATGCGGTGCTGGTGCTCGCCACACTCCTCGTGGCGCTGCTGCGCTGGCGCAATCCAGGCGCGCGCTATCAGGAACTGACGGACCGTACGGATTCCTGGTGGTGGATGATCGGCGCCTTCACGCTCTGCGTCCTGCTCAACCAGACCATCGCCGTGATCTTCCTCGGCTTCATCTCCTATCTTGCGCTGAAAGAGTATCTGTCGCTGATCCCGACGCGGCGCATCGATCGCGGCGTGTTGCTGTTCGCCTATCTCGCCATCCCCATCCAATTCTATTGGGCGGCGATCGACTGGTACGGCATGTTCATCGTGTTCGTGCCGGTGTGGATGTTCCTGTTCTTCCCGGCCTTCATGGCGCTGCGCGGCGAGACGCAAGGCTTC
>JBQGDO010000058.1:0-4189 GCA_052039105.1 Methyloceanibacter sp.
AGCGGGTGGAGCTATTCTTGCTTCAGTTGTTTCAGAACTTGTTTGGAACGTAGAAGGTAGAAGAAGGGCCGTTGTCGCATACCTCGTTGTATGCTACTTCTTGTTCTCTACCTATTCGCTCGTACGCATAGCGAGGGCAAGTAAACGCAGAGAAGAATGAGAAGAAGAAGAAATAAAGGAGAGAAATCAAGGGGCGCAAGCATGAATGCCACGAAGATTAGCTGGTAACTTTTTGACCCAGCAGGGCTTCGAGCGATTCTGCGCGCGGCCGACGCATGAGTGGGAATTGTTTGGGGCGACGTTTCTTCACGCGGGGAGCTACACGCTGACGACGCGGGTTGACGACCAAGGGCGGCAGTTCGCCAGACTTCGTGGTGGTTAGCCATCGCAGGGCATCGATGAAGCTGATGCGGTCCGGCTCGACCTCCTGCTGACGCGCGGCCTTGAGCATCACCAGCCGCACCAGATTGTAGACCAAGGCTAGCATGCAGATCTCCTTGCGCACTCCCGCTTCGCTGCGGCACTTCAACACGTCCAGATGCATCGTTTGCTTCAGATGTCTCAAATTCACTTCCACGCGCCAGCGATCGAAGTAGAGTTGGGCCAGTTCGGCTGCCGGATAGAGTCGCGGATCCAACAGCGTCGTAACGAGCGTCACCTGCTGCACCCGATAGCCGGGCCGTTCGATCGCAAACCGCAGCTCGCGCACCATCAACGACGCCGGCAGCGCGGCGTAGGCGGCAGCGTCCAGCCAGTTGGGTCGCGGCTTGGGCTTGTACCACTCCACCACGTGATCGCAGTGTCCCAGCCAGCGGACCCAGCGCGAACGCGGCAGTCCTTGAACGCCCTTCATCTTCGGAAACGGCGGACTGGGTGGGACGTGCATCCGACCGATGCGAAAGTCGACGATCGTTCGCTGATGGATGCGCATCACGCCCTGAAAACCGGCGGCAACGAGCTGTGCCAGGTGGGCGAACGAGCAAAACCCGCGATCGCCCACCAGCACGTCTCCCAGCGCCAACTCGGGGTGCATCTGCGAGGCGTGTTTCAGGTCATGTGTCCGCAAGGGCGAGACAATGACCTTTTTGCAGCATACCCGTGCCGGCGTGAAAGAGCGTCAGCAAATGCGCCACAGGAAAGCCGCAACCAGGCCGCTGGCAGCCCGGCTGACCGAAGGCGCGTTGCAGTTCCTCGGTGTCGGGCATGGAACAGCCTGAGCCGTCGATCAGCCACACCCGCAGGTTGCACCAGCGCTGTGCCTCGTCGCGACACGACTCCAGCGACTGGCAGACGGCGGCCAGCAAACGCTCGAAGAGGGCCAAAGGCAATCGGGCCCGCGCCTGGGCATAAGCCTCTCCGCTGAATCCCCGGCCCATCAAGTGCGGCACGTGATCGCAGGCCGTGTTGCCATGCAACACCTGCATCAAGAACGCATGAATCGTGACGACCGGCCCCAGCGTGCGTTCACGCCAGGTATAGTCCAGATCGCGACAGAGCCGTTCGATCATCGTCGCTTGCAAATACGCCGCAACGTCCGACTTGATGCATCGGATCGCATCGAGGATATTGTGGACCATCCTTGGTCTCCCGGGAGTTGGTTGTCATGAACAAACACCATCTTCCGGGAGGCCGCTTTTTCCTCCAAGGCCACTACGCTAGCGTCACTAACCCGTGACGCCGAAAAAACATCGACTAATCTTCGTGGCATTCAGACCTGTCCCGTTTAAGTGCCCTCCTTTACTTCGTTCGACGCGGCGTTGCGGACGGAACTAGCGGCGACAACGCCGAGACAGTTGGGCCGTCAATTGGACTTATCCCCCTGGTATGTCCCCAAGTTCCTTAAAAACAATCAAAAGCACCATCCAGCGCTTCTATTGGAGGAGTTTGCCCGAACCTTCAATCAGGAGACAATCGGATGGCCACGAAAACCAAGAAACGGAAATCGACGGGCTCCAAGAAACGGTTCATCGGGAAACCCAGCGGTCGGATCCAGGAGCGGGTGCAGGCTGTCGGGCCGGAACACTTTGGCATCATTTCTGTCGATTGCGCGAAGCGCCGCTCGAAATGGATGCTGTGCAACTTCTACGGCAAGGTCGTTGTGGAACCGACCACGGTGGAGCATACCGCCGGCGGATTGTGGGCGATGACCCAACGGGTCTCGGAGGCTTGCCGCGAAGACGGCCTGACCGACACCATAGTCGCCATCGAGATGACCGGCGTCTATCACAAGCCGGTCCAGCGAGCATTTCGCAAAGCTGGATTCGATACGCGGATTGTGCATCCGTTCGCGTCGAACCATTACCGCCGGCCGCTGCATCCGGATGACAAGACCGATGATCACGATCTGGAAGCGATCTTCCACGCCGCCGTCAATGGCTATGGATTGGCGACGTTGCCCGTCGGCGACGTGTACCCATCCTTGCAAGGGGCGTCGCGCCACCGGCACAACTTGGTCAAGCAGCGTTCGCGGCTGATGGTGCAGATGCGGCGTCTGCTGCATCAAACGATGCCGGGTTTTGCCGATCTGTTTGAAGATGACCATCTGTTCCATAAATCCATCGCGCTGCCGATCGCCCGGCAGTTCCCCTCGCCGGGTGCAATTCGCACGGCGAAAGCGAGCGGTATCGCGACTCATCTGGCCCAGGCCAAGGTGCGTTTCCAGATGCGCACGATCGAACGCATCGTCGCCTGGGCCGGCACTGCGGCCGAGCCTGCGGAGCTGGCCGAGATGTACACGCGACAGTGGCAGCAGCTCGACGAGCTGCGCCGGCTGCTCGAGCAGCAAATTGAGAAAGCGGAGCTGGAAATCGCCGGTTTTCTCGTGAAAACGCCGTATGTTCTGCTGCTCAGCGTGACGGGCATTAACGTCGTCTCCGCCGGGCGGCTGGCCGGAGAAGCGGGACCGATCGAGCATTATGCGTCGGCGCGCGCGATCAATGGCCGCGCGGGTCTCTACCCCTCGCGTTACCAGAGCGACGAGGTCGATCATGCCGATGGTTCGCTGATCCGTCAGTGCAACCGCCAGTTGCGCGGCGCCGCCATGCTGGTGGCAGAGAACCTGATCAAATGCCATCCGTACTATCGCGGCTTGTCGGCGTTGTGGATGCAGCAGCACGTCGACTCGCGCGACCGTCGCTGCCGCGTTGCCAACCGCGCGATGCGGATGGTGTATCAGCTCGTCGGCGGACGGCAGGTGTGGCGTGGCCGCGGCGTCGATCGAGAATACCTGCTGCTCAAGCTGCAGGAGTTTCATCGCGTGCATCACACGCCGGTCGCGCAAGCGATCCGCGATCTGAACGAAGCGTTTGCGTGGCTCCCCAAGTCGGAGCACACGGCCGAGGCCAAGCCATTGGCAGAGTTGGTGCGCCGGAAGCGTCGCGGGCCGCAACGCATTGGCGACTTGCTGATCCCGCTGCTGATCCGCCTGGGACTGAGCCGCGAAGAACTTGGAGTTGCTGCTGAAGAAGGGGTAGAATCAACAACGTCCGAAGCTCGGGGTTCCGGCTGACTTGTTGTGCCGCCAGGCACACTGGCAACATCGTCTTGACCCCGAGGGATATCTGCGGAGCGTGAGCTCTGTGGAACAAGCCCGTTGAAAAAGCATGGTGCTCTGTCAGCGGTTCGAACGCCGGATGAGACAGTGTGGAGCCTTCGAGCTTCGGATATCTACCAGGGTGGCGAGAGCGAACCCATCGAGCTGACCGAGCGTGCCTGGCAGCCTTCCCGTCGCTGGACAACGAGTCCGCAAAAAACTACCGTCAGGTAGTTGCGCTCAACGTGCGCGCATGATCAGAAACGCAAACTCCCTCATGACAGTGCTTTATTTCTTCTCCTAGTGCGCAACTAGGGGACGGGAGTCATTCTATCCCAGGCCTGTCCCGTTTAAGTGCCCTCTGTTCAATGATGTATCCTCGAGAACAGCAATGCCCCGAAGCCGATCAAGAAGGCGGTCGTCAGAATCGCCATGAGCCAAACCAGCCACTGAGGCGTTGGTGTAGGAAATGGACCACGTGGCTTTTGATGATTGTCTTTGGCATTCATGGGATCACTCAGCTGGGCCATGTTAGACACGCGTTGTCACACAACAGTGAAGCCGCAAGTAGATTGGGCTGTGGTGCCAGAGCAGCTCCGAGTAGCGATCCTGTCTGTATGGCAACGTGCGATCGCCAAGACGCGCCTTGGTCGAATC
>JBQGDO010000059.1:0-7294 GCA_052039105.1 Methyloceanibacter sp.
CATGATCAGCCCCTGATAGGGCCCGACCTCGACGGTGATCGTGTCGAAGAACGCGTCCGGCGCGATCTTGAAGCCGAGCGAGGCGAGACCTTCGGCGAGCCGCGCCGCCTTGCGATGCACCCGCTCGGCGATCGCCTTCAAGCCCTTCGGTCCGTGGAACACCGCATACATCGCCGCGATCACCGCGGGCAGCACTTCCGCCGTGCAGATATTCGAGGTCGCGGCTTCGCGGCGGATATGCTGCTCGCGCGTTTGCAGCGCCAGCCGGTAGGCGCGATTGCCCCGCGCATCGATCGACACGCCGACCAGCCGCCCGGGCAGCGACCGCTTATACGCGTCCTTGGTGGCGATATAGCCGGCATGCGGGCCGCCATAGCCCATCGGCATGCCGAAGCGCTGCATCGAGCCGATGGCGATGTCGGCGCCCATCTCGCCCGGCGGCTTGAGCAGAGTCAGCGCCAGCGGGTCTGCCGCCACGACGGCAATCGCCTTGGCCTCATGCAGCTTGGCGATGACCTCGCTGAAATCGTGGAAGTCGCCGCACATGCCTGGATATTGGAAGATCGCGCCGAACACGGCCGTCGGCTCGAGGTCCTTGAATGGATCGCCGACGACGATCTGCAAACCTTGCGGTTCGGCGCGCGTTTTGAGCACGGCGATAGTCTGCGGCAGGCAATCCTGGTCGACGAAAAAGGCGTTCGACTTCGACTGTGTCACCCGATGCGCCATGGTCATGGCCTCGGCCGCGGCGGTCGCCTCGTCGAGCAGCGACGCGTTGGCGATGTCGAGACCGGTAAGGTCCGAAACCAGCGTCTGGAAATTCAGCAGCGCCTCGAGCCGCCCTTGGCTGATCTCCGGCTGGTAGGGCGTATAGGCGGTATACCAGGCCGGGTTCTCCAGGATGTTGCGCTGGATCGCCGGCGGCATGATCGTGCCGTGATAGCCTTGTCCGATCAGCGAGGTCAGCGCTTTATTCTTGTTGGCCGTCTCGCGCATCTTGTCGAGCGCGCCCCGCTCGGACAGCGCGCGGCCGAAATCGAGCTTCGTCTTCAGGCGGATGTCTTCCGGCACCGTCTGATCGATCAGCTGATCGAGGCTGTCCACGCCGACGACCCGCAGCATCTCCGCCATTTCCTCGGGCGACGGCCCGATATGGCGGCGATTGGCAAAATCGTACGGGTCGTATTTGCCGGGTGCGATCATGCGGAGCTTGCGATCAGATTATCGTAGGCGGCCTGGTCCATCAGGCCGTCCATGTCCTTCACGTCGTCGAGCTTCAGTTTGAAGAACCAGGCCTTGCCTTGCGGGTCGGCGTTAACCGAGGCTGGATCATCGACCACGGTCCGGTTCACCGCGACCACTTCGCCGGAGAGCGGCGCGTAGACATCCGACGCGGCCTTGACCGATTCGATCACCGCCGCGCCGTCGCCCTTGGTGAGCTTGGTGCCCACCTCCGGCAATTGCACGAACACGACGTCGCCGAGTTGCTCGGCGGCATGAGCGGTGATTCCGACCGTCGCGACCTCGCCGTCGAGATTGAGCCATTCATGTTCGTCGGTGAATTTCAGCATTGGTCCTCCAGTCCCGAAGTCTAACCGCGATTGTAATTCGGCGCGATGAAGGGAAGCGATACGACGCTCATGGGCACGCGCTTGCCCCTCAACTCGGCGAAGACTTTCGCTCCCGGCGTGGCCAGCGCGGCCGGCACGTAGCCCATCGCGATCGGCGCATCGAGGCTCGGGCCGAAGCCGCCGGATGTCACCCGGCCGATTGCGACATCCGCCGACTCGTCGGCAAAGAGTGGGGCGCCGCTCCGCACCGGCGCGCGGCCCTCAGGCTTGAGGCCGACGCGACGCCGAGGCGCGCCGTGCTCCAGCTGATCGAGGGTGATGTCCCCTCCGGGAAAGCCGCCCTCGCGCGCGCCGTCCTTGCGCCGCACCTTCTGGATCGCCCAGGCGAGTCCTGCCTCGACCGGCGTGGTGTTTTCATCGATGTCGGCTCCGTAAAGACAAAGTCCGGCTTCGAGCCTAAGCGAGTCGCGCGCGCCTAAGCCGATCAGTGCGAGGTTCGGATTGGCGAGCAATTCCTCGGCGACTTCGCGTGCAATGTCGCTCGGGACCGAAATCTCGAAGCCGTCTTCGCCGGTATAGCCCGAACGCGTGACGATGCAGTTCGCGCCCATCAGCTTGAGGGTGCGCGCCTCCATGAAGCGCATTGACCTGCACTCTGGATTGAGCGGGCCAAGCACCGCCTCCGCCTTCGGTCCTTGCAATGCGAGCAGCGCGCGATCGAGGCGCTCGATCTCGCAATCGCCCGCGAGCGCCGCGCGCAAATGCGCTTCGTCCGCGTCCTTGCAAGCGGCATTGACCACAAGCAGCAGGCGATCGCCGAGATTGGCGACGGTCAGATCGTCAAGCATGCCGCCTTGCGCATTGGTGAAGAAAGCATAGCGCACGCGCCCCGGCGCGAGTCCCGCGGCATCGACCGGAACCAGGCGTTCCAACGCCAGCGCAGCATCGCGCAAGTCCCCGGACTTCGCGCGCAAGACGATCTGTCCCATGTGCGACACGTCGAACAGGCCCGCTGCTTCGCGCGTATGCAGATGCTCCCTGAGCACGCCGAGCTGATACTGGACCGGCATTGCATAGGAGGCGAACGGCACCATGCGCGCCCCAAGCTCGACATGCAGCGCGTAGAGCGGCGTATGCTTCAGCGTATCATCCGGTTTCGTTGCAGGTTCGACGCTCATTTGCATGATCCTTCATGCACCGGCGCAGTCTATCCTAAGGTTCGACCGGCGGGACGCCGATCTTGCTCAAGGGGCAAAGCCGTTTCTGATCCTCATTTGCGCCGCAAGGGCGCGGAAACAGGTCGCGCCCGAAGCACACCCTGATGTCGAACAGCTTCTGCTTGCGGCAGGTCACGGCGATGGTCTCGGCGCTGAGCCAGGGATTGGCGGCGAGGAACTCGCGCTCGATCTCTTCCGGCGAGGCGGTCTCGCCGCTGTCGAAGCCGAGCAGGCGCGTTGGAACCTGGACGCGTTCATAGAGCTCCCGCGCCACGCCGAAATATTGTGAAGGGTCGAGGCCGGAGCACGTCCCGTGCACTCGATATTCGTGGATTATCAATGACTTGGTCGGCATGATGTCGCGCATTTCTTCGATCACTCTATCCGGTACCCAAGGGCGTTTTTCGGTCTCGCAATTCTCCGGCCAGCCTTTGTCGTATTGCGGCCAGAGCCCATGCAACAGGAAAGCGTGGCGTCGCGCGCCGTCGCATTCGCGCCGGCCCCGCCCCTCGGTCCGGCAATGCGTGGGCATCCAGCTCAGCACCAGCACGTAATAATCGAACGACCCGGCGACGCTGCGCGCCGCCTGCGACCCGGCCGTCGGCGCGAGCAGGCAAGCGACGACAGCGAGTAGGAAGAACCGGTGCCTGGACTCTCTCATTTTGAATCGATCGCGCCGAGAGCGGCCAGGATGCGGGCCCAGCTGCGCGCGCCCTTGGTGAAACTCTTGAGATTGTACTTCTCGTTCGGGGCGTGGATGCGGTCGTCCTCGAGCGCGAAGCCGACCAGGAGCGAGTCCATGC
The DNA here is from genome assembly GCA_052039105.1 of Methyloceanibacter sp. Lineage (GTDB taxonomy): Bacteria > Pseudomonadota > Alphaproteobacteria > Rhizobiales > Methyloligellaceae > Methyloceanibacter. Next base: position 3,592 of record JBQGDO010000059.1, read on the forward strand.
CGAGCTTGGAACGGAACGACTCGACGATGGGGATCGACGCGCCGCAGCCGACGATGGCCGGGCGCTTGCCCCATTCCGCCTCGAGCGCGCGTGCCGCAGCCTGGAACGCGGGCGCTTCAGTGTCAAAACCGATCGCCGGCGAGCCGCCCTCATGCGCAAAGGCGACATTGGCGTCGGCCGGCAGGCGCTCCTCAACGAAACGATGCAAGGCATCGAGGATTTTCGCGGGCTCCTGTCCGGGGACCAGCCGGAAGGAGAGCTTGGCGGTGGCTTGCGCTGGGATCACCGTCTTGGTGCCGGGTCCGCCATAGCCGCCGACGATGCCGTTGATCTCCGCGGTCGGCCGCGACCAGAGCTGCTCGAGGATGCTCACGCCTTTCTCGCCGGCCGGCTCGCTGAGGCCCACCTCGCCGAGAAAGCCTCCGCCGTCGAAGCCGAGCGCGCGCCACGCCTCGAGCTGCGCGGGAGAAGGTGCGCGTATGCCGTCATAGAAACCCCCGATGGCGACTCGCCCGTCTTTGTCATGCATCGCGGCGAGGATGTCGGCGAGGACATGCAGCGGGTTCAACGCCGCGCCGCCATAGAGTCCGGAATGCAGATCGCGCGACGGACCGCTGACGGTGATCTCCGAAAAGGCGAGGCCGCGTAGAAAGGCGGTGATGGCAGGCGTGTCCACATCCCATTGCCCGGTGTCGCAGACCAACGCGATATCGGCTTTGAGCTCTTCGCCATGCGCGGCGAGGAACGGCGCGAGACTCGGGCTGCCCGATTCTTCCTCGCCTTCGATCAGCACGCTGACATCGACAGGAAGCGTGTCGTGCTCCGCGAGCCAGGCGCGCGCCGCCTCGATGAAAGTCATCAGCTGACCTTTGTCGTCCGACGCGCCGCGCGCGACGATCACCTTGCCGTGGCGCGGATCCTCGACGAGGCGCGGATGGAACGGCGGCGCGTCCCACAGCTCCAGCGGGTCCGACGGCTGCACGTCGTAATGGCCGTAGAACAGCACGCGCCGCTGCGGCGTGCCCCCAGCGGCGCGCCAATGCCCCACCACCATCGGCTTGCCCATGGTCGGCTCGACCCGCGCCTCGAAGCCGGTCTCGGCCAAAGCGCCGGCGCAAGCCTCGGCGGCTTCGACACAAGCGTCGTGATGAGCAGGGTCGGTGGAGACGCTGGCGATGGCGAGCAGCCGGAACAGGCGCTCGAGCGCCGCCTCTTCGTCGCCGGCGAGGCGCGCCAGCACGCGCTCCAGCGCCTCGGCGGGGGCCTGCTGCGCGCGCCTGGTCATGACCCGGTCCCGCGCCCGGCGCCAACGCTCAAGGCGCATAAGCGAGGCTGTTCAGGCCAGGCAGCGATCATCGCGGCGCTGCCTGGGCCTGAGGGTATTTGGTCGAATGTCGGGGGCGAGCTATTCGCTGAGCTGCACGTTGATGGCTTGCGGACCCTTGCCACGGCGGTCTGGCTCGGTTTCGAAGGAGACCCGCGCACCCTCGTCGAGCGCCGGAAGGCCGGAACGCTGCAACGCTGAGATATGCAGAAACACATCCTTGCCGCCATCGTCGGGCGTGATGAAACCGAACCCGCGCGAATGATTGAAGAACTTGACCACTCCGGTCTGACGCATGGGAAGCTCCTTTCCCCCTTCCAAATGGTCTCCGCATGGCAAAACGCCCTGCGGAGGGTTCAGGCAAGTCTAGAAAGCGGGAAAAGAAACCGCGCTCGCTTCCCACGGAACGATGCGGAACATCTCCACCCGGGTTCGCAATCTGCCCGCAAAAACGCCTCACTCTAGGGGCGCGAGCCGGTTTTATGCAAGAGTCATCTACCCGGCAAAAACGGCGCAGGCCGATGAATCCGCAAGCCTAATCGGGATAGGGAGACCGGTCCGGGACGCCGTTCAGCGAGTATCCGGTGGGGAAGTCGAAATGCGGACCGAAATCCGTCGGCGCAGGGGGCATCTTCGCGGGTCCCCAAATCCAGCTAAAGGTCAGCGGGTAGCCGCCGCCGGCGCCGCTCGGCCCGCGCTGCGTGTAATAACCGTCCGGGGCGCCCGCGGGACCCAGACCCACCGACTTTTCGCTTGGCCTTTGCTGAGCGTCGGCGGACGGCATGACAAGCTGCGCCGCCGCGATGACGGCTGCGTAGAGGAAGTAGCTGCGAAATCTCCGATGCGTTGTCATGTGCCCTGCTAACGCCTGGTGAGGCGGTTGTGTTTCGTCGAATCGAAATGAGTCTGGTTGAGCTTGGTTACCATAATGTGACCGCCTCTCCGCCAGCCCCGTAGTAACACGCTTGCGAACGCACTGAGCCGCAAAAGAACGCAATGAGCCGCACAGCAACCCCGTTTGGCCGACTATGCAATGTTTGCCTGCCCCTGCCTAGCGCATCCGTGCAACACACGGATACTTCTGCAACATCGTCCTGGGGCTAGGGTCCTGAGAAACCGCAAAAAAAACGCCGGGCGCATGGCCCGGCGTCCGGATACTCCCTTTGCGGCGGGACGCCGCACACCCGCTAGCCGAAACGGCGCGCCCGCGAGCGCCTAACCTCGACCGCCGCCTCCAACTTGCCGTAACGGTCCGAATTCCACGCAAAGCGCGGCTGGGGCAGATCGGAAGCCTGATAGGCCGCAGCGCGGATGCCGTCCTGGGAAGCGGCAAAGCGGCTCTGACGCCATAGCTCGCGCTTGGTCGCGCTCGCCACCTGAATTTTGGCATCTGCCTCGAGCTTGCGGGCGACTTGTGTCTTGGCTTCCACCCCGAGCTTCTTGGCGACCCGCTTTCCGCCAGCGGAGGCCTTTGCAGCGACTGTCCTGGTGTTGGACGGCTTGTCGGCAACGGCAACGACCTTGGGTGTTGCGTCTATGCGCGCAACATCGACCTTGCCGGCCACGGCGGTAGACGCGCCGCTCTTCGCCTTGATGGTGCTCTCGCCAAGCGCGGCGATGGCGCTGCCTCCGTCGGCGGTGGTCACTCTCACTTTGGCAGTACCCGCATCGATCATGCCGATGCTGACGGCTGCGGCCTTGGAAAGATCGATGATTCGGCCCCCAATAAAGGGACCGCGGTCGTTGATTCGCACAACGACGGAACGGCCATTGGCGAGATTCTCGACCAGCACTCGCGTCCCGAAGGGAAGCGAACGATGCGCAGCGGTCAGCTCATTCGGATCCATGCGCTCACCGTTGGCGGTAACATTGGACGGCAGCGAATACCAGGATGCATGGCCGAGCTGATCGGCCTTTGCGAAACTGACTGGAAACAAACTAGCGGCGCCGAGAAGCCCCACCGAAATCATCTTGGCTCGCATTTCAAACATGCGTTCTTGCTCCTTATTCGATTGTCTTGGGAGATTTGGAAAGCCGACGACGCTTCAAGCCGGCCGCACATGTTAGTGCTGGGCGTAAGCTACGGAGCAAAAGGGCGAAAAATCGGCTCGGATGGGGAAAACACTAGGCGATTTGGGGGCGTGGTTATTTACCATCTATTAACGTTGAGCCGACGCTGAAGCGCCAATTCGGCGATTTCCCTTATGTCTGCGGTGCGAAGAACTTGAGCACGCCGGGGAGGGACTTGCGAGCCGCCGTTCGGGGAGGGTGCCGAGCGCCGCCTGGACCGGCGGAGTGACTTGCGAGGCGTGGCGGGGCGCCAACTTATTGGGCGCAGCAAGAGCTGCCTAACTCTTTGTCATCTCTCGCCTAATCCTT
>JBQGDO010000060.1:0-3309 GCA_052039105.1 Methyloceanibacter sp.
GCCGCTCACCGGCGCCTCCGACCACGCGGTGAGCGAGGCGTTCTACCTGGACGATCCCGCGGGCAACGGCAGCGAGGTCTATTACGACCGCCCGCCGGAAACCTGGCAGTGGACCGGCAGCGACCTGAAGATCACCACCGATCCGCTCGACATCGAGGACATCGTGCGGGAAGTCGCGCCGACGGCGGCATATTCCGGCGCTCCCGACGGGCTGCGCATCGGCCACGTGCATCTGCGCGTCGGCGACGTTGCGCGCGCGGAGGCGTTCTATCGCGATGCGCTCGGCCTCGACGTCACCCGCCGCCGGCACGGCGCAACCTTCATGTCGTCCGGGCGCTATCACCATCACATCGCCGGCAATGTCTGGCACAGCGCCGGCGCCGGCCGGCGCGACGACGACCGCGCCGGGCTCTCCTGGCTCGCGCTCGAAGCCGCCGATCCCGCCGCCTTCGACGCGGTCGGCGCGCGCCTGAGGGAGGCCGGCTCGCCGCTCGCGGCAATTGCGACCGGCGTCGAAACCGCGGACCCCTGGGGGACGCGCCTGCGCATCACGCGCCCGTAAGGGCCCCTCGCTAGTGTGGCGGTTCAGAAGTCCGCATCATTCTTGCGGCGAGTCCGAAATGCGGACTTCTGAACCAAAGCCACACTAGGTCCAATCTACATTCAAGATTCCCATCGCGTTAGGGCGATGATTCCTTGTGTTCCGGATCAGATGATTCGGAGCACGAGACATGGTCAAGCGGTACGAACTGTCCGACGCACAATGGCAGCGGATCGAAGGCCTGCTCCCTGGCAAGCCCGGCGATCCCGGCCGCACTGCCAAGGACAATCGTCTGTTCGTCAACGGTGTCCTGTGGGTGCTGCGCTCTGGCGCGCACTGGCATGACCTGCCGGAGCGATACGGCAAATGGAAGAGCGTCCACACCCGCTTCGCCCGCTGGGCCAAGAGCGGCGTCTGGGAACGCGTCTTCGACGTTCTCACCAAAGATCGCAAGAACGAATACCTCATGCTCGACACCACGTTAGTTCGTGCCCACCAGCAGGCCGCGACCGGAAAAGGGGGGACCAAAATCAGGCTCTGGGGCGATCCAGAGGAGGATTGACCAGCAAAATCCACATGCTCGCCGATGCGCTTGGTCGGCCGCTGCGCCTCATGCTCACCGGAGGACAGGTCCACGACATCGTCACTGCCCCGGCGCTGCTTGAGGGCGTCCAAGGCGGCGCCGTAATCGCTGACAAAGCCTACGACAGCAACCACCTTCGCCAACTCATCGCCAATGCCGGCATGCTCGCCGTCATCCCATCGATCCCATCTCGCAAGGTCCCGATCCCGCACGACGCCAACCTCTACAAAAACCGCAACCGGATCGAACGCTGTTTCAACAAGCTCAAACACTTCAGGCGCTTCGCAACCCGGTTCGACCGAAGGGCTGCCCACTTCCTAGCTTTCATCCAGCTCGCATGCGCTATGATCTGGATGCGTTGAATGTCGATTCAGCCTAGTCGCTGTACGGCGCCGATTCGTCACCGCCGAGCTTCGCGAGGCCGGCGAGCCGCCAAGCGTCAAGTGCGATTTTCCGACTTGGCCCGACCGTTCTCGCGGCGAGCGGTCGAACGCAGGAACGTTTGCGCGTTATGCGCAATTCCAAATTGTTCTGCGTAATATATACAACCTATCTATTGCATATTCTACAGCTATGTGCGGTAGATCACATACCGGGCAAGGCGACGCGGCTAGCATCCGCTCGCGCCGGTACTGGCGGCGTTCCCGGTATTTCGGGGGAGGCTGAGATGGGATTGCGGCGGACACGGCGATGCACCCTCGCGCTGGGCTGGCCGGCGGCGGCGGCCTGCCTGGGCCTGGCGCTCTCTCTGAGCGCGGCGTCGGCGCAGGATCGGCAAATCCAGGATCCGACGTCGCCCACGCTCATCGTCGATGCCCCTGCCCGGTTCCAGACTTGGCGCAAGATCACGCTCGGCGCCTACAAGGGTGTCAACGGCTATCGCAATGCGCTTGATGCAGCCGGAATCAAGATCGGCGACTCTGCCGACGAGATCCTCGGCCGGCCCGCGTTTCGCTACGCAGGGATGAAAACAGAGGTGGAGCTCACCCTGATTACGGCGGCGAAGCTCGGCGTGGAATCCGAATCCGCGCTTTCAGACGTGTACAGCCGCGCGAAGCGAATCGGCCTCGAGCTGTGTCCGGCCGAGGTCGGGCCGCAGCTGCGGCTGGACTATCGCAACCAGCCGCTCGGCGAAGCGCTCAATATCGCGATGGAGCCGGTCGCCACGTACGACGGACAGCCCACGATCCTGTCGCTGGTGAACTTCGGCAGCGGTCTCGCCCTCATCGGCGGCAACGGTCGACCCGATTTCAAGGTCCCGAGGACGCTGCTCTACGTGTTCGCCATGCCGCCAACGGGACGCCTGGAGGCTGCGAGAGACCCTCGGGCTGTCCCGCCGAACTGACGCGCGCAGGCCGCCGAAGAGGATCAGAGCGCATCCCGATTGGCGCGAATCGGGATGCGCTCTAATTTTTTGTTGGCGCATGTCCTTATCGGAAAACCGGTTCCCACTTTTCCGGGACGTGCGCTAGCGCACCTGCACGCCCGCGGCCTTGACGATCCCGCCGTATCTTTCGAAGTCGCGATGAATGCGCGCCTTGAATTCATCGAGCGTGGTGATGTAGGGCTCGCCCGAACCGGTCTTGGCCAGCTTGTCCGCGAAATCCTTGGTCTCGAGGATCGCACCGACTTCCTGACGCAGCTTGTCGATGATGTCCTGCGGCGTGCCGGCGGGAGCGAACAGCCCCTGCCAGATCGTGGCTTCGTAGTTGGGATAGAATTCCGAGATGCTGGGCAGGTCCGGCAGCTCGGCCGACCGCTTCCGGCTCGAGACGGCGAGGCCGCGCAGCTGGCCGGACTTGAGCATCGGGAACACCGATCCGCCGCCGAACATTCCGGCTACGTCGCCGGCCAGCACCGCGATGCCGGCCGGTCCGCCACCCCGGTACGGCACATGCGTGAGCTTGATGCCCGCCTCCTGCTTGAGCATCTCCATGGCGAGATGATGCAGGCTGCCGTTGCCGATCGAGGCGTAGAACAGCGGCGGATCGGTGCGCTTCGCAAGCGCGATGAATTCCTTGAAGTCGTTCGCGGGGACCTTCGGATTGATCGCCAGCGCGAGCACGTTGGACTGCACGGTTGCGACGGGGACGATGTCCTTCAGCGGGTCGAACGACATCTTGCTGAAGAGATGCGGATTGATCGTGAACAGGTTGTCGGGGCCGATCAGCAGGCTGTAGCCGTC
>JBQGDO010000061.1:0-5244 GCA_052039105.1 Methyloceanibacter sp.
ATGACTGCGGCAAGCCGCGCGGGCCGATCTGGAAAGTGTCGTGGTCGGGTGTCAAGGAGAAGTGGCCGGGCGCCTACGAGGCGGTCAAGAAATTCAACATCTCCAACGAAGAGATGGGTGCGCTGATCACCAAGGTCGATCTCGAGGGCAAAACCGTCGACGAGGACGTGGCCGAGTGGATGAAGGCCAACGAGCCCAAATGGAAGGGCTGGATCGGCCAGTGACCGCCGAGCGACTCGATTAGGGCCAAGACAGCCTGCTACACTTGGCAGGCTGCAACCCATTCAAACGGGTGCAAGGGGGGCCCTTTGATCCGTGACTGACGTCGCTCTCGCTTGCCGCAATGTGTGGAAGCTCTATGGGTCGAATCCCAAGGGCTTCCTCGCCAAACAGGGACCGCGCCCGAGCCACGCCGACATCAAGGACGCCGGCTACGTCATCGCGGTCGCCGACGCGACGCTGTCGGTCGCGCGCGGCGAGATCTTCGTCATCATGGGACTGTCGGGGTCGGGCAAATCGACCTTGGTGCGCTGCCTCGCCCGGCTGATCGAGCCGACCGCCGGTGAAGTCATGTTCGCCGGGCGCGACCTGCTCAAGGCCACGCCCAAGCAACTGATCGAGCTGCGGCGCCACAAGATGGGCATGGTGTTTCAGCATTTCGCGCTGCTGCCGCATCTCACCGTGCTCGACAATGTCGCCTTCCCACTGGAGATTCAGGGCGTGCCGCGCACTGAGCGCGAGGCGCGGGCGCGAGAAATGACCGCGCTGGTCGGTCTCAAGGGCCGCGAGCACAATCTGCCGCAGGAACTCTCCGGCGGGCAGCAGCAGCGGGTCGGTATCGCCCGCTCGCTCGCCACCGACCCGGACATTTGGTTCCTCGACGAGCCGTTCTCCGCGCTTGATCCCCTGATCCGGCGCGAGATGCAGAACGAATTCCTGCGGCTGCAATCGGTGCTGCATAAGACCATTGTGTTCATCACCCACGATTTCGACGAGGCGATCCGGCTCGCCGACCGCATTGCCATCATGCGGGACGGACGCATCATCCAGACCGGCACGCCGGAGAAACTCGTGCTGTCGCCCGCCGACGATTATGTGGCCGAGTTCACCCGCGAGGCGCCGCGCGCCAAGATTCTGTCGGCGGGCGCCATCGCCCGGGCGCAAAGGAACGGCGAGGCGATTTCCGGCAGCATCCCCGCGGACCGCAAAGTGGCTGAGTTCGCCAAGGAGGTCGAGGCCGCATCCGGCGCCTTCGCGGTGCACGACGCCGACGGCAAGGTGGTTGGCGTGGTGGATCGCGCGGCGGTCATGGCGGTGCTGGTCGGCGGCACGGAGGCGTCATGACGGCGGCTGTCGCGGTAGGCGACCGTTCGCCCGGTATCAGGATATCGGCGGCGAGCGCGATTTGGATCGGCTTTGCCGCGCTGGCGCTGGTTTCGTTCGCGCTGCCCGAGACGATTCCGGGCTGGATGCGCGAGGTCCCGCCACAATGGCGGTTCGGACTGGACACGGCCATCTCCAATTTCATGAAATGGCTGGTGAACGACGCCACCTTCGGCCTGTTCACTTTCCGTGAGGCGACGCGCGCGATCAGCGACTTTCTGTCGGTGCCTCTGACCGCCGCGACCTCGATCTTCTCGACCGGTGTACTCCGCGGCAGCGGATCGACGGCAGTGCAGCTTGCCCCGCCCCTGCCATGGGTCGCCGTGGTCGGCATTGCCGCGGCCCTCGGCTATCGCTTTGGGGGGACGCGCCTCGCCCTGCTCGCGGGCGGCGCGTTCCTCTATCTCGCGGTGTTCGGGCAGTGGGCGAGCGCCATGACCACGCTTGCCTCAATCGCCATCGCCGTGCCGCTCGGCGTCATTGGCGGCATGCTGTTCGGCATCCTCGGCTATCGATCCCCGCTGGCACGGCGGATCATGGAGCCGATCCTCGACCTGATGCAGACCGTGCCGATCTTCGCCTATCTCATTCCGATCCTGTTCCTGTTCGGCTTCGGACCGGTGTCGGCGCTGATCGCCACGGTGATCTACGCCATGCCGCCGATGGTGCGCGTGACCATGACGGCGCTCGAAGGGGTGCCCGACGAGATCGTGGAATACGGCACCATGGCGGGGACCACGCGGCGGCAGATGCTGTTCAAGGTGATGCTGCCCGCGGCGCGGCCGCAGCTCCTGGTCGGTGTCAACCAGGTCATCATGCTCTCGCTGAACATGGTGATCATCGCCTCGATGATCGGCGCGGGCGGGCTCGGCTATGACGTGCTGGCCTCGCTTCGACGGCTCGATATCGGCAGCGGGCTCGAGGCGGGCTTGGCAATCGTGGTATTGGCGATCGCGCTCGACAGGTTGAGCCAGGCCTATGCGACGCGGCGGCGAACCGCCAAAGACCAGGAACAGGGCCGGCGCTTCGCGCTCGCGCTGCTGGCCTTCACGGCGATTGCCTACAGTGTCGGACTCTTCGTTCCGGCGGTAGCGATCTATCCTGCCTCGCTGGAAATCTCGACCGCGCCGTGGTGGGGCGAGGCGGTGAAGTGGATCAACATCCACTTCTTCGACACGCTCGACGCGATCAAGAACGCCCTGCTGCTCAATGTGCTGATCCCGATCAAGCGCTTCATGGTGGCGCAGACCTGGCTGCTGGTCACCGCCGCGCTCGGCTTTGCCGGCTGGCGTCTCGGCGGCTGGCGCCTGGCGGCGCTCGTCGCGGCGCTCGCCCTGTTCATCGCCTTCAACGGGCAGTGGGAGAAGGCGATGGTGAGCGTCTATCTGGTCGGCATTTCGGTGATCGTCGCGTCCATGATTGGTATCCCGCTCGGCATTTTGGGCGGCCTTAACGATCGTTTCTGGCGCGTGCTCGAGGCCGTGATCGATACGCTGCAGACCTTGCCGAGCTTCGTTTATCTCATTCCGGTGGTGATGCTGTTCAGGGTCGGCGACTTCACCGCCATGATCGCCATCGTGCTCTACGCGCTGGCGCCCGCCGTGCGCTACACGGCACATGGCATCCGCAACGTCCAGCCGTCATTGATCGAGGCGGGCACCGCCGCCGGCTGCACACCGTTCCAGCTCCTCACCAAGATCAGGTTGCCGCTGGCGACACCCGTTATTCTGCTCGGCATCAATCAGACGGTGATGCTCGCGCTCTCGATGCTGGTGATTACCGCGCTCGTGGGGACACGCGATCTCGGCCAGGAGGTCTATATCGCCCTGACCAAGGCCGACGTGGGACGCGGCCTGGTGGCGGGGCTCTGCGTCGCCGCGATCGCCATCATCGCCGACCGGCTGATTCAAACTGCCGCACGCGGCCTCGCGGCCCGGCAGGGAGGGCGCACGCGTGAGCCCTAAGGAAGACGCAGCCGCGCGCGTCGCCGCGCTGCCGATCTGGCGCGGGCGCGTCACGCCCGAGCCGCTCGCCGGCGGCATCACCAACCAGAATTTCAAGGTCGAGGATGCGGGGCGCCGCTACGTGGTGCGTGTCGGTGACGACATTCTCGTGCACGGGGTCGTGCGTGCGACCGAGGTGGCCGCGAGCCGGGCCGCCCATCTCGCAGGTCTCAGCCCCGGCGTGGTGCATGCAGAGCCCGGCATTCTCGTGCTCGACTTCATCGAGGGACGCACATTCATGCCGGAGGATGTGCGCAATCCCGCCAATCTAGAGCGTCTCGTGGACATGGTGCGGCGCTGCCATCGCGAAATACCGCTGCATTTGCGCGGGCCGGCGGCGATGTTCTGGGTGTTCCATGTGGTGCGCGACTATGGGCATACCTTGAGCGAAGGCGGCAGCCGGCACACCCCTCTCCTGCCCGATCTGCTTGCGCGCGCCGCACGGCTCGAACTCGCAGTCGGTCCGATCGAGGTGATATTCGGACATAACGATCTGCTTGCCGCCAATTTCATCGATGACGGCAAGCGGTTGTGGCTGGTCGACTGGGAATATGCCGGCTTCAATTCGCCGCTGTTCGATCTCGGCGGCCTTGCTTCGAACAGCGAGTTGTCGCGCGAGCAGGCTGAAGCCGCGCTGAGCCTCTATTTCGGCACACCGGTCGACGACGCGCTGCGTCGGCGCGCCGCGGCAATGACGGCGGCCTCGCTGTTGCGCGAGACGATGTGGAGCATGGTGTCCGAGATCTATTCCACCGTCGATTTCGACTATGGCGCCTACACGGCGGAGAATTTGCGGCGCTTCGAAGCCGCTTACTCCGCCTTTCAAGACATGGACGACGCATGAGCGAACTGCCCTCCTCCGCCAAGATCATCGTCATCGGCGGCGGCATCGTCGGCTGCTCGGTGGCCTATCATCTCGGCAAGATGGGGCTCACCGACGTGCTGCTCCTGGAGCGCGGGAAGCTGACTTCAGGCTCGACCTGGCATGCCGCGGGCCTCGTCGGACAATTGCGCACCAGCGCCAACATCACGCAGTTGCTCGGCTATTCCGTCGATCTCTATAACCGGCTGGAGAAGGAAACCGGCCTCGCGACCGGCTGGAAGCGCAATGGCGGCTTGCGGCTCGCCTGCAATCAGGAGCGGTGGACCGAGGTCAAGCGGCAGGCGACCACCGCAACGTCGTTCGGGTTGGAAATGCATTTGCTTACCCCGAAAGAGGCGCAGGCATTGTGGCCCCTGATGCAGGTCGACGATGTGGTTGGCGCTGCCTTCCTGCCGACCGACGGCCAGGCCTCTCCTTCCGACATCACCATGTCGCTCGCCAAGGGAGCGCGCATGGGCGGCGTCACCATCGCCGAAGGCGTGACGGTCATCGGCATCGAGGTGGAAAACGGGCGCGTGCGGGCTGTCGTCACTGACAAGGGCCGGATCGCTTGCGATAAACTGGTGATCTGCGCCGGCCAATGGTCGCGCGAGCTTGGCCGCATGGCGGGCGTCAATATCCCGCTCGTCTCGGTGCAGCACCAATATCTGATCACCGAGGCCATCGAAGGCGTGACGTCGAACCTGCCGACTTTGCGCGACCCGGACCGGCTGACCTATTGGAAGGAAGAAGTCGGCGGGCTGGTGATGGGCGGCTACGAATCGAATCCGATCCCCTGGGCGATCGACGGCTTCCCCGAGAAGTTCGAATTCCAGTTGCTCGACAGCGATCTCGATCATTTCGAGCCGCTGCTCGAGCTTGCGGCGGGGCGCGTGCCGGCGATGGAGACGGCCGGCATCAAGGAATTCATCAACGGCCCGGAAAGCTTCACGCCGGACGGCAATTTCATTCTGGGCGAAGCGCCGGAAGTGCGCG
>JBQGDO010000062.1:0-4306 GCA_052039105.1 Methyloceanibacter sp.
GCGGGTTGGTTCGTCGGTCAGGTGATGAAGGCGTCGGGCGGCAAAGCCAACCCGAAAGCCGTCAACGATCTCGTCAGGAGCAAGCTCGGAATTTGAAGACGGAGGGCGGACGACGGAGGGCGGACGACAGAGCGAAGCCGCGAATTTTTCCGCTCGTTGATCTTCGTTTCCGTCCTCCGTCGTCCGCCTCCGTCATCTGTCTCGGGCGAATCACCTGAAGCGATTCGGTCGATTCGTGCGGGATCCGGCGGCTCCGAGCACGGTTGCGAGCCCCTCGCGGGAAAAATTTTTGCACAAGTTTGCTCGATATGATTAACGGCTCGTTGCGGCCGTTTCCGCGCGTGCGCGCGCCGCGCGCCTGTGTCGCGCGCTGCACGCTCGTCAAAACCACGAACGGCTCGAAACGCCATATTTCATCAGCGTTTTCGAAGATGCGGTGCGATCTCGCGCGCAGCATTGCTCGCTCGCATCGCGTCGCGCGTAGCGCAGGCCGAATACGATCCGCGCAACGCAACATGTGGTGTCGATCGCCGCGCGAACACGCTTGATTATGCAAAAACACTGGTTTTTTTGCCGCGCTGTAGTAATTCGGAAGCAGTGTTCGCGATCCCCGCGGGCACTGGACGATATCGCCACTCACTCATGGCTAGGAGGGCAGCATGGCGAAGAAGCGAAAGACGAAGACGAAGTCAGCGGCAAAGAAGGGCGCAAAGAAGACCAAGCGCCGGAAGAAGAAGTAACTACGCGCTGCTTCCCAGTCTTCGACTTCGTACGACGTCGATGACTGCGTCAAACGAGCCGGCGCGAGTCGAGGAGCGGTGAGCGCATCGCGATCGTGCTTCGACACCGCCGGCTCCGCTCGACGACAGAGGGCGTCGGCGAGACAGGGCTTCGAGCTTCATCGGTTTCGCGCTTGCGCGCGACGAATGAGGAAGGGGCGAACGGAATATTCCCGCGCCCCGCTGCGGCAGACGCTTCTGCCCGCGGTCTTGGAGACCCGGCCTCTCGCCGACGCCCTCGGTGCTTTGACGGGGCTCCGCCGGCGCCGAGGGCCGACATGAAGCCCTAATGGCGCCCTTGGCGGGCGACTTTTTCAGATAGTCATTTGCTCGACCGGTGCCGATTGCGCTTGCGCCGAGGCGGACTTAAACGACCGGTGCCGTCCTGTCGTTCAGGGGAGCCTCCAGCATGGCCCGCACCGCCAGCCCGCTGAGCCGAGAGAAAGCCGTCAAGCGCAAGACCGGATCCGTTTCGGCGCCCGTCAAGAAGGCCGCCCGCGCTGCCGGCAAGAAGCCGATCGATCTCTACTACTGGCCGACCCCCAACGGCTGGAAGATCACGATCATGCTGGAGGAATGCGGGCTTCCCTACGCCGTGATCCCCCTCGACATTTCCAGGGGCGATCAGTTCGAGCCGGCGTTCCTCGAAATCTCCCCCAACAACCGCATGCCCGCCATCGTCGACCACCACGGCCCCGGTGGCAGGCCGATCTCGGTCTTCGAGTCGGGCGCGATCCTGCAATATCTCGGGCGCAAGACCGGCAAGCTCTACCCCAAGGACGAGCGCGCGCGGGTCGAAGTCGAGCAGTGGCTGTTCTGGCAGATGGCCAATCTCGGTCCCAAGGCCGGGGAGGCGAACCACTTCCGCAATTACGCGCTCGAGAAGCTGCCATACGCCATCGAGCGCTTCGGCAACGAAATGCACCGCATCTACGGCGTGATGAACCGGCGGCTCGCGGACCGGGAGTTCATCGCCGGGCGATATTCCATCGCCGACATCGCCTGCATCGGCTGGGCGAGCCGCGCCGAGCGCCACGGCCATGACCTCGGCGGCTTTCCCAACGTCAAGCGCTGGATCGAAACCATGCTCGCGCGCCCGGCGGTGAAGCGCGGCCTGTCGGTCAAGGTCGAAGCCGCCTTTCATGTCGACGTGACGGACCCGAAGGTGCGCGCGGTGCTGTTCAATCAACGCGCGCGATAGTGCGGCGGATTTGACGTTCCTATCAGCGTTGCCGCGAGTCCTTCATAGGAACGTCAAATCCAAAGCCGCACCAGAATCATATAGTTGCTAGTGTCCCTTGGTTCCGACGCTTGTAAACGGAGGTGCTGCAAAGGCGTACAAGCGTCGGAACCGGGACACTAGATGCGGGGACGGCCATGAGTGCAATGGACGCGATGACCATCACCTTCCGCTGTCCGCCGGAGCTGGATGCGATCCTGCCCCGGCCGGTGCCCGCCGTGCTGGGGCTTCCGGACTGGTTCAAGTCGATGCCGCCGAAGGCGTTCAGCACGGTGCTGCAGGAGGAGGAGCTCACCGTCAAGAAGTGTCCGCCCTTCATCGATGCCATGACCTGCGGTTTTCTCATCCCACTTGTCGCCGATGTCAAAGTCGAGGACGGCGCGTTCTCCTGGGATCGCGAGGTTCCGGGCGGCGCGTTCACCAACTACCCGCGCTCGCCGATCGACTTTCACGATGGCAGCCAGGTGGTCGGAACGCCGCTGTTCGACGAGGACCGCTTCATCATCAAGTTCAACAATTTTTGGACCATCGAGCTGCCGCCCGGCTATTCGCTCCTGGTCACGCATCCGATCAACCGGCCCGAGCTGCCGTTCGTGACCTTGACCGGGCTGGTCGATGCCGACCGCTACCGGGACAATTTCATCCACTTCCCGGCGCGTTGGCGCGATCCCGACTTCAACGGCGTGCTCGCGAAGGGTACGCCGGTCGCCCAGTGCCTGCCGTTGAAGCGCGACAGCTGGACGGCGCGCTTCGAAACCATCGAGGGCGAAGCGGCCCGACGGCTGCGCGAGACGGCTACGGCGGTCTCGCGCGAGCCCGGCACCTATCGCCGGCAATTCCGGGCGCCCAAGCGGTGAGTCAAGCGGCAGATCAGGAGTCGGGTCGCAGAAATCTGGCGGCGGCGCTCGGCCTGAGCCAGAAGCGCGAGTGACCGCTCGTGACCAGCGTCCGCAACGCCTTGCCGTAGCATGACGGGGCCGCCTTGACCGCGGCGCGCAAGCACGCAACGGCCTCGTCCCACCGCGCGAGCTCGAGCAGGCAAAGGCCCAGATTCAGCCGCGCCTGCGTGTAGCTCGGGTCGCGCGCCAATGCCTGCCGGAACCGCTCCGCTGCCGGCGCAAATTCGCCCTCGTCCATCAGGGCGCTGCCCAGGCCGAAGAGCGCGCTCGGATGACCCGGCGCATTCGCAAGCGCCTGGGCGAAGGCGACCTTGGCCTGCGCGCGGTCGCCTCGCTCGAGGAAAATGCCGCCCAGGACCACCGACCATTCGGGCAGCGCGGGCGCGATCTCCTGCCCCCGCCGCAGCACGCTCTCCGCCTCGGCGAGCCGGCGCAGCGAATAGAGCAGCAGACCTAGCTCGCGAAACGCCGGTCCAAATGCCGGCCGCCGGCTCGTGGCGCGCTCAAGCCAGCTCTCGGCATCCGCGGATCGTCCGACCTGCCGCAGCGCGATCGCGAGATGCGTCTCGATGGCGGGATCCGTGCGATCGCGGGCCGCCTCCTCGAGCGGCGCGATCGCCTCGCGCGGCCGCCGTTGCGCAAGGAGCGCCAGCCCGAGAACGTGCAACGCAGCCGGATGGCGCGACTGTCCGGTGAGGAGAGCGCGGGCGACGCCCTCCGCCTGGTCGGGCCGGCCGCTCTGGATGGCGGCCATTGCGCGGCGCACGGCCTCATCGCTCGCCGACGGAGGAATGCTCTTGCGGCGCCCGACGTCCGTCATCTGTCATCCGATCGGTGCATGGTCGTGTCGAGGTTCCGCCGCGAGGGATGCGGGTCGATATCGCGATATTATCGGCATTTGTGAGCCCGCCAAAACGGAGCACGCGGTTTCGTCGGCATCCCGGTCCTTGACCGGTCCCGGCGTGGTCGATACGGATTTTCGGTGCCGGAGAGGTGGCCGAGTGGCTGAAGGCGGCGGTTTGCTAAACCGTTATACGGTCTAAAGCCGTATCATGGGTTCGAATCCCATCCTCTCCGCCATCCTGGCGGAGCTTCGGCGAAGCGTCGGGGCGAATCCGGCGCCGGGAATCGATGGCCGATGATCGCCGAGAACAGGTGTTGCTCGCCGGACTCGGCGCGATCGGGCCGCAGCTCCGTTTTTGAACCTTTTCCGCTGACCGACGATGGATGGGCGCCCTCCGATCGCGCCCGGACGGCGCTCGCGCGCGTCGACGCTAGGAATAGTTCTCTTGTTATTTCAGATATTTGAGCGATGGATGCCGCGCCCGATGACGCGCCCGCGCGGACGCCCAAAAGCAGCGTCGAGGCGCCCATTCGCCAAGTGATGT
>JBQGDO010000063.1:0-2267 GCA_052039105.1 Methyloceanibacter sp.
TGTTCACCTCGGGGGGCACCGAAGCCAACGTGCTGGCGCTCGCGCCGGTAAGCGCAGCCCGCGCCGCGCCCCGGGATCGGCTGCTGGTTTCAGCCATCGAGCACCCTTCCGTGCTCGCGGGCGGGCGTTTTCCGGCGGCGGCCGTCGAACAGATGCCGGTCACCGGCGATGGGCAGCTCGACTTGGCGGCGCTCGAGCGCCGGCTCGCTGCCCTCGGAGGCCGCGTGCTGGTTTCGCTCATGCTCGCCAACAACGAGACGGGCATTGTTCAACCAGTTTCTGAAGTTGCGCGCCTGATCCATGCGGCGGGCGGGCTCCTGCACGTCGACGCGGTTCAAGGCGCTGGTCGAATTCCATGTGATATCAATGCTCTGGGCGCTGATCTTCTGACCGTTTCTGGCCACAAGATCGGCGCGCCCAAGGGCGTCGGCGCACTGATCAAGCGCGACGGCGCCGTGGCGATGCCCGATCCTCTGATCAAGGGCGGCGGCCAGGAGCAAGGCGCGCGGGCGGGCACCGAGAATGTTCCAGGCATCGCCGGCTTTGGCGCTGCGGCAGCGGCCGCCCGCGCCGCGCTTGCGGCCGAAGGCTCCCGCAGCGCAGCGCTGCGCGACCGGCTGGAGGCCGGGCTCAAGGCCGCGACCCCCGACGTCGTCATCTTCGGTGCCGCGGTCGAGCGGCTCCCGAACACCACGCTGTTTGCGGTTCCAGGCATGAAGGCCGAGACCGCCGTCATCGCCTTCGATCTCGAAGGGATTGCGGTGTCGTCGGGCGCCGCCTGCTCGTCCGGCAAGGTCCAGCCGTCCCACGTGCTGGCCGCGATGGGCGTTGCAGCGGAACTCGCACCGGCGGCGGTGCGCGTGAGCTTGGGCCCGACAATGGCGGAATCGGACGTTGATTGCTTCGTTCGAGCTTGGATTAGGGTGTCCGGAGCATTAGTTAAGAAGAGGTCCAAACGCATCGCCGCGTGAAGCGCCAAAGAGGGTGAAGACACGCCAGATACGAGCACGACCATAACCGACTGATCCAACCCGCGGTCCTTGAAACCGCAGCGGAGGGAAGAATGCCGGCCGTACAAGAGACCGTCGAACGCGTCCGCCGTCTCGACGTCGACCAATACAAGTACGGGTTCGTCACGGACATCGAATCCGACAAGGCCCCGAAGGGGCTTTCCGAAGATATCGTCCGCTTCATTTCGGCGAAGAAGAACGAACCCGAGTGGATGCTGGCGTGGCGGCTCGATGCCTATCGCCGCTGGCTGACCATGCGCGAGCCGGTCTGGGCGCGCGTGAGCTACAACCCGATCGACTACCAGAACATCCATTACTACTCGGCACCCAAGAAGAGGCCGCAGTCGCTCGACGAGATCGACCCCGAGATCCTCAAGACCTACGACAAGCTGGGCATTGCGCTGCGCGAGCGGGAGGCGCTGCTGGGCATCGAGAAGCCCGCGGGGGAGGGCGAGGACGCAGGGGGCAACGGCTACGGCCGCGTGGCGGTCGACGCGGTGTTCGATTCGGTCTCGGTTGCGACCACCTTCCAGGCCGAGCTCGCCAAGGCTGGTGTGATCTTCTGCCCGATCTCCGAGGCGCTGCAGAAGCATCCCGAGCTGGTGAAGAAATACCTCGGCACCGTCGTGCCGGTTTCCGACAATTTCTTCGCCACCCTCAACTCGGCGGTGTTCTCCGACGGCTCCTTCGTCTACGTGCCGCCGGGCGTGCGCTGCCCGATGGAGCTCTCGACCTATTTCCGCATCAACGAGCGCAAAACCGGTCAGTTCGAGCGCACCCTCATCATCGCCGACAAGGGCTCCTATGTGAGCTACCTCGAAGGCTGCACCGCGCCCATGCGTGACGAGAACCAGCTGCATGCCGCAGTGGTCGAGCTGGTCGCGCTCGATGACGCCGAGATCAAGTATTCGACCATCCAGAACTGGTACCCGGGCGACGCCGCCGGCCGCGGCGGCGTTTACAATTTCGTCACCAAGCGCGGCGATTGCCGCGGCCGGAACGCGAAGATTTCCTGGACCCAGCTCGAGACCGGGTCGGCCATCACCTGGAAATATCCGAGCTGCATCCTGCGCGGCGACAATTCGCGCGGCGAGTTCTACTCGATCGCCATTTCCAACGGCCACCAGCAGGTCGATTCCGGTACCAAGATGCTGCATCTCGGCAAGAACACGACGAGCCGCATCATCTCCAAGGGCATCGCGGCGGGCAAGTCGAACAACACCTATCGCGGGCTCGTCACGGCGCACCGCCGCGCCA
>JBQGDO010000064.1:0-23028 GCA_052039105.1 Methyloceanibacter sp.
ATAAGGCGGCGGCTTGAAGGGTTGCCCCTCCCAGGGGATCGACTCGAACCGCAAATCGGTCCCTCCGGGCTGAGTGAAGGAGAGGGGACTCGCCATGGTGTAGGCGGGTCCGCCATAAGCGCCGAGTTGAAGGTCGGGACCCGGCCGCGCGGAGGTGCCGTCGCCGAAAAATGCCGGAAATGCCATGAGGCCGAGATAGACTGCGCCGGGAAACAGCTCGAAGGCAGGGCGGAGCTTGAAGCCCGCCGCCGGCGCGATCAGCGATGCGGCAAGGAGGGCACAGGCGAAAGTCTGAGTCCGGACGGGAAGCTGGCGCAGCCTGGCTTGCATGCCGAAAGTCTATGCAAGAGCGCGCCGGGGCTCCGCAAAAAAGAAGAGCCCCGGCGCGGGGAGTGCCAGGGCTCGTACGCATTACACAGAACGCACTACCGACCCAGACCGAACACAACTGGGCAGCTAACAGAATGCCTTCCGCCTGTGGCAGTTTTTTGACGGTTATTTGTCAGTCTTTTTAATAGGCACAAGCATTTGCGGCCGCACTTTCACACCAAATGGCGCTTCGCGCAGACTCCCGCGTTAGGACAACGCCGGCCTGGCCCGCGGAGTTCCAGGCCGAGACAGGCGCTTGTGCCGGCTCGCGCCTCATGCACAATAACGAGGCAACGGTCCGCCGCTGAAAGGAATGACGATGCGCTGGCGCGGCGAAAGGCAGAGCGAAAATATCGAGGACCGCCGCGGCGAACGGGGCGGGTTCGGCTTTCCCTTTCCGGGCGGCGGGATGCGCTTTCCGAGTGGCGGCGGCAGTGGCGGACGCGGCGGCGGTATCGGGCTTGTCGGCCTGCTCATCATTCTCGGCCTGATGCTATTCTTCGGTGTCGATCCGAGTGTGATCCTTCAAGGCGGCAAGCCGGGTGGCGAGGTGATCACCTTCCCCGACGTCCGCTTGCCACAATCGCGCCCGGACGCCACGACCTTTCCAGTTCCGGGCGGCGAAAGCGGCCCACAGATCCAGCGTCCCCGAACGACGAGCACCGACGACCTCAAGAGCTTCGTCGCCGTGGTTCTTGGGTCCACCGAAGACGTCTGGAATGACCTACTGGCGCGCTACGGCCAACGCTACAGCGACCCCACGCTTGTCTTGTTCAGCGGCGCCACGCGTTCGGCTTGCGGCACCGGACTTGCCGCGATGGGACCGTTCTATTGTCCCCTGGACCAGAAGGTCTATATCGACCTCGATTTCTACAAGGAGCTGAAGAGCCGCTTCAGCGCCCCCGGCGATTTCGCGCAAGCCTACGTGATCGCTCACGAAATCGGCCATCACGTGCAAACCTTGCTCGGCATCACCGAGCAGGTCGAGGCCTTGAAGGCCAGGATGGGACAACGCCAAGCCAATGCGGTTCAGGTGCGCATGGAGCTTCAGGCCGATTGCTTCGCCGGCGTCTGGGCCAATCGGGCCGACGAAACCAGGAACATCGTCGAGCCGGGCGACATCGACGAGGCGCTCAACGCGGCAAGCGCCATCGGCGACGACCGTATCCAGCGGCAAACGACGGGCTATGTCGTGCCCGATGCGTTTACCCACGGCTCCTCCGGCCAACGCGTGCGCTGGTTCAAGCGGGGCTTCGAAAGCGGCAAGCTCGAGGCTTGCGACACCTTCAACGCCGACGAACTTTAGGCGTGCGCTCTGTCCCCATGGCGGCCGCGCGTTTCCCGTGAGGGGAGACGCCGGAACCTTTTACGGCATGGCGAATTGTGCGCCAGATTGAATGAAACGCCGGACACGGCGTAAGGTCTGCATTGACAGCGATTCGCAGACCTGGCGGCGGGGGAATTACACGTGCGGCCTGCGCAACTGTGGCCAGTAAGCCTACTGGCCGTGCCGCTATGCCTTTTCGCCGGCGTCGAGGCGCCGGGCGCGGAAGATGTGATCGTCCTCGGCGCGGCCGTGTCCCTGACCGGCAAATATTCGCCGCACGGAACCAGCACCAAGAACGGTTATGAGCTCGCCGTCCGCACGATCAACGACAAGGGCGGGGTGCGGGTTCGCGGCAAGTCCTACCGCTTGGTCGTGCGCTACTACGACGATCAGTCGAACCCCGCGCGCAGTACGGTACTTGCCGAGCAGCTCATTGCCCAAGATCGCGTCAAGTTTCTGCTCGGTCCGTATGGGTCCGGTCCGACCAGGGCGATGCTCCCGGCGGTGGAGAAACACAAAATCCCCATGATCCAGGCGGGAAGCGAGGAGCGTGACCTGTTCGCCAAGGGGTATCGCCATGTCTTCACCGTGGTTTCGACCGCCGACCAGTATCTTGTCTCTGCCGTTCATCTGGCCGCCGAGCAGGCTGAGGCGCTCGGCAGCAGCAAGGAAACGCTGAAAATTGCCCTGGCCATGGAGCGCAGCGCCTTGGCGCAAGATGTGCGCTCCGGCGTGCTCGAAGAGGTTCGCCGTCATGGCATGATGATCGTGATCGACGATCAACTGCCGCCCGACGTCGACGACATGTCGGCAACCTTGCACAGAGTGAAGATGTTGCGGCCCGACGTGCTGGTGATCTCCGGTCAGGAAAAAGGGGCGCTTACCGCCGTGACACAGATGCGGGAACAGAAGATCGAGGTGCCGATCGTGGCCATGACCCATTGTGCCGCGGCGCAGATCGCCGAGAGGTTCGGCGACGCCGGCGAGCGTGTCTTCTGCGGCGATCAATGGCACCGCTCGCTGGATTACAAAGACGAACTGTTTGGCACGGCCGAAGATTTCGCGCAGGCCTTCGAGCAGACCTATCAATATGAGGCGCCGTCGCAGGCGGCACAATCGGCGGCAGCCGTGCAGGTCTTCGCCGATGCGTTCAAACGGGCGCAAAACCTGGATCCGGAGGCGGTGCGAGACGCAATCGCCGCGACCGAGCTCGAAACTTTCTACGGACCCATCAAATTCGATTCAGCCGGCCGCAACATGGCCAAGCCGGCGGTTCTGACGCAAATTCAAAATGGAAAGCATGTCGTGGTCGCGCCGGCGCATTTGGCCAAAGCCAAACCGGTCGTGCACGCGCAGCAACCGTCGCCACCCGCCGAGTGACCTACAGCGAGTCGCCCGCATAGACCGTGGCCTCGCAGGGCCGCGACGCCTTCTTGAATAGCGCGCAGGCCTGCTCGGCCTCTACCGCGCTCGAGAAGGGGCCGGCGATCAGCCGCCACTTCTTATCCGGTGCAAGCACGCGGCGTGGCTGGAGCCCTGCCACCAGCGCGGCATGGTTAGTCAGGAACTCCCGCCACAAGGGTCGCAAGCCGTCCTGTTTTTCCACCGCGCCGATCTCGATGCCGTAGCGGGTCGAGCCGTCATTTGCGGCGGGCGGCAACGCGATGGGGTCCAAGGCCGCACTCTCGGTGACCGAAGGCGCCGGTTCGGGGGAGGCGGGTTCGGAGCTTTTTGCCTCCGAGGGGGGCGCCGGGCTTTGCATCTCCTCTGCCGGAGCCGGGGGCGAAGCGGGTGCAGCCGGCTCGGCAGCGGCCACGTGCGGCTCTTCCGGCGGCGGGATCGGCGAGACCACAACGGACGGCGGCTCGCTGGGCTTGGGCGCAGGCTCCGGCTCTTGTGCCGGCGCGGCCGCCTGAGACGGCGCTTCCACCGCGGCTTGCTCGACCGGCTTTGGCTCGGGCTCAGGCGTCTCAATCGCCGCAGGGGTCTCGGCTTGCTCGGCGGCCGGTGCCTCGGCCGGAGCCGGCGAAGCCGGCGGTGCCGCGGCGATTTCTGGCGCGGGCTCGGGCTCAGGTTCAGACTTGGCCTCGGCTTCAGGCTCGGAAGCGGAGGGCGCCTCGGTGACGTCGAGCTTCAAATGCGCACTAAGCGCCGCCACCTGCTGGGTCAGCTCGCGCAGGGTTGCCTTGATCTCGGCAAGCTCGCGGCCGCCGCCGCCGGCGACGGAGGAGGTCGTCTCACCCGACGCGATGGGTCCGAGCCTGACCAATTGGCCGCCAAGCGTGGGATCGGTGAAGGCGGTGAACAGATACAGGCCTGAGACGCCGGCCAGGAGAATCCAGAACGTGGCGAGTATTCCCCGCGCCCAATTCCGTGAACCTGTGCGGCGATGCCGAGCCATGGGCCTTCGACCCTCCCCGTCGAAAAAAATCGGGCGCAAAAACGACGCCAATAAGGCTATGCAGAAAACGGCGCCGCGCCCCGGAGAACGAGGATGCCTTGCTCTTGTTGTTCGGTCAATTTCCCTGACACTGGCGAGCCGACCGTTGCGCCATTGAGATATGGCTCAAGCGCGGCCTTTGGACTAGACAGGTCGCCGGTCTAGGTATTCTGAGCGACGATTCGGCGCTTTGCCTCAGGAGCGGTCAACGCGATGATCAGGCGTCCAGGACCTGACAAGGGCAGGCGATCCAAAGCGAAGGCATGACGGAAAACCCGGCTCTCGCCATCATTCTTGCCGCGGGCAAAGGCACGCGGATGAAGTCCGACCGGCCCAAGGTGTTGCACACCCTTGCCGGGGCGACTCTGCTTGCGCACGTCGTCAGCGCGGCGAGGTCTGCGGGGCTCGGTAGACTTGCTATCGTCATTGGGCCCGGGATGGATGAGGTGGGCATGGCAGCGGCCGCGCTCGATCCCAAGGCGTCCATTTTCGTTCAGGAGGCGCAGCTCGGCACCGCGGACGCGGTCAAGGCCGCGCGCGAAGCTCTAGAGGATTTCGACGGCGAGGTGCTCGTTCTCTACGGCGACACGCCGTTGCTGAAATCGGAGACGATCGGCAAACTGCGTCGCGAGCTTCAATCCGGAGCGGATCTTGTCGTGATCGGCTTCGAAACGCCGACGCCAACGGGCTACGGAAGGCTTCTGCTTGATGAGCGCGGGCGACTGATCGGTATCCGCGAGGAAAAGGATGCGAGCGCGGAAGAGCGCGCGATCACCTTGTGCAATTCCGGCCTGATGGGCTTCCGCTCCGGCAAAACCTTGCTCGATCTGCTTGGCCGGATCGGCAATGACAACGCCAAGGGCGAATACTACCTCACCGACACTGTCGCGCTCGCTCGCGGCGACCGGCTGGAGACACGCATGGTGACGTCAGACTCAGAAGAGGTTCTCGGCGTGAACTCGCGTGCCGAGCTGGCCGAGGCGGAGGCTCTGATGCAGAAGCGCTTGCGTGCGCGGGCCATGGCGGAAGGCGCGACCTTGCGCGCGCCTGAGACGGTGTTCCTCAGTCACGACACGGTGATCGGCAAGGACGTGGTGATCGAGCCGCACGTGGTGATCGGCCCCAAGGTCGGCATCGCAGACGGCGTCACCATCAGGAGCTTCTGCCATATCGAAGCGGCGCGCATCGGGGAGGGTGCCACGATCGGCCCGTTCGCGCGGCTGCGACCGGGCGCGGATCTCGCCCGTGACGCGCATGTCGGCAACTTCGTCGAGATCAAGCAGGCGGAGATCGGCGAGGGAGCCAAGGTGAATCACCTCACCTATATCGGCGACGCCAGCGTAGGCGCTCGCGCTAATGTCGGGGCCGGCACCATCACCTGCAATTATGACGGCGTCGAAAAGCATCGCACCGAGATCGGCGCCGGCGCTTTCATCGGTTCCAACTCTTCGCTGGTGGCGCCGGTGAAGATCGGCGAGGGCGCCTATGTCGGCTCCGGCAGCGTCATCTCGAAGGACGTGCCGGCTGATGCATTGGCGTTGACCCGCGCACCGCAGGAAGAACGTCCGGGCTGGGCCGCCAAGTTGCGCGCCCGGCGCAAGGGCAAGTCCAAGGACGGCGGAAATAGCTAGACACAGGGCGTGAGTTGCGACGCCGGAAGGTGCCGTTTTATGAGTAACAAGGGCGCGAGGGAGTAGGGGAGCATGTGCGGCATCGTTGGCATTCTCGGCAAAGGTCCGGTTGCCGAACAGCTAGTCGATGCGCTGAAGCGCCTCGAATATCGCGGCTACGATTCCGCGGGTGTCGCCACCGTGTATAACGGCCAGCTCGGCCGCCGCCGCGCCGAGGGCAAGCTGCGCAATCTCGAGGAACTCTTGAGGCGCGACCCGCTGCCCGGCGACACGGGTATCGGCCATACGCGATGGGCCACCCACGGCAAGCCGGTGGAAGCCAATGCGCACCCGCATATGACCGACCTCGTGTCGGTCGTGCATAACGGCATCATCGAGAATTTCCGCGAGCTGAAGCACGAGCTTTCAGGCAACGGTGCCGTGTTCACCAGCGACACCGACACGGAGGTCATCGCTCATCTCATCACGCAGGAGCTGAAAGCCGGCAACGATCCCGTGCGGGCCACGTTCAACGCGTTGAGGCGCCTGCAAGGCGCGTTCGCGCTGGCCATGATCTTCCGGGGGTACAACGATCTGATGATCGTGGCGCGGCAAGGCAGCCCGCTGGCCATCGGCTTCGGTAACGGCGAGATGTATGTCGGCTCGGATGCCATCGCGCTTGCGCCATTCACCGACTCGATCGTCTATCTGGAAGACGGGGATTGGGCGGTGCTCACGCGCAAAGGCATCGCCATCCGCGATCGCAGCGGCAGAGCGGTGGAGCGTGCCGTAACCCGCTCGCTCGCCACCGCGCTCATGGTTGACAAAGGCAATCACCGCCACTTCATGGCCAAGGAGATCCATGAGCAGCCGGAGGTGATCGGCCACACACTCGCCGCCTATGTCGATCTCGCCACCAATAAGGTTGACATCCCGGCGCTTCCGGTCGACTTCGCCAAGCTCAGCCGGCTCTCGCTTTCGGCCTGCGGCACCGCCTTTTACGCCTGCCTCGTCGCCAAATATTGGTTCGAGCGGTGGGCCCGGCTTCCAGTCGATGTCGATATCGCTTCGGAGTTCCGTTATCGCGAGACGGCGCTCGATCCGGGCGGTGGTGCACTGTTCGTCTCCCAATCCGGCGAGACCGCCGATACGCTCGCGACCTTGCGGTATTGCCGCGCGCAGGGCCAACACATCCTGTCCATCGTCAACGTGCGGGAATCCTCCATCGCGCGCGAGTCCGATGCGGTGCTGCCGACGCTGGCCGGCCCCGAGATCGGCGTTGCCTCGACCAAGGCCTTCACCTGCCAGCTCGCGGTGCTCGCCTGCCTCGCCATCGCCGCCGGCAAGGCACGCGGCGTGATTGGGCCCGAGCTCGAAGCCGAGCTCGTCAAGGCGCTCGGCGAGGTGCCGCGTCACATGGCAACCGTGCTGCGGGACGAAAGCCCGTATGAGACCCTGGCGCATCGGCTTTCCAAGGCGCGTGACGTGCTTTATCTCGGCCGCGGCACGAGCTACCCAATCGCGCTCGAAGGCGCGCTGAAGCTGAAGGAGATTTCCTACATCCACGCCGAAGGTTATGCCGCGGGCGAGCTGAAGCACGGGCCTATCGCGCTGATCGACGAGAACATGCCGGTGATCGTCATCGCGCCGCGCGACGACCTCTACGACAAGACCGTTTCCAACATGCAGGAGGTGGCGGCGCGGGGCGGGCAGATCATGCTGATCAGCGATGCCGATCCGTCGAGCACCGGCTGCGCCCTCGCCACCTGTTTGCCCGTACCGCCGGTGCACCGTTTCGTGGCGCCGCTGGTCTATGCGCTGCCGGTGCAGCTGATCGCCTACCACACGGCGGTGTTCATGGGCACCGACGTCGATCAGCCGCGCAACCTCGCCAAATCGGTGACCGTGGAATAGAATAAGCCTCGGATTTGCCCGATTTTACTGGTTGAGCAAGGACATGGCGGATCAACGGAAGTCTTTCCGGCCGCGCCGTCTTGCTTTCGGGGGGCGCTTTCTTCCGCGCGCCATGATGTTCGGCGCTGCACTGGCAATTTGTGCTGGCGCTCATGCCGAAAGCGACGGGCTCAAGAACGGTGCCGCCTCGCTTGCCGCCGGTAAATACGACGCCGCCGTCCGCCAGCTTTCAGCTACCATCAACGCTGACGGCGTTTCGCCGGGCGAGGCCGCCAGGGCGCTGTATCTCCGGGGGCTTGCCTACCGCAAAATGGGTGAGTCGGCCCGCGCTGCGGCGGATCTCGGGGCCGCAATCTGGCTCGGCCTGCCGGAGGCCGACCGCGTCAAGGCTCTGGTCAATCGCGGGCTGGCTTACCAGGCTGCCGGTCTGAGCCAAGAAGGCGAAGCGCAGCTTGCCGCGGCGCGCAAGCTTGGCGGCAGCAGCGCGGTCGAAACCCTCGTTGCCGAAGGCGGCGGCATTCCCGCCGGGACAGCCGGTATTGCCGCCTTCTCCACCGAGATACGGCCCGAAGAATCGAGCATTGCGGGTGCCCGGCGCGCCGAGCCGGTTCAGCAAGCGGAGCCGCCGACACGCACGGCCGCCGCTTCACCAGGCGGATGGGGCGCCTCCGTCGCCGACGAGGCGCAGCCGTCATCCAGCAGCAGTGGCGGCAACCGCCTCACGCGCTGGTTCGGCTCGCTCACGGATTCCTCCGATGACGCGCCGAGCACACCGCAGGCTGCACCGGCCGCCGCTCCGACCCCTGCGCCGGCGCCCGCGCCGGCGGAGACAACTCAGGTGAGGCGGCCTGCACCGGCAGCCGCGCCCGCCTCGGGCTGGTCGGCCACCACCGAGACGGAGGTAGCGTCGGCCGCGCCGAGTGAAGGCGGCAGCCGCTGGACGCGCCTGTTTAACCGTAGCTCAGAGGCCACCCCGCAGGCACAGCCGGCCGCCGCGCCCGCGGCGCCTGGCGGCAATTACCGGCTGCAACTTGCGACCAGCCGCTCCGAGGCGGAGGCCAAGGCGCTGTGGAAACAGGTGTCGCAGGCGCAAAATCTGCCCGGGATTCAACCCGCCATCGAGCGCGTTGAGATCGGCGATTTCGGCACGTTCTACGCGTTGCGCATCGGCCCCTTCCCGGACAAGGCGGAAAGCCTTAGAGTCTGCAATGCGTTGAAGCGAAGCGGGATCGATTGTTCGCCCGCTGAGCAATGAGCGCTGATCGTCGCGTGCGGCGTCGAGGCTTGGCCCGCGTCCCGCGTAATCAAGCCACCTCACATCTGCAATGAGGATGTGCTAAGGCGCATCGCGAAACGCGGTGCAATGCGGAGTTATGGCGGCGCAATGGGTAGCTATTGCGGTGCAGGAGCAGGCGAGAGTGGATCGGCATGAAGGCGCGATGAAGAACAAGGATAAGCCAGCGACACGGCCGGAGAAGGAGAAGGGAGCGGAGACCGATCCGCTCCAGCAGCCGCTCGCGCTGCTCGGCACCGACGAGCCGCATTCCTCGCATCTCGGCGCGCGGCTGCGCGGCTATTTCCTCACCGGCCTGATCGTCGTCGGTCCGGTGGCCATCACCATCTATGTCGTATGGTGGTTCATCAACCTGGTGGACGGCTGGGTGAAGCCGCTCATCCCCAAGGCCTATCTGCCCGAGACCTACATTCCCTATAACGTGCCGGGCGTCGGCCTGATCGTCGGCATTCTGGCGCTGATCGTCATCGGCGCGCTCACCGCCAATTTGTTCGGGCGCACCATCGTCAGCTACGGCGAGATGATGCTCGACCGCATGCCGGTGGTCCGCGGGGTCTACCGCCTGCTGAAGCAGATTTTCCAGACGATCTTTTCCAGCTCCGGACACTCCTTCAAGCGGGTCGGCGTCATCGAGTTTCCCCGCAAAGGGCTTTTCGCGCTGGTCTTCATCTCCGGCGATCCGCCGGGGGAGGTGAAGGAAAAGATCGGTAACGGCGAAGCGATGATGACCGTGTTCATGCCGAACGCGCCGAATCCGACCACGGGTTTCGTGATGTTCATGCCCGCCAAGGACGTCACCCTGCTCGACATGAGCATCGAGGACGGCGCCAAGATGGTGGTCTCGGCCGGCCTCGTTACCCCGCCGCAAGACAAGCTGAAGAAGCTCGTGGACGAGGCCAAAGCCAAGAAGCCGGTTCCCGAGGAAGAGCCGGTCGTCTAGGTCGCACTCAGCCCGCCCGCATCAGCTTTACCGCGTCGTCCCGCTCGAACAGATAGAGCAGCAGCTTGAGCTTGTCCGAGTCGGAACCTTGCAGTTCCGGGTCGCGCGAGAGAACGAGCCGCGCCTGATCGCGCGCCGCTTCGAGCAGCGCCTGATGCGCGGGGAGCGAGGCGACGCGGAAGGCTGGCAAGCCACTCTGCCGCGTGCCGAGCACCTCGCCGCCGCCGCGCAGGCGCAAATCTTCCTCGGCAATGACGAACCCGTCCTCGGTTTGCCGCATGACATTGAGCCGCTCGCGCGCCGGCTCCGACAAGGGTTGCTTGTAGAGCAGGATGCAGGAGCTTTCCTTGGCGCCGCGCCCGACCCGGCCGCGCAACTGATGCAACTGGGCCAGCCCGAACCGCTCGGCATGCTCGATGACCATGATCGAGGCGTTCGGCACGTCGACGCCGACCTCGATCACCGTGGTCGACACCAGGATCGAGAGCGTGCCCGAGGCGAAATCCTGCATGACTTGGTCCTTGTCCTTGCCGGCGAGCCGGCCATGCACCAGCCCGACCGAGTGGCCGAACTTGGCGCGAAGTTCGGCGTGACGCGCCTCGGCCGCGGCGATATCGAGCAGCTCCGACTCTGCGACCAGCGGACAGACCCAATAAACCTGCGCGCCGGTTTTGGCGGCGCGGGCGATGCCCTCCACTACCTCGCCGAGTCTTTCCAGAGGCACGGTGCGGGTTGCCACCGGCTTGCGCCCCGGCGGCTTCTCGTCGAGCCGCGACACGTCCATGTCGCCATAGCTCGTCAGGAGGAGCGTGCGCGGGATTGGCGTCGCCGTCATCACCAGGAGCTCCGCGCCCGCGCCGGTTCCCTTGGCCTGCAAGGCCAGCCGCTGATGCACGCCGAATCTGTGCTGCTCGTCGATCACCACGAGGCCGAGATCCTTGAAGACGATGTGTTCCTGAAACAAAGCATGCGTTCCGATGAGAATGTCGATGCGGCCGTCCTTCAGCGCCTCCACGATCTCCGTGCGCTCGCGCCCCCGCTCGCGGCCGGTCAGCAACGCGACGCGCAAACCTGCCTTCGCTCCGAAGCCGCTGATCGTGGCGAAATGCTGGCGCGCCAGCAGCTCGGTCGGTGCCATCAAGGCCGCCTGCGCGCCGGCTTCCACGGCGCCTGCCATGGCGAGCAGTGCCACCACCGTCTTGCCGCTGCCGACGTCGCCTTGCAGCAGCCGCAACATGCGATGTTCGCTCGCCAAGTCCGCATCGATCTCGGCAAGTGCGCGGCGCTGCGCGCCCGTAAGAGCGAAGGGCAGGGCGTGGAGATTGGCTTTGCGGATCTTGCCGGTGCCGGCAAGCCGCCGCCCGGCCCGCCGCTTGAGCCGCGCGCGGATCACGGCAAGCGCAAGTTGGTTGGCGAGCAGCTCGTCATAGGCAAGCCGCGCCCGCGCCGCCGTCGAGGGCAGGAGATCGGCTTCGCCTTCCGGCGCATGCAGCTTGGCGATCGCTTCGCCGAAATTTGGCCAAGTGTTTCGCGCCAGCAGCTCCGCATCGATCCATTCCGGTAGGGAAGGGACCAGGTTCAGGGCCTCGCCGACCGCCTTGCGCAGCACGTTATTGGTGAGACCTGCGGTGAGCGGATAGACCGGCTCGTGCAAGGGAAGCGCGGCGCCGCCATTCGCATCCGCCGGAGCCACATGATCGGGATGCGGCATTTGCAGCCAGCCGTCATAGGCTTCGAGCTTGCCTGAGATCAGCCGCTTGCTGCCAATCGGCAGCAGCCGTTTGAGATAAGCAGGATCGGCATTGAAATAGACAAGCTCCAGCGCGGCTCCCGCCCCGTCCTCCACCAGCACGCGATAAGGGGCGCGCGGGCCTGGATGCCTTCGCCCGCCGCCCGGCCGGTGCTCCGCTACGGTGACTTCCAAGGTGGCGATCTCGCCGATCCGCGCCTCGGCGATGCGCGGGGTGATCGGCCGGTCGATCACCGAGGCTGGCGAATGCCAAAGCAGGTCGACGACCCGCGCATGCGCGCCTTCGTGCCGCGGCGCGATAAGCTTATTGAGCAGCCCCTCGACCTTGGGCCCCACGCCTTTCAACGAGCGCACGGTGGCAAACAGCGGTGCTAACCGGGTGGGGCGCATGAGGTTTTTCCGCTTCTGCGGCCATCAGGCCGGGTCAGGCGCGTTCCGAATCCTTGACAGAGTGCGCACGCTCGCTCTAACCCACAAGATGCGGCACTGGAAAGCAGCCTGATGTCCAGCGATCTCGGCATGCGCCGCCGCCGGGCCCTGTGGCGGGCGACGCATCGCGGCACCAAGGAAATGGATTTCCTGCTCGGCCGCTTCGCTGAACGCGTGCTCGATAGCATGAACGCAAGCGAGATCGCCGTGTTCGAACGCCTGATCGAAACGCCCGATCCCGCCATCGAGAGCTGTGTGCTCGAAGGATTTTCGCTGGGCGAGCCGGACCTTGACGAACTTATCGAACGGCTGAGACGTTTTCACGGCCTGACCGCGACCGACTGACCGACCTTCCACCACGATGTCTCTCCGGCCTAAGTCTTCTTTGCCCGTCGAGCGCCTGTTGAGCGGTTCGCGCGCGGTCGCATCCGGCGTGCCGGAGGGTCTCGACGCGTTCTTGCTCGCCGAGGTCGCGCGGGCGGCTGATGCGCCGATCCTGCATGTCGCCCGCGACGGCAACCGCCTCGCGACTTTGGAGGAGGCGATCCCGTTTTTCGCGCCGGATGTCGAAGTGCTCAGCTTTCCGGCGTGGGACGGCGTGCCTTACGACCGGGTGGCGCCGAATGCCGAGACGATCGCCCGCCGGATCGCCACGCTTGCCGAGCTTGCGCAGCGCGAGCCTGGCGAGAAGAAGCCCTTGATCGTTCTGACCACGGTCAATGCTGCCGTCCAACGCGTGCCGCCGCGCGACTTCATCGCCGGCGCGAGCCTCGCGCTTCAGCCAGGCAATGCCATCGGCATGCAGAGCCTGATCGAGCGGCTGGAGATGTCCGGCTATGCGCGCTCCGGCACGGTGACCGATCCCGGGCAATATGCCGTGCGCGGCGGCATTCTCGACCTCTATCCGCCTGGCGGCGAACCTTTGCGCCTCGATTTCTTCGGCGACACCCTGGAGCAGATCAGGGCCTTCGACCCCGGCACACAGAGGACGGCGTCGCGGCGCGATTCAGTTCAGCTTTTGCCGATGAGCGAGCTTGCGCTGAGGCCGGAGGTGCGGCGCCAGTTTCGCCAGCGTTACGTGGAGCTGTTCGGCCCGGTGACGGGCGACGATCCGCTTTACGAGTCGATCTCCGCCGGTCGTCAGCACCAGGGCATGGAACATTGGCTGCCGCTGTTCCACGATCGTCTCGATATGTTGTTCGACTATCTTCCGGGCGCCGGCGTCACGCTCGATCCGCTGGTTGACGACGCGCGCGCGCGCCGGCTCGAGCAGGTCGCCGACCACTATGAGGCGCGCGCGCAAGCGCTGGAGCGCAAGGCCTTCGGTGCGCCGCCTTACCACCCCGTGCCGCCCGAGAGCATGTTCCTCAACGAGGCAGAGTGGCAGCTTGCGCTCGAAAGCCGCAAGGTCATCGCGCTGGACCCGTTCGAGCATCCGGAGGCGCCGGGCTTTGTGTCCTTCGGCGGAAGGCAGGGCCGGAGCTTTGCCGCCGAGCGCCAGACCGAAGGCGCCAACGTGTTCGACGCCGTAGTGGCGCATGCCAAACGTCTGAAAGGTGAGGGCAAGCGGGTGATCGTCGCCTGCTGGTCGAACGGCGCCCGCGAACGCCTCGGCGCTCTGCTCGCCGAGCACGGCGTCGGCGAGACGCAACGCATCGAAAGCTTTGCCGAACTGCTTGCCGAGCCGGGCGACGTCACCTTTTTCGCCGTGCTGCCGCTCGAGACCGGCTTCGAGGCGCCCGGGCTCGCGGTCATCGGCGAGCAGGACATTCTCGGCGACCGATTGGTGCGCAAGATCCGCGGCAAGCGCGGCGCCGATGTGCTCACCGAAGTGTCGAGCCTGACCGTCGGCGATCTCGTCGTTCATTCCGATCACGGTATCGGGCGCTTCGCCGGCCTCGCCACCATCGAGGCGGCAGGCGAGCCGCACGACTGTCTCGAAGTGCATTATGCCGGCGGCGACAAGCTTTATCTGCCGGTCGAGAATATCGAGCTGTTGAGCCGCTACGGCTCCGACGAGTCCGGCGTGCAGCTTGACCGGCTCGGCGGCGTCGCCTGGCAGAGCCGGAAAGCGCGCCTCAAGCAGCGCATCCGCGACATGGCCGAGAAACTGATCAAAGTCGCCGCTCTTCGCGAGCTGCGCCAGGCGCCGGTCCTGAGCCCGCCGGACGGCGTCTATGACGAATTCTCGGCGCGCTTCCCTTATGAGGAGACCGAGGACCAGGAAACCAGCATCGGCGCGGTGCTCGACGATCTTGCCTCGGGCCGCCCGATGGACCGGCTGATCTGCGGCGATGTCGGCTTCGGCAAGACCGAGGTGGCGCTCAGAGCGAGCCTGATCTCCGTGCTTGCCGGCAAGCAAGTCGCGGTCGTGGTCCCGACCACCTTGCTCGCCCGCCAGCATTATTACACCTTCACCGAGCGCTTCCGCGGCTTCCCGGTGAAGATCGCGCAGGCCTCGCGGCTGGTCAGTCCCAAGGAGCGGGCCGAGGTGAAAGCGGGGCTGAAATCGGGCGACATCGACATCGTCATCGGCACCCATGCGCTGCTCGGCAAGACCATCGAATTCGCCGATCTCGGCCTGCTCATCGTCGACGAGGAGCAGCATTTCGGCGTGCAGCATAAAGAACGATTGAAGCAGATGCGCGAGGATGTGCATGTGCTGACTTTGACCGCGACACCAATCCCGCGCACCCTGCAATTGGCGCTCTCCGGCGTGCGCGAGATGTCGCTGATCTCCACCCCGCCGGTCGACCGGCTGGCGGTGCGGACCTATGTGATGCCGTTCGATCCCGTGATCTTGCGCGAGGCGCTGCTGCGCGAGCGCTTCCGCGGCGGCCAGACGTTCTTCGTCGTTCCGCGCATCGCCGATCTCGATGATGCGCAAGCCTTCCTCAAGGAGCACGCGCCGGAGCTGAAGGTCGCGCGCGCGCACGGCCAGATGGGCTCGCGCGAGCTGGACTCCGTGATGAACGCCTTCTACGACCGGCAATATGACGTGCTGCTCTCCACCTCGATCGTCGAGTCGGGCCTCGATATTCCCTCGGCCAACACCTTGATCGTCTGGCGCGCAGACATGTTCGGGCTGGCGCAGCTCTATCAATTGCGGGGCAGGGTGGGCCGCTCCAAGGTCAGGGCTTACGCCTATTTCACCATCCCAGCCGATGCGCGGCTGACGCCGGCGGCCGAGAAGCGCCTCAAGGTGCTGCAATCGCTCGACACGCTCGGTGCCGGCTTCGTGCTGGCGAGCCACGATCTCGACATCAGAGGCGCAGGCAATCTGCTGGGCGAGGAGCAGTCCGGGCATATCCGGGAGGTGGGCTTCGAGCTTTACCAGTCGATGCTGGAAGAAGCCGTCGCCGCGTTGAAAGGCGGCGAGGGCGGTGTGATCGAGGATCAGTGGAGCCCGCGCATCAATCTCGGCACCTCGGTGCTGATCCCGGAGGACTATGTGCCCGACTTGCAGGTCCGGCTCGGGCTTTACCGCCGACTGTCTGGCGTGGAGACGCACGACGCCATCGAGTCGTTTGCCGCGGAGCTGATCGACCGCTTCGGCCCGTTGCCGCAAGAGGTGCGGCATCTGCTCGACGTGGTGGAGATCAAGGGCCTTTGCCGCCAGGCCGGCATCGAGCAGATCGACGCGGGACCCAAGGGCGCCGTGCTGGCCTTCCGCAACAAGAGCTTCGCCAACCCCGAGGGCCTGATCGACTTCATCCGCGAACAGGGGCATCGGGTGAAGCTTCAGCCCGACCACCGGCTGATCTATTACGCCAATTGGGAGACGCCCGAGGCGCGGCTCGCCGGCGCGCGCGATCTGTTGCAGCGTCTGGTCAAGATCGCCCAGGCCGTGAAGCAGGCCGCCTAATCAAACCTGGCGCAAGATCTCGTCGCGCAGCACGCGGCCTTCCAGGTCGCGCGGGATCTGTTTCACCACCAGCAGCCGGTCGGGGAACTTGTAGGGCGCGACCCCTAATTCCGCGAGGAAGTCCTTCAACGCCTCGAGCGACACGGGCTCGCCCGGACGCGGGGCGACCGCGGCGAAGATGCGGTCGCCGACGATCGGGTCTGGCAGCACGAAACAGGCTGCGTCGAGAAAACCGGGATAGAGACGGTAGAGCGCGTCGAACTCCGACGTGGCGACGGCCATGCCGCCATGGCGCAACAACTCGGGGTCGCGTTTGAACGTGAGGTCCCCCCCTTCCAGGCCGGGTGCCGCGCGCACGCCCGTGCCGACGAAGCCGTCAGCGTCCGGCGCAAGCGGCCCGGCCGGGTTTTGCGGCACCACCGGTCCCCGCACCAGCAGTTCGCCGAAGCCCTGCGCATCGATCGGTGCGGCGAGCTTGGTCTCCACGAACACCGCATCGTCGCCATCCTCGTCGATGCGGATGGGGCCGAGTGGAACCGGTTGGGGGCGGTTGCGGGCCTCGCGCCGCAGCACGATGCCGGTCAGATCGCCGAGCGGATAGACATCGAACAAGAGCGGCGCCGCGCTGTCGATCGGCGGGGGCGCGGCGGCGATGTCGGGAGACGGCCACACCGAGCCGAGCCGGCGCAAGCGGCAGGCGGGCATGCGCAACACGTCATCTTTGGCCAATTCGGCCAGCACGGGCGCGGGGAGCGCCGTCACCGTCGCGCCGCTGGCAAGCAGCTGCTCGACGAAGGCCGCATAGTCGAACGGGTGATGCTGCACCAAGGTCGAGCCGCTGATCAGCCAGGGCATCAGGCCGAGCGTGAGCCCCGCGGGGCCGGTCAGCGGATAGGCGTTGAGGATCACGTCCTTGCGGTCGAGCGCGAGCACGAGCACCGTCATCGCGCCCTGCGCCAACAGTTCTGCCTCGCTGTGGATGACTGGGAGCAAAGAGACCCCTGCGCGTGCGGTGAAGGTGATCAAGGCCGGCGCTGCCCCGGCATCCGCACGACGCAATGGAGTCGCTCCACCCTTGCCGACCGCGAGCACCACGTCGAGGGACGCCACGCCGTCGGGGAGCTCGGGGCCGTAACCGAGCACGAAGCGCACCGAAAGCTGCTCTGCGGCGATCCCGCACAGTCTGTCCGCATAATTCTCGCCGGCAAAATGCGACACGCCGATCAGCGCTTTCGGCGCGATCTCTTCACACACTCTGGCGATCTCGTGCGCGCGCCACAGCATCGGCAGCATGGCGACCGTGAGCCCGGCACGCCACGCGGCAAGCAAGGTCAGCGGCGCGACGGCGACATTGGGCAATTGTGCGGCGATGGTGTCGCCGGGCTTAAGTCCCAGCTCGACGAAAAACGACGCCAGCGCGTCGACCGCCACATCGGCCTCGTGATAGGTGAAGCTTCGCGGCTCCCCCAGATCCAGCGCCGGGAGATTTGGCGGGTTGGCCAGCGCCGTCACGCCCGGCCTTTGCTGCGCGCGCCGGGCAAGCAACGCTTCAGCCTTCAGCGGAAGGCTCTCGTTGCTCTCCAATGTCTCGATCGGCAGCGTACTCATGGCGGTCAATGCTTGCGCGAGGCTTCGCCCTCGGCCCTGGCCCCCTCCGACTCGAGCCACCAATTATCGATCTGGTAGCCGTAAAGCGGCGTCTTCTCGGGCCGCTTCAAATCGTTCCAATGCGCCACCCATTGCCGCGGCAAATAGAACAGTGGAATGACGTAATCGCCGGAGAGCAGCACACGATCGAGCGCGCGCACGGCCGAAACGAACTCGTCGCGCGACTCCGCCTTGAGCAGTGTCTCGATCATGACGTCGACGGCCGGATTTTTGATACCCGGATAGTTGAACGAGCCTTCTGTCACCGCGGCCTCGCTCCCCCAGCGAAACGATTGCTCATTGCCCGGCGACAGCGACACCGGCCAGAAATACTGGATCATGTCGAAATCGTAAGTCTGCTTGCGCCGCTGATATTGCGCCGAATCAACTTGCCGGATTCGGGCCTCGATTCCCACCTGTTTCAAGGCGCGGGCAAAGGTGAGCAAGAGCCGCTCCTGCGCCCGCGTCGCCGCGACGATCTCGAACTCGAACGGCTCTCCCATCGTGACGTTGATCAGCTTTCCTCCGGTCAGCCGGTACCCCG
Source organism: Methyloceanibacter sp. (assembly GCA_052039105.1). Taxonomy (GTDB): domain Bacteria; phylum Pseudomonadota; class Alphaproteobacteria; order Rhizobiales; family Methyloligellaceae; genus Methyloceanibacter. Next base: position 18,130 of record JBQGDO010000064.1, read on the forward strand.
CTTCCTCGAGCAATTGCAGAGCCTCGAGCCTGCGTTCTCGATTCTCGCCGGTGCCGTCGCTGACCGGAAAGGCGAAGCTTCCATCCATGATCGATGGTTTGACGTGATCGAGATAAGGCGCAAGCAGAGCACGCTCCGCCTTGTCGGCCGGCTTCCCGTGCGACGATAGTTCCGAACGCGCGAAATAACTTTGCGTTCGCGCATACTGCCCGTGATAGAGCGTGCGGTTCACCCATTCGAAGTCGAACAGCTTGATCAGCGCCTGGCGCACGCGCCGGTCGGCGAACAGCGGTCGGCGCGTATTGAACACCAGTGCGGCCATGCCGGCCGGCGTTTCCACCGGCAATTCCTCCTTGACCACGCGTCCCTCCCGCAAGGCGGGGAATTCATAACCTTCGGTCCAGCGCGTCGGATCCTCCTCGTTGCGGAGGCGCACCAGCCCCGATTTGAAGGCTTCGAACATGCTGCCGGCGTCACGGTAGTAGTCGAAGCGGATCTCGTCGAAATTGTAGCGTCCGCGATTCACCGGCAGGTTGCGTCCCCAATAGTTCGGGTCACGTCTGAAGGTGATCGACTTGCCCGGATCGACTTTGGCGACGGTGTAGGGACCGCTGCCGACAGGCGGGACCAGCGTCGTCTTCTCGAAACGGTCGGGATCGATCAGATGGCGCGGCAACACCGGCATCAAGCCGATGATCAGCGGCATCTCCCGGTCCCCGCTCTGGTCGAAGGTGAATCTGACCGTGCGCTCGCCCGTCTTTTCCACCTTGGCGACCTTCTTGTAGTAGGAGCGATGGTTGGGACGGCCGTGGTCGCGTAACACGGCGTGCGAGAAGATCACGTCGTCGACGGTAATGGGTTTGCCGTCGGAGAATTTCGCCGCCGGATTCAGCGTGAATTCGACATAGTTCCGGTCGTCCGGAGTCTCGACCTTTTCGGCGATCAAGCCATAGAGACTGAAGGGCTCGTCATGGGCGCGCGCGAGCAGGCTTTCGTAGATGTAGTCGCGCATGCCCTCCGCCGGAGCACCTTTCACGATCAGCGGATTGAGGCTGTCGAACGAACCTTGCACGGCGAACACGGCGCGTCCGCCTTTCGGGGCGTCCGGATTCACGTAAGGAAAATGCTGGAAGCCCTCCGCCTCCCGCGGCTCGCCATGCATGGCGAGGCCCGCTTGCGGCTCGGCGGAGAGGCGCGCCGGCAACAGTAAGAGGACGCTCGCAACGAGCAGTGAAATAGGGACTTTCAAGGGGCGGCGCGCGTGGCTATACATGCTTCCCGCATTGCAGCACGAAATTAAGGGTAACATCGCCAACAGGACAATTGGCGCTATAATTGCGGCAGTCGAAGGGGTCGGCTCTGAGGTGAGGGGCCACAACGAAAAGTGCTCCGATGCAAGGCGCGTTAGCCACGCCTACGCCTCATTTCGGGTATTGACCCTATACACACGGGACGCGGGGCATAAGGTCGCTGAATCGGCCCAAAACAGCCCGCGAAAAGAGGAAGGTCGATGATGGTCTGGTCCAGGGATGGTTGGAATTTGCTGAGCCGCAGCGCGGCTCGTTTGACGCTCTGCGCGGCTGCGGGAGCCCTTGCCTTGGCGCTTGCCGCTCCGTCGGCACTTGCTCAGGAGCAGGCACCCGCGGGTCAGGCGCAACCGAAGTCCACCGCGGCGCCAAAGACCCAAGCCGGCGCTCCTGCGGCGGCCCCGGCGGCGGGCGCGGCGGAGGATGCATGGGTCAAGCTCTGCATGCGCAACGAGCAGACCCAGAATAAGGAAATCTGCCTGATCAACCACGAGGGACTTGAGCCCAATACCGGCATGGTGCTGATCGCTGCGGCGGTCCGCAAGGTCGAAGGCGAGGAGGCGCAACAGCTTCTTATCAGAGTGCCGACCGCTTACGCGCTGGTGATCCCCGCAGGCGTTGAGGTCAAGATCGACGAGCAACAGCCGATCAAGCTGCAATATGCCATTTGCTTCCCCACCAGCTGCCAGGTCCAGCTCGAAGTGACCAAGGAGCTGATGGAGAACATGCGCAAGGGCAAGCAGATGGTTGTTGCCGCCATGAACATTCAACAGAAGACCATGGGTTTCCCGGTGCCGCTCGCCGGCTTCAGCAAGGCCTATGACGGGCCGCCCGTCGACAGTGCCAAATACGAGGAGTCGCGGCGCCAGTTGATGGAGATGTTCCGCAAGCGGCAGCAGGAGCTTGCCGCAAAGGCGGCACAGGCCGAGCAGAACAAGCAGCCCGGACAGGCCGGTCAAGCTCCCGCCGGCCAGGCGCCCGCCAACGCCACGGCGCAGCAGAAGCAGGCGCCGGTCGCTCCGCAATAGACGCTTCGAGCGTCGAGGATCAAAAGGCCGCTCCGGACATTCCGGGCGGCCTTCGCTTTTGCAGCCCGCGAAAGCGGCTAGTGCTCCTGCAGGAAACGGAAGCGGAAAATGCCGTCCTTCAGGTCTTCGAACAGTTCAGAGACCTGCGGATGGCGCAATGGCTCGTCCGAAGCATCGGGCACGAGGTTCTGCTCCGACACATAGGCGATGTACTCAGTGTCGGCGTTCTCCGCGAGCAGGTGATAGAAGGGCTGGTCCTTGTTCGGCCGGACCTCTTTCGGGATCGAACGATACCACTCCTCCGTGTTGGAGAACGTCGGATCGACGTCGAAGATCACGCCGCGGAATGGATAGAGGCGGTGCCTAACCACCTGGCCGATCTGGAATTTGGCGTTGCGGGCGAACATCAAGACACCTTTGCCCCCCGAGTCCTTTTGCATCGATTTGAGCGAAGCAAGGCGGTGCTGTCAACTTAACTTGGGGACGCTCAAGACCAGCGCCGGTTGGACCACATGAACTGCTCCGGCGTCTCCCGGATCCAGGTCTCGAAATGACGCTGGATGGCGGCGGTGATGGAGCGGATGTCCTCCGCCTGGTTGCTGGTGCGCGGGATTCTGAGCTCGTTGACGTTGACGTCGAAGCAGGCGCGGTTGCCGATGCGGACGCAACGGCCGATCCAGATGCGCGCCCCGACCCTGCGCGCGATCATGGCGGCGATCGGCATGCTCTTGGCGGGGTAACCGAAGAACGGCACTTCGATGCCGTTGGCGTCGTAGAGATCGGAGATGAAGCCCAGCCGTCCACCCTGGCGCACATAGTCCATGATCAGGCGCGCGGTCTTCTGCGTTTCGTCCTGGCCGGCGGCACGTCCGCGCCCAAACAAGCCGCCCGGATAGAGCGCCTTGCGTTGCGCGCGGAGGTAGCGGTCGACATAAGGGTTCTTCACCTGCCGGTAGACGCCGGCCGGCCGCACCCCGGCCAAGGTTACCGGCCACATGCCGATTTCCCAATTGCCCATATGCATGGTGACGATCAGCGCGGGCCCCATCTTGTCCTTGTAGCGGCCGATCCAGTGCCCGTTGGTGACGTGCAGCCGGCCGGGATCCTTGAGGATGCGGTCGATATTCATGGTCTCGACCATGACGCGGCCGAGATTCGCCCAGGCGGCGCGGGCGATCCGCTCCCGCTCTTCCGGCGTCTTGTCGGGAAAGGCGCGGGCGAGATTGGCGAGCGCCCGTTTGTGCCGGCGGCGGTTACACGGCGCCACCAGCCGCCAGATTGTGGCTGAAACGGTTGCCGCGAGATCGAGCGGGAACAGCCGCACGAGCCCAATCAGGAAGCGCAAGCCCAGATATTCGAAGCGGTAGCGCAGATCGCGGGCAAGGCTGAGGTCGGTGGATTTGGCCACGGGCGCTCCGGCTTGGGCTCTGTATTGCGGAACTTGCACATCTCTCGTGGCAAAAGCGGGGAGGGGCGTCAAGCCAAAGGGCGCATCAACGAAGGCAGCGCCGTCGGCGGCTCGAGCCCCACACGCATCACCGCGCGGCGCAAAGGCGGCAGCGCCTTCAAGCCGTGCAGCACAAGCCCGCGCGCCGCCTGCAGCGGGGGAAGCGACGTGAGCAGAGAACGGCTCAACAGATCCACCCCGTAAGCGCGGCTCATCACGTCGAGGCGGCGACTCTGCCGGTAGGCTTCGAGCACGTCATCAGCGCCCGGATCGCGCCGCGCGCGCAGGGCTTCTGCGACACAATCGGCAAGCGACGCCGCATCGCGAAGACCGAGATTGAGTCCCTGGGCGCCGATCGGCGGCAGGATATGCGCTGCCTCGCCGACCAGCGTGATGCGCTTCGCCGCGAGACTATCGGCGACAAGACCGGCGACCGGAAATTCGGCGCGCGGGCCAATATTGGAGATCGGACCGAGCAGGCCCTCGAGGCGCCGTGACAGCGTGTCGGCGAAACGTTCCGCATCGAGCCGCATCAGCCGCGCAATCTCGCCCGGTTTCTCCAGCCAGATCAGGGCCGAGCTGTTGGGCTCGGGGAGGGGCACGGTGGTGACCGAGCCGTCTTCCCGATGCAATTCGGTCGATACCCCGTCATGCGGGCGCGCGTGGCTGAAGCTCGAGGCGAGCGCGGCCTGGTCGTAGCGGCGTTCGCTTGCCCCGATGCCGGCCGCCTTGCGGCAGATCGAGTTGCGGCCGTCGGCGCCCGCCACCAGCCTGGCGGAGAGCGGCGCGCCGTCGCTCAGCTTGAGCACAACCTTGTCTTCCGCGATGACGGCTTGGCTGACACTACCGACAACCACTTCCGGAAGGACATCCTGCGCGCGTGCGAGCAGCGCCTCCGCCAAGAAGGTGTTGGTGATGTTGTAGCCGAAGGCGGGAAGGCCAAGTTCGCTTGCGGAAAATTCGATGTCGGGAGCTCGAATCAGGCTGGCCGAGGCATCGATGATACGAATGGCTCTGAGCGGCGCGGCCTGCGGCTCGAGCGCCTCCCAGACGCCGAGCGCCTTCAGGAGATCGATCGAGCTGGTGAGCAGGGCGGCTGTGCGCGTCTCAGGCGCGC
>JBQGDO010000065.1:0-16891 GCA_052039105.1 Methyloceanibacter sp.
TCGGCCTCATCGGCGGGATCGCGGCCAGGGTCGGTCAAAGGTCCAGCGGCGGGCGTCGGGGCCGGCTCGGCATCGCTTCCGGCCGCAGGTTCGACCCAAATGTCCTCCCCTATTTCCAAGCCGGCGGGATCGGGCAACTGGTCATCGTCGCTCGTCGCGGGAGTGGCAGGGCCGACTGCGGCGAACGCATGCGATTGCGCCCCCGCCTCATCGGCAGGGGCCAGCAAAACGGCCAATGCGACTAGCAGGAAAGCCCGGCCCGTAGCGCCAAGCCGCGCGGCTAGGGGTCGTCCGCCCATCTCATGTCCCTCGTAGCCAGCTAACGTTAGTCGGAGAGGGCGGTTCGGGCCACCCCCAATTGGGCGGCCGGGCGATTCTGCGACAGACCGTTGCAAAGAAGCCGCCCTCCGCATGGTTGCCAAGCAGATAGCCTTGGCCGCGCGACGCGGGGGCGCCTAGAATTTCTCACCACGCTCAATGCGGAGATAAGCAATGCCAGATCACGTCCCCAAGCCGCATTGCGGCATGAGCCGCCGGCATGTTCTTTGTGGCGCGCTCGGCGCCGCGGCCACCGCCACGCCAGTTTTGGCCAGGGCGGTGCAAACCCCGGCGAGGGAGCAGGACATCGCCTTCATGCGAATCGCGCTGGAGGAGGCTGCGAAGGGTGACGATCCCTATTATTTCGGCGCGGTGATCGTGCGCGAGGGAGAGGAACTCGCCAGAGGGCGCAATCTGTGGCGCCATGAGCAGGACCCGACCGCCCATGCCGAGATGGTCGCCCTGCGGCGGTCCCTCGCCGAGCATGGCATGGAGCGGCTGAAAGGAACCACGCTCTATACCTCGGGCGAGTCCTGCCCGATGTGCATGGGCGCCGCAATCTGGTGCGGTGTTGTTCGCGTGGTATTCGGCGCCTCGATCGACGAGCTCGCCACCAAGATGGGTCAGATCATGATCACGGACGCCGAAATCGCCGACAAGACGCCGTTCGCCGATATCGAGCTGACCGGCGGCGTCCTTGCCGAGGAGGCGCTAGCGCTGTTCAAGTGACAACCCGCGGGCGGGAAATGCCGCGACGATCGGCGCGAGATCGCGCGCATGATCCCATTTGCCGCCTTCCACGGTGCGGCCAAGCCTGACGATGACGAGGTCCCGAGAGGGGACGACAGCGACGATCTGCTCCTCGTGCCCAAGAAAATAGTAGGCGTCCTCCGGCATCGGCGGCTCGCCGTAGCCTTCCGACAAAGGCAGCTTCAGCCACATATGCGCGCCATAGCTTTGATCCGGCGCGTGCTTCGCGGCCGTGACCGTGTAAGCGACCCATTCTTCCGGAAGAATGCGCTCGCCCTGCCACACGCCGTCTTGAAGATAGAGCAGGCCGAGCCGCGCGAAGTCGCGCGCCGATGCATACATTAGCGACGAGGCGACAAAAGTCCCCGTGGCGTCGGGTTCGATCAGCGCGGTGCGCATGAAGAGCGGGCCAAACAGGCGCTCGCGCGGATAGCGGAGGTAGTCGCGCTCATCGTCGAAACTTCCGCGCAAGATGCCGGCAAGAATCAGGGACGTGCCGCTCGCATAGTCCCAATAGGCCCCAGGGGGATGGACGAGCGGTTTAGATGCGGCAAACTTCGCCTTGTCGCCGGCGACGAACAGCATCTGCGTGACGTCGGCGAGCGGATTGCCGTAGCTTTCGTCGAAGGCAAGACCGCCCGACATTTGCAGCAGATTGCCGATGGTGATGGCTTGGCGTAGATCGCCCGCTCCACGCCACTCCGGCATGAGGTTCGCGTCGCCGAGCGCAAGCTTGCCGTCCTTCACCCGGAGGCCGATCAGCGCATTGAGCGCGGCCTTGGTCATTGACCAGCCGATCAGCGGCATGTTCGCATCGAAGCCCGGCGCGTAATGCTCGGCGACGATCAGCCCTCCATGCACCACGACCAGCGCGCGGGTGTTGCGGGGATGCGCAGGGTCCGGCTCGGCGAAGGCTGCCACGACGGCTCGGTCAAGCGCGGCCTTGTCGACATCCTGCGAAAGCGCATTGAGATCGACGCGCTCGCCCTCGGGCCAGAGCGCGTCGCTCGCGGGAGGGAGCGGCTCGGGAAACAGGCCCGCCGCCTCGGCTCGTAGTTCAGCTTCCGTCCTGCCGTCAATGAGTGTGCAACCGAGGCCCTCGCGGTAGAGCGCTGCCTGCGGTGCGATGCCATAGGCGGAGGCGGTCACGCTCTTGGTGCTGGCATCGACGCTGGTCTGGAAGTAGCGGAGCAGCTCGTAACCCGGGCCGGTCAGGTCTTCGGACCTCACGGTGTCCGGATCGCGACCGGAGACGAACACGCCGCCGCAAAGGATCTCGGCACTGAAACCCGAACCAAGCAGCGCCGTGCGATAGAGGCGTGGCCCCTGCCAGATGGCAACGGCTGCAAGCAGGACGAGGGGCGCCGCCGCAATCCAAAGCCAAACCTTGCGTCGTATGCCTGAACGCATGGGTTCAAGTTTCGCTCAAGCTGAGGGGAATGGTGCCGCAAGAGGGATTCGAACCCCCGACCCCATCATTACGAATGATGTGCTCTACCAGCTGAGCTATTGCGGCTTGGCGCCAGGGTGGCGCTGGATAGTGCGAGCTATAGGGCGTTTGCCCAAAGGTGACTTAAGGCCAATGAGGGGCCGATGCAAGATTGGCCCCGGAGGCCGCAACCGGCAGTCTTCAGCGGATTTGCGCCGCGCGCAGGCGCTCGAGCGAGCTCGGGCTTTCGTCGGTTTCGGCCTGGCCGACGCCGGGATCGTCCGGCGGGCGCGCCGGCACGAAGATCGCGGGCTTGGCTTCGGGTTGCGGTGCGGGCTGCGGCGGCCGCTCGGCAGGCTTTGCCGGCTCCTTGGCGGCGCTCACATCGACAACGACCTCCTTCTGGTCCAGACGCGCTTCCTCGCTGTGCGGCGGCGCGAGCGAGCCAGGCGCTTCGACCTCTTCGGCGATCCGATCGGGGCGCTCCTCGATCACCAGCCTGTCGTCGCCGCGGCCGATCGCATCGACCGGAGCTTTCCACTCGAAGGCATCGACGGCGCCGGTCACCGGCGAGACCGGGAGCCAGCGGTCGGAGACATAACCGTCGGCGATCCAGGCGCGGTCGCGCGGGGCGCGCAGCGCGCGCGCAAGCCATTCGCGCTCGCGGCCCTTGTCGCCGAACTCGCCAAGCTCGATGCGCGCCATCAAGGCGCAAATGCGCGCCGAGGGGCGGTCCTCGAGATAAGGTGCAAGTGCTGCGCGCGCCTCGGCCCATTCATGCGCTTCGATCGCCGCGTTGGCGACGGCGATCGGGCCCTCGACGTCGCCGGGCGCGAGGCTCGCCAGATACTTGACCCGCTTCAGACGCTCGCGCGGCGCCTCGCCCGGCTTGGCATAGGCGTAGACCAGCGCAAGGTCGGGATGCGGCGAGAGTTTCCAGGTGCGCGAGATGACGCGCGAGGCCTGGCGGCTCTCGCCTTTGGAGGCGAGGATGCGTCCGGCGATCTCCGCCGCCGGAACCAGCGAGGGCGCAAGCCGCAGCGCTTCGCTGGCGAAAGCGAGCGCCTTGTCGGGATTGGAGCCTTCGAGATCGCGCGCTTCGGCGGTGAGCAGCACCGCGCGGCGGCGCGCCGACGCATTCTGATCGACATGACCGTTCTGGCGGGCGATGGCGAGCGTGTCGAGTGCGCCTTCGTAGTCGCCGCCGCGTGCCTGCATGTCGAACAGGGCATTGACGCCCCAGGCGAGCCTGGGATCGCGTTTAACCGCTTGCTCGGCCAGCGCACGCGCGGCATCCGTGTCATTGCTGCGGCTTGCCTCGAGGAACAACCCGCGCAAGCCAAGCAGTTCGGTGTCAGGGCGGTCGAGCATGGCTTCGAAAGCGCGGCGCGCAGCGGCGCGGTCGCCCCTGAGCTGCGCGGTCTGCGCCCTGAGCAAGGCGGTCAGGGGCTCACGCGGCAGATTCCGCCCGGCGATGGCAGCGTAGCGCTGGGCCTGCGCGCGATCGCCGACCCCGATGGCAAGCAGCCCGTGCGAGAGCGCGTCATAACCCTGCTGTTTGCGGCGTTCGCGCATGTAGGCCTTCATGGCGGCCGGGCGTGTGAGCAAATAGCGCAGCAGCGCGAAGATCGCGGCCAAAAGCACGACTACGGCGACGATGGCGAGCGCTCCGACAAAGGCCGTGGTCTCGATCTGATAGCCCAGCCATTGCACGGTCACGGTGCCGGGCCGGTCGGCGAACCAGGCAAGCCCGATCGCCACGCCGATCACAGCAAGGGTGAAGAGGAGGATGCGGATCATGGGCCTATGGTTGCTGCGCGGAGTCTTCGCTCATCGACAGGAGCAGGAGGCCTTCGAGCCGGGTCATGATCGCGTCGGCGCCAAGCCGCGCACGCGCGGCACCGAGCCACGCGGAGAGGGCCTGGCGGGGAGCGTCTTCGAGTGTCTCGACCTGCTCGATTGCGCCGGCGAGGTCGCCCTTGTCCAGCGCCGCCTTGGCTTTGGCGAGTGCCGCGGAGGGTCCCTCGCCTGCAGGCTCTTCGTCGATGCGCTTGATCGTCACCAGAGACTGGGCGCTTGCCAGCAGATTGTCGAAGAAAGAATCGCTTGGCGGCGCCGTGACGGCAGCCAGCGCATCCTCTCGCGCCGCAGCGAAGGAACGGGTGAGCTCCGGCAAGGTCGGAATCCCCTTCTCGGCGTAGGCCGGCAGCACGCCGAGATCGCCGATGCCCGGCGCCAAGGCACCGAGCGTATCGAGCTCGGCGGCATAGGGGCGCCCCTCGCTCACCGCCGCGCGCAGGTTGGCGAAGGCGATGGCCGCAGCAGCCGATTTTACATCCGCCGTCTCCTTGCCGATGGCGCCCATAAGCTCGGGCAGTACCGACTCGATCTTGGCAATACGCTCCGAGAGGGCATTCAGCTCGGGCCCGGCATCGGTTGCTCCGCCGCCAAGCTCCGCCTCGGCCAGTGCGCTCAGCTTGGACCCGAGCGCGGCGATCTCGTTTTGCAGGGCGGTAACCGTGCCGCTGAGTTGCTCACCCTCGGCGCGGGCAGCGGCGATCTTCTCATTCAGCCTCTGCTCGGCTTCAGCGATCTGCTGACTGATCGCGGCGGCGGAGCCGATCGAGCCGCCCTCGCTCGCGGTCTCGGCCATAGCTTTCAGCGTCGATTCGAGCTGCACCACGCGATTGTGCAAATCGGCCATCTCCGCCGGCGTCCCGTTGGTGTTCACTTCGAGCGCAGCGATGCGCGACTCGAGTTGCGCAACCTTCTCGCTGTCGACGGACGGCGCTGGCGCGGCTTCGAGCTGGGCGATGCGCTGCTCAAGGTTCGCGATCTCCGGTGACGGCGCGTCGCCGCTGCCGAAATCGAGATTGCTCCAGGCGAGTGCCAGGGCACCGACGCCGATGATGCCGCCAAGGAGGCCGGCAGCGAGATGCGTCATGAAGCTTTTCAGCGCGGCTAAGCGCGGGCGGGACGATTGTTTCGCTTCGGCCTTTTCGGTTTCGCTCTGGCCCGCGGCAGGGTGCGGCGCCGCATCCCCAGCAGATCCCGCCTCTGGCGCATCGTCAAGCGCGGGCTCGACCGAGACCTCGGTCGCGGTGCCTTCGATGGTCGGCGCCGGCCGCTTGCCCGGCCCGCCCTGATCCTGAATGCCGAATGGCTCTGCCATCACGCCGTAACCTTAGTTCGTCGAGGCTTGCTTGCAATCACGAGGATGCCGCCGCGGAGTCCACGAGCGCAAGGACCTCTTCCTCGCGCGGCCGCGCAGGCACGCGGGTCGCAAATCCATAGGCAGCCGCCTCCTCTGCTACCGCCTTGGACAGGCAATAGCAAACGAGACGCTTGGCTTGAGTTGCCGTGCCAAGCGACCGGGCCAGCGCGACGAAAATCTGGGCCGTGCGCGGCGACATCAAGATCACGCCTTCGAATCCTCCGGACCCGAGCAATTTGGCGGCTTCAGCCGGCAGGCTCTCTACTGCTTCGGCCCGGTAGAGCACCGGCTGCCGTACGGCAAATCCGCGTTCCTCGAGCGCCCCCTTGAGGTCGAAGGCCAGCGTTTCTCCGGCAAGATGCACGAGCGAACCGTCTTCCGGCCTGAGCTCACCGGCAATCAACGCGGCGAGCTCGGAGCCCGTTCCGAGGCCGAGAGTGACGTCGGCAAAGCCAAGCTCCTGCGCGAGGCGGGCGGTGCCCTCGCCGACGGCGAATAGCGGGAGCTTGAGCGCGGCATCGCGCTCTTTATTCCGTGCCAGCGCGCGCAGCGCATTGCGGCTCGTCGCGATCAGCGCCTGCGCGCCATCGAGCTGCAAGGGCACGTCGCCGATAAACTCGATGGTCAACAAGGGCGCGAGCACGACCTCGTGACCGCGTGCGGCAAGCGTCGCCGCCTGTTGGCTCCCATCGGGCTCGGGCCTCGTGACGAGGATACGCATCAGCCGAGCCTCGCCATGAAGCCGGGGCCGGCGCGGGTGAGCAGCTCTTCACCTGCGTCAGATCCAATCCGGCTCGCATGCTTCGCTTCGCCGGTCAACTCGATGTCGTACCATTCGCTGCCGTCCGGGGTGAGGATCAAGCCGCGAAAGCGAAGCGTGTCGCCCTCGATCTCGGCGAGACCGGCGATCGGCGTCTTGCAGGAGCCGTCGAGGCGCGCGAGGAAGCTGCGCTCGCAAGCCACGGCCGTCGCCGATGCAGGATCGTTGAGCTTCGCCAGCAATATGCGCGTCTCCTTATCGTCCTCGCGGCAGGTCACGCCGATCGCCCCTTGCGCCACTGCCGGCAGCATCTCCTCGGTGGAAAGGATGGACGTCGCGTGTCCGGCAAGACCGAGCCGCTCAAGTCCGGCAAACGCGAGCAAGGTCGCGTCCGCTTGTCCCTCGTCAAGCTTCCTGAGCCGCGTTTCGACATTGCCGCGGAAGTCGACGACGCGAAGATCCGGCCGCACGCGTTTCACTTGCGCTGCGCGGCGCAAAGATGACGTGCCCAAGACTGCGCCGGGGGGAAGATCGCCGAGCGAGGCAGCCTTTCGACTGATGAAGGCGTCGCGCACGTCGGCACGCGGCAACACGGCCGCGATGCAAATGCCTCGCGGAAGCTCGGTCGGCAGATCCTTCATCGAATGCACGGCGAGATCGACGTCCTCGCGCAGCAGCGCCTCGTCGATCTCCTTGGTGAACAGGCCCTTGCCGCCGAACTCGCGCAACGGCTTGTCCTTGATGCGATCGCCGGAGGTGGTGATCACGCTCAAGCCCACATCGCCTTCGCCGAGGCCATGCGCCTTTAGCAGCAAGGCCCAGACATGACGCGCCTGCCACAGGGCAAGCGGGCTGCCTCTGGTACCGATCAGAAGCGGGGCTTTGGCCAAAGGAACTCCTTGAATTGCCGAGTCTAATGGCGTCAGTGTTGTCACGCGTTATGGCCCCTTTCCGCCTCCCCTTCAATCATACGTCTTGGTCGCAGTAGAAACGTACATGGTAAAGCCCTCCCACAACGCTGCACTGACCGTACTCGGCATCGAGACGAGTTGCGACGAGACCGCGGCGGCCGTAGTGCGCCGAAACGCGGATGGAAGGGGGGAAATCCTGTCGAGCGTAGTGCGCTCGCAGCTCGACCTGCACGCGGCCTATGGCGGGGTGGTGCCGGAGATCGCTGCCCGCGCGCATGTCGACCTGCTCGATACCGCAGTCAGGCAGGCAATGGCGGGAGCTGGCTTGGGTTTCGCTGCGATCGATGCCGTCGCCGCGGCGGCGGGGCCGGGCCTGGTCGGTGGGCTGATCGTCGGCGTCACCACGGCGAAGGCGATCGCGCTCGGGCTCGGCGTGCCGTTCATCGCCGTCAATCACCTGGAGGCGCATGCGCTGACCGCCGGACTGACCGACGGTCTCGCCTTTCCCTATCTTCTGCTACTCGTCTCGGGCGGACACACCCAGCTCCTCATCGTCAAGGATGTCGGCGCTTATGAACGGCTCGGCACCACGCTCGACGATGCGCTGGGGGAAGCCTTCGACAAGGCGGCCAAGCTGCTCGGGCTCGGCTATCCCGGCGGTCCCGAAGTCGAGCGCGTCGCGGCAGGAGGGCGCCCGACGATCCCCCTGCCCCGGCCAATGCTCGGAAGAGCCGAGCCGCACTTCTCTCTCGCAGGATTGAAGACCGCGCTGCGGCACGAAGCGCTGGCGCGGGCGCCGCTCGGTGCGCAGGACGTCGCCGATCTTTGCGCGAGTTTTCAGGAGGCGGTGGCCGAGATCGTGGCGGACCGTACGGCGCGAGCTTTCGCGATCTACGCGGAGCGGCTCGGGCCGAATGCGCAGAAGGCGCTGGTCGTGGCCGGCGGTGTCGCGGCCAATAGAAGGCTGAAGGCAGCGCTCGAAGAGGTCGCGGGAGCGCACGGCTTCCGCCTGGTGGTGCCGCCGCCGGAGCTTTGCACCGACAATGCCGCAATGATCGCCTGGGCGGGCGCCATTCGGCTTTCGCGCGGGCTCAGTGACGATCTATCCGCGCCGGCCCGGGCTCGGTGGGCGCTCGATCCCGACGCCCCGCCTGCGCTTGGCGCGGGGGTGAAGGCTTAGGCGCTCGTTTCGCTCCAGCCGCAAAACTGGCATATGGAGGCCGAGAGGAACGGCATGGGACTGCAGACGGTCGGCATCGTCGGCGCTGGCGCCTGGGGAACCGCGCTTGCCGTGATTTCGCGGCGGGCGGGCCGCGATGCGCTGCTCTGGGCCTACGAAAAAGAGACCATCGCCAGCATCAATCAGAAGCACAGCAACGCCGTATACCTGCCCGGCATCGACCTCGACCCCGCGATCGAGGCGACGGGGCGGCTGAACGAGGTCGCCAATTGCGACCTGCTGTTGTTGGCGACACCGACGCAACATGTGCGCGGCATCGCCGAGGAGCTTGCGCCCTATCTGAAGGAGCGGCAGAAGCTGGTGATCTGCTCGAAAGGCATCGAGCAAGAGACTGGCAAGCTGATCTCGCAAGTGCTGACCGAAGTCGCGCCAGCATGCGAAATCGCGGTGATGTCCGGGCCGAGCTTCGCGGCGGAGGTGGCGCGCGGCTTGCCGGCGGCAGTGACTCTGGCGACGGCCGACGAAGCGCTCGGTCGCGAGTTGTCCTATGCGCTGAGCCATCAACCCTTCCGCTGTTATTGGAGCGACGACGTGATCGGCGCGGAGATCGGCGGCGCGGTGAAGAATGTCTATGCGATTGCGGCCGGCATCGTCGCCGGCAAGAATTTCGGCGCGAGCGCGCATGCGGCGCTGGTGACGCGCGGCTTTGCCGAGATGGTGCGCTTCGGTGCGGCGCTCGGCGCGCGGCGCGAGACCTTGACCGGGCTCTCCGGTCTCGGCGATTTGGTGCTGACTTGCGGCAGCCCGCAATCGCGCAACATGTCGCTCGGCATCGCGCTCGGCAAAGGCAAAAGTCTTGATGAGGCGCTGGGCGACCGCCCAACCGTCACCGAAGGCGTCTATACCGCGGGGGCGCTGGTCGAGATCGCAGCTTCGCGCGGCATCGACATGCCGATCGCGGAAGCGGTGCATGCGGTGATCTCGGGCCGCGCCACGGTCGATGAGGCAATCGGGGCGCTGCTCGCCCGCCCGCTCCGCGCCGAGGTATAGGGGAAGTTCATGCTGTTCGCGCTGATCTGCACCGACAAGCCCGACGGCCTCCCCATCCGGCTGGAGAAGCGGCCGGAGCACATGGCCTATCTGAAGAACCTTGGCGACACGCTCAAATTCGCGGGCCCGTTCCTCAAGCAAGACGGCAAGACCATGTGCGGAAGCTTGATCGTGATCGAGGCGGAGTCGTTGGATGCAGCGCGGGCGATCGCGGCGAGCGATCCCTTTGCCAAAGCGGGACTGTTCGAGACGGTCGAGATCAGGCCTTGGCTTTGGGTGCTGGGCAAGCCGGAAGGGCAATAAGCCATGGCCTATTGGCTGCTGAAATCGGAGCCCGAGACTTGGTCCTGGGACCAGCAAAAGAAAGAAGGCAAGAAGGGCGCCGAGTGGGACGGCGTGCGCAATTTCCAGGCGCGCAACAACATGCGCAAAATGAAGAAAGGCGATCTCGGCTTCTTCTATCACTCGGGCGAGGAGAAGGCCGTGGTCGGAATCGTCAAGGTAGTGACGGAGGCGCATCCCGATTCGACCGACCGGACGGGGCAATGGGAGTGCGTCGACGTGGCGGCGGTCAAGGCGCTGCCGAAGCCGGTCACCTTGGCCGAAATCAAGGCCAATCCAAAACTGAAGGATATGGTGCTGGCGCGTGTGTCGCGGCTCTCGGTGCAGCCGGTGACGGAGGCCGAGTGGCGCAAGATCTGCGCCATGGGCGGCCTCGCCGATCCTCCGCAGGCGTAGTGCCGGAGGGCACGTTCCTGGGGTAAAGTCGTAAGACACGCTCGATCCAGGGAGGGGGCAGAATGAGCTTTTCCGGTGTGAACTACTTCGCCGTCGTCATCGCCGCTCTGGCCGGCTTCGGCCTCGGGGCGGTCTGGTACACCGTGCTCTCCAAGCCGTGGATGCACGCTGTCGGCCTCACCGAGGCTGAATGCAAAGCGCGGAACCAGGGCGCAGGCCGCATCGTGCCGTTCGTCATCTCAATCGTCGCTCTGTTCGTCATGGCCTGGATGCTGGCCGGCATCATGGGCCATCTCGGCCAGATCTCGATCAGGGGTGGGGTGATCAGCGGCTTTCTCGTCTGGCTCGGCTTCGTCATCACCACCATGGGCGTCAATCACGCGTTCAGCGGCGCGCCGACCAAACTCACCTTGATCGATGGCGGCTATTGGCTCGCCGTGCTCCTGATCCAGGGCGCCGTGATCGGCGCTTTCGGAGTCTAGCGGGCAAGGCTACGGTAAAAGAAGCAGCGCCAAGCATAAGGGCGTGCGAGTTTGCGTAGGGAGGAGGAGTGGGCCAATGGCCGAGCATACGCCGTTCAAGGTGGAGACCGTCAAGGTCCCGAAGAAATGGAAAGAACGCGCTTACGTCGACAAGAACGAATATGAGAAGCTCTACAGGAAGAGCGTGGAGAAGCCCGACAAGTTCTGGGGCAAAGAGGGCAAGCGCATCGACTGGATCAAGCCCTACACGATCGTCAAGAACACGTCGTTCGCCTATCCCGACGTGTCCATCAAATGGTTCGAGGACGGCACGCTCAACGTCTCGGCCAATTGCCTCGACCGGCACCTGAAGAAGCGCGGTAAGCAAACCGCCATCATCTTCGAGCCGGATGACCCGAACGAGGAAGCTCGGCATATCACCTATCGCGAGCTCTACGAGCAGGTCTGCCGGCTTGCCAATGTGCTGAAGGCGCATGGCGTCAAGCGCGGCGACCGGGTCACGATCTATCTGCCGATGATCCCGGAGGCGGCCTACGCCATGCTCGCCTGCGCGCGCATCGGCGCTATCCACTCCGTAGTATTCGGCGGCTTCTCCCCCGACTCACTTGCCGGCCGTATCCAGGACTGCAAATCGCGCTTTCTGATCACGGCCGATGAGGGCTTGCGCGGCGGCCGCAAGGTACCGCTCAAGGCGAATGCCGATGAGGCCATCAAGAAGGTGGGCGGGGTCGACAAGGTGTTCGTGGTCAAGCGCACTGGCGGCAAGGTCGCTTGGACCCCGGGCCGCGATCTTTGGCTCGCCGACGAGATGGCCAAAGTCGATGCCGAGTGTCCGCCCGAGGAAATGAACGCGGAGGACCCGCTGTTCATCCTCTACACCTCGGGCTCGACGGGACAGCCGAAGGGCGTGCTGCATACCTCGGGCGGCTATCTCATGTTCGCCGCAATCACGCACCAATTGATCTTCGACTATCACGATGGCGATATCTATTGGTGCACGGCGGATGTCGGCTGGGTGACCGGCCACAGCTACATCGTTTACGGGCCGCTCGCCAATGGTGCCACGACCTTGATGTTCGAGGGCGTGCCGAGCTACCCGGATGCCTCGCGCTTCTGGCAGGTGGTCGACAAGCACAAGGTCAATATCTTCTACACGGCGCCGACGGCGATCCGCGCCCTGATGGGACTCGGCGACGACTTCGTGACGCGCTCGAGCCGCAAATCGCTCAGGCTGCTCGGCACAGTCGGCGAGCCGATCAATCCGGAGGCCTGGGAGTGGTACTACCACGTGGTCGGCGATAGCCGCTGTCCGATCGTCGACACCTGGTGGCAGACCGAGACGGGCGGCATCCTCATCACGCCACTCCCGGGCGCAATCAAGCTCAAGCCGGGCTCCGCGACCCTCCCCTTCTTCGGCGTACAGCCTGCCATCGTCGACACCGAGGGCAACCTGATCGAAGGTCCCGGCGAGGGCAATCTGGTGATCCTCGATGCTTGGCCGGCAATTGCCCGCACGGTCTACGGCGACCACAAGCGTTTCGTCGACACCTACTTCTCGACCTACAAAGGCAAATATTTCACCGGCGACGGGTGCCGCCGCGATGACGACGGCTATTACTGGATCACCGGTCGGGTCGATGATGTGATCAACGTTGCCGGCCACCGCATGGGAACTGCCGAAGTAGAGTCGGCGCTGGTCGCGCATCCCAAGGTTTCGGAAGCCGCCGTGGTCGGCTACCCGCACGACGTCAAAGGCCAGGGCATCTACTGCTATGTGACCCTGATGTCCGGCGAGGCATGGTCCGAGGAGCTTAGGAAGGAGCTGCGCGACTGGGTGCGCAGGGAGATCGGGCCGATCGCCTCGCCAGACCTCATCCAGTTCGCGCCGGGCCTACCCAAGACGCGCTCCGGCAAGATCATGCGCCGCATCCTGCGCAAGATCGCCGAGGACGACTTCTCAAATCTCGGCGATACCTCGACCTTGGCCGATCCTTCCGTGGTCAGCGATCTGATCGAGCACCGGCAGAACCGGAAATCGGCTTAAGGAGAGCGACCATGTCTTGGCTGAAGCGCATTCTGATCGGGCTCGGTATCGTCCTCGTGCTGCTCATCGGGCTCGTCCTAGTGGCAGGACATTGGGGGGCGGAACAGGGCGGCGGCGGCACGCAGAGCCTATCGATGACTGTCGGCGGCCGCACCGTTACCGTCGGCGGCCACTATCAGAGCATGACGCAGGAATCGCTCGCCGACGGCGTCAAGGTCGTGGTTGACGGCCACAAGATCCTCGTTAGCGGCGATCAGCTCACGGTCGACGGCAAGACGCAAGTGCTCGAACCCGGCCAGGACGTGGACATCGTGGTCGGCGAGAACGGCGATCTGTCGGTGAAGGTGGTGGCCTCAGCCGACACTGCGCAATAGAGCGGCGTCGCTGCCGCTCAAGACGCGAGTGACCTGGGCGAGCAGCACGGCCCAGGCGTCCTTGCTCTGGCGCGTGAGGCTCCTCTCCAGCGAGCGATCCAAGGTCCAGGTCCAGGCCTTGGCCATGGTGCGGTAGTCGCGCACCTTCATGCCGAGCTGACGCTGGCGCACCCCGAGCAGCTTAAGGGTGGGCGTGAGTCCGTCCTCATGGTTCAGCGCGATGAGAGTGAGCTTCACCGCAGCCATGAATTTGCGGCCCAAGGTCTTTGGGTCGCTGCCGAAGCGGTCGCGAAAGGACGGATCGAGCCGGTAGAGCTTCAAATAGAAGAGCTGGCCGACGAGGTCGAGCGCGGGCTCGATCCTCACGAAGCTCTCGCGGATCGCCCGCTTCTGCGCGGCAGTCAGCGAGATTTGCGCGGCGCCGGCGCGCCCTTGCGCAGCGCGGTTGGCAGTCTTGGTGGAACGAGCTTCAAGGACGACTGACATGGCGAGGCAACTCCCGACGAACTGACGCTGGGAGCAGCATGCCGGGACACCCCTTGAGGAACCGTTAAGGTAAGCAAACCGGAAACGGAACTGCTCGGGTAGTCATTGAAACCGCGGAAACGCGCCTATCTTGTAGGCCGCTTCAGGGCCTCCATATTAAGCCTGAGAAACCAGGGGGTTGACCCGAAGCACATTGCGAGGAGGTTCCATGAGCTATCTCCGCACTGCCATTCTGCTTGCAGCGCTGACCGCGCTGTTCATGGGCGTTGGCTATCTGGTCGGCGGCCAGGCCGGCATGTTGATCGCGCTGCTGGTCGCCGGCGGCATGAACCTGTTCGCCTATTGGAACTCCGACAAGATGGTGCTGCGCATGTTCGGTGCGCACGAGGTGGATGCGCGCTCCGCGCCAGAGCTCTACGACATGGTGCGCCAGCTCGCCGCCAATGCCGGGCTGCCCATGCCGAAGGTCTATGTTATGGACAACCCGCAGCCGAACGCGTTCGCCACCGGCCGCAATCCGCAGAATGCGGCGGTCGCCGTGACCACCGGCCTGATAAACACCGTAACGCGGGAAGAGCTTGCCGGCGTGGTCGCCCACGAGCTTGCGCATGTCAAGAATCACGACACTTTGCTGATGACCATCACCGCGACCGTCGCCGGCGCGATTTCCATGCTGGCGAATTTCGGCCTCTATTTCGGCGGCGGGCGTAACGATAGCGGCCATATGGGCATCATCGGCACGTTGATGCTGGTGATCCTCGGGCCGCTGGCGGCGGCGCTGGTGCAGATGGCGATCAGCCGCACGCGCGAATATGAAGCCGACCGGATCGGCGCGGAGATCGTCGGCAAGCCTTTGTGGCTCGCTTCCGCCTTGCAGAAGATCTCCCGCGCGGCACATCGCATTCCCAATATCGAGGCGGAGCGCAATCCCGCCTCCGCGCCGCTCTTCATCGTCAATCCGCTGTCCGGGGCGCGCATGGACAATTTGTTCTCGACGCATCCGAATGTCGAGAACCGGGTGGCGCGGCTCGAGGCGATGGCACGCGAGATGGGCGAGCACGGCGTCGTGCATGAGGAACGGCGCGTTGCCGGGCGCGGCGGCCCGTGGGGCTAGGCGGCGTTAAGGCTTTAGGGCAAAACAGGACATGATCGCCGCCGACAAAGGGGCGCGAGATCGCACGCGCGCACGCGAGGCGCAGGTCGGGCTCCCGGCCCGGCGCGCGGCCGCCGAAGTGCTCGCCGCCGTGCTGCAAAAGAAGCAGCCGCTTGACGACATTCTCGGCCGCTCGCTCGAGCGTGGCTTCATGTTCGATCTGCCGGCGCGCGACCGTGCGCTTACGCGCGCCATCGTCGCGACCAGCCTTCGGCGCAAAGGGCAGCTCGATTACGTGCTCGGGACATTTCTAGAGCGCGGCATGCCGGAGAAGGCCGGCACGCTTTATCCAATTCTGCTCTCGGCGGCAGCACAGCTCATCTTCCTGCAGACGCCACCGCATGCGGCGATCGATCTCGCGGTAAGGCTCGCGCAATACGATCCGCGCGCCAAGCGCTACGACAAGCTGGTCAACGCCGTGTTGCGGCGGGTGGCCAGCGACGGGGTGCGGATCGCGGCAAAGCTCGACGCGGCGCGCATCAATACGCCGGACTGGCTGTGGGAGCGCTGGGCGAAATATTGGGGCGAGGAGCGCGCGCGCAAGATCGCCGAGACGCATCTCATCGAGCCGCCCCTCGACCTCACGGTGAAGCGCGACCCCGAAGTCTGGGCCGAGCAGCTCAATGGCCGCGTGTTGCCGGGAGGCAGCATGCGGCTGATCCCCAAAGGACGCATCGATCAGCTCCCAGGGTTTGCCGAGGGCTCATGGTGGGTGCAGGACGTGGCTGCATCGCTGCCGGCGCGGCTGCTTGGCGATGTCGCGGGCCGGCGCGTGGCCGATCTTTGTGCTGCGCCGGGCGGCAAGACGGCGCAGCTCGCGCTTGCCGGTGCTGTGGTGACCGCAGTCGATATTTCCAAGACGCGGCTTGGGATGCTTGCCGAGAATCTGGCGCGGCTTGGGCTGATGGCCGAGCTGGTGCAGGCCGACGCCGCCGCGTGGCAGCCGGGCGAGAGCTTCGATGCGGTGCTGCTCGATGCGCCCTGCTCGTCGACCGGCACGATCCGCCGCCACCCGGACATTCCCTATACCAAGTCGGAAAAGGACATCGCGGCGCTGGCCGAGCTCCAAGGGCGGCTACTCGACAATGCGGCGAAGCTGGTGAAGCCGGGCGGCCGGCTGGTCTATTCCACCTGCTCGCTCGAGCCGGAGGAGGGCGAGGCGCAGATCGCTTCCTTCCTGATCCGGCACGAGAATTTCCGGGTCGAGCCGGTCACGCCGGAGGAGGTTTTCGGCCAAACCGACTGGGTCGAACCATCCGGGCTTTTGCGGACTTTTCCCTACGAACTTAAGCTCGACAGCCCGGAATGGAGCGGAATGGACGGCTTTTTTGCCACACGGCTCGTCCGCATCAACTAAGCTTCTCCTATCGGGCTTGATCGAAACCCGCCCCCGCCCGACAATGCGTCCCAACAGGGTGCACGGGGAGGCTTTTGCGTCCTATTGCGGCGCAAGGGCGCAGCTTGGAGTTTAGGCGGCATGGCGGCTGATTCTCAGCCCTTCGAACGCGGCGGACGGACACCGCCCCCGCGTCTCAGCGGTCCGGGTGCGTTCCGCCGTTTCATGCTGTCGAGCATGGCGAGCCTGTCCTATCCGGGGAGCCGGGCCGAGCAGCTGCTGCTCGCGCCTCAGGAACTCCGGACCGCAGACCCGAGCTTCGCCACCGAGCTTTACAACGGGCATTTCGGTCTGGCCGGGCGCCTCGCCGAAGTCGAGGCAGAGTCGCCGTTCGAGATCGCGCCGCCATCCGAAGCCTGGGCGCGCGAGCTGTATGGCTTCGGCTGGCTGAGGCATCTACGCGCCGCCGACAGCGAATTGTCGCGCGAGCAGGCCAAGGCGCTGGTCAACGACTTCATCGTGCTGAAGCGCTCGATCCACCCGCTCGCCTGGCAGCCGGAGATCGTCGGGCGCCGGGTGATCTCCTGGCTCTCCAACTCGGTGCTGATCCTCGACTCGGGCGAGCCGGAAGCCTACGAGGCCTTCCTCAAGGCGCTAACCTCGCAT
>JBQGDO010000066.1:0-17194 GCA_052039105.1 Methyloceanibacter sp.
TGAGACCTTTATAGTTTTCGAGGATCTCCTCGAATAATTCGTGGTCCAGCCCGAGCACCACGTCGGCATACATCTGGATGAAGCGGCGATAGGCGATGGCGCGCGCGTTCTGCCAGGAGCCGAACACGGCGGCGATGGCCCCCCAAAGCTGCTCGTGGATGTCTTGCGGGAAGGGCTTGCCGCGCTCGGTCTCCACCAAGGTCTTGAAGCGGGCGATGATTTCCGTCCAATCCTCGGCGCCAAGCTCTGTGTCCAATTCGAAGCCCTTGAGACCTTTATAGTTTTCGAGGATCTCCTCGAACAATTCGTGGTCCAGCCCAAGCACCACGTCGGCATACATCTGGATGAAGCGACGATAGGTATCGTAAGCGAAACGACGATCGTTGGACCGCCGGGCGAGGCCCTCCACGGTGTCGTCGTTGAGACCGAGATTGAGCACGGTGTCCATCATGCCTGGCATCGACGCGCGCGAGCCGGAGCGCACCGAGACGAGCAGCGGGTTCTCCACGTCGCCGAAGCGCGCGCCCACCACCTCGCCCACCTTGTCAAGGGCGGCGCTCACCATCGGCTTCAACTCTTCAGGCAACTTGCGGCCAAGCTCGTAATAGACGGTGCAGACTTCGGCCGAGATGGTGAAGCCTGGCGGCACGGGGAGCCTGAGCCGCGACATTTCGGCAAGATAGGCCCCCTTGCCGCCAAGCTTGTCGCGATCGGCCGCCGAACCGTCGGCGCGGCCGGCACCGAAGGTGAACACCCATTTGGGCGCGGTCTTCGACAAGGGCTCCAACGTCGTCATCGCGTGCTCAAAGCTCCGGCCTAGCGGCCCTTTTAGCGGCCCCCCGACCTTCACACAAACGGCTGTCGGCGGAAATGGTTTAGGGGCGCGCGGCGCGTGGTACGCGCATGCGGCGATCGGCGATGAAATCGCCGCTGCCGATCAGTCGCGCCCGCGGCGCTTTGCATAGGTTGTAGGCCCAGGCTTCAAGCGTGCCGCCGAGGTCGAGCGCGACTTCGATGACCACGCGATGGAACCAGTCGTCGTCAGCACCGGCGAAGCCTTCATACCGATCCAGGTCAGCAAGCAACCTCGGGCCCGCCTTCAGCTCGAACACGTCGCCGATCACGCGATAGCGCGCATTGGGATCGAACATTGCGCCGGGGTGGTCGCCGAAATCGTAGAGCAGGCCCGGCGCGCTGCCCCTGCCGAGATGCTTGGCCCCGACCCGCAAGCGATGCGCCATCGGGTGGGAGCTTCCCGCCCGCAACGTGCCATAAACAAAGAGATGGTCCGGCATTCGTTCAACTACTCCGGCAACTCGACCTTGCCTTCCGCGTCCAGCCGCCAGTGCGGGTTATGGGCGATCTCCCAGACATGACCGTCGGGATCGGCGAAATAACCGTTATAACCGCCCCAGAAGGTCTTGGTTGCCGGCTTCAGGATCTGCGCGCCGGCGGCCTCCGCCGTTGCCATTACCGAATCGACGTCGCGCTCGCTCGCGACATTTTGCGCGACGACGATGCCGCCATTCCCAGTCCAAAGCGCGTGCGCCCTGGCATCTTCTATTTGCGCCTCCCTGCCCCAGAGCGCGAGCACGATGCCACCGGCACGAAAGAAGCTCACTTCATCCTGGCTTGCTTGCTTGGATTTCACGAAGCCAAGCGCCTCGTAGAACGACGTGGCCTTGGCAATATCCGCAACGCAAAGCGTGATGAGGCTGATACTCGGCAACAGGCTTAACCTTCGATCTTGGAGAAGTCGGCGACGGTTAACGTCGTGGCGCGGATGCGGTTCAAAAGGCGCAAGCGATTCGCCCGCAAGTCCGCCTCTTGCGTGTTCACCGTGACGAAATCGAAGAAGGCATCCACCGGCGCGCGGAGCTTGGCCATGGCCGCCATGGCGGCCGCGAAATCCTCGCGCGCAACTGCCGCGGCGGCTTCCTTCTCGACCTGGTCGACGGCCTTGGCGAGCGCCTTCTCCTCCGGGCGTTTGAGCAGGTCCGGGTCCGGCGGCTGATCGTAGGTTGTGCTGTCCTTCTTTTCCTCGATGCGTAGAATGTTGATGGCGCGCTTGGTGCCGGTCAGCAGATGCTCGCCATCCTCGGTGTCGAGGAATTTGCCGAGCGCCTCGACGCGCTTGACGATCATCAAGAGGTCGTCGCCTCCCAGCGCGAAGACGGCATCGACCAGATCGTGTCGCGCCCCCTGCTCTCTGAGATGCACTTTGAGCCGGTCGGCGAAGAAGGCGAGCAGGCTTTGGGCGACCTCGTCTTTCTTCTTGGCGTCGCCAGACGTCTGCGCCCGAACCTGTTTGACGAGAGGCAACCGCACGCCGTTCTCCAGCACGATGCGGATGACGCCGAGCGCGGCGCGGCGTAGCGCATAAGGGTCTTTCGAGCCGGTCGGCTTCTCGTCGATGGCCCAGAAGCCCACAAGCATGTCGAGCTTGTCGGCAAGCGCCACGGCGATCGCCACGGGCTCGCGCGGCACTTCATCGGAAGGACCGAGCGGCTTGTAATGCGCGGCAATCGCGTTGGCGACCGAGGGGTCCTCACCCTGGTCGAGTGCGTAGTAACGGCCGATCACGCCCTGCAACTCGGGGAACTCGCCGACCATGAGGCTGACGAGATCGGCCTTGGCGAGGATCGCGGCGCGCTCGGCGAGGTCGGGGTCGGCGCCGACCAAAGGTGCGATCTCGCGGGCAAGCTTCCACACGCGCTGCACGCGCTCATATTGCGAGCCGAGCTTCTCGTGAAAGGTGATTTCCTTCAGCCTGGGCACTCGCCCTTCGTCGAACTTCACCTTGCGGTCCTGGTCGAAGAAGAACTTTGCGTCTGACAACCGCGCGGCGATGACGCGCTGATTGCCGGCGACGATGGCCTTGCCGCCGTCCTTGGCTTTGAGATTCGCCACCAATATGAATCGGTTGGCGAGCTTGCCGTGCTTGTCGCGCAAGGAGAAACATTTCTGGTGCGCCTTCATGGCGGTGGAGAGCACCTCGGGCGGCACGGAGAGGAAGTCCTTGTCGAAATCGCCCATCAGCACCACCGGCCATTCGGTCAGCCCGGCATTCTCGGCGAGCAGCGCTTCGTCCTCTACCAAAGTCAGGCCCTGCTTGGCCGCAAGCGCGCGCACATCCTTCAAGATGCGCGCGGCGCGCTCCTCGCCGTCGAGGATCACTTGAGCTTCGCGCAGCTTCTTCTTGTAATCCGTGAAGCTCTTCACGCTGAACGGCTTCGGCGCCAGGAAGCGGTGGCCGCGCGTTTCCTTGCCGCTCTTGATGCCATCGACTGCAAAGGGGACGAGCTTGCCATCGAGCAGGCAAAGGACGGAATGCAGCGGCCGCACCCAACGTAGTCTGCCGGAGCCCCAGCGCATGGATTTCGGCCAGGGGAAAGTCTTGACGATCTCGGGAACGATTTCGGCAACGACATCTGCCGTGGGGCGTCCCTTCCTCTCGATCAGCGCGACGTAATAGGCGCCCTTCTTGTCATCGCGCTTTTCCGCCCGATCGACCGAGGCGAGACCGGCGGACTTGAGAAAACCCTTGATCGCAGCTTCCGGCGCATCGACACGCGGGCCTTTCTTCTCCTCGCGCACATCCGGCGAGCGCGACGGCAGCCCCTCCACCACAGCGGTCAGCCGGCGCGGCGTGGCAAAAGTCTTAACGTTCTTGAACTCGAGCCCCGCCTCGCCGAGCTTCGCGCCAAGCAGCCGCGCAAGGTCCTCGCGGGCGCGGGGCTGCATGCGCGCCGGAATCTCCTCGGAGAATAGCTCGAGCAGCAGCTCAGCCATTGGCGCCGCCCGCCTCGGTTTTGAGCCATGCGGCGCAGCACGCCTTGGCGAGGTCGCGCACGCGCAAGATATAGGCCTGCCGCTCGGTGACCGAGATCACGCCGCGCGCATCGAGCAGATTGAAGATATGCGAAGCCTTGATCGCTTGGTCGTAGGCCGGCAGCACCATCACATGGCGGCCGCCATTGTCGCCCTTGACGAGCAGCGCTTTGCATTCCTTCTCGGCGTCGCGGAAATGCTCGAGCAGTATCGCGGTGTCGGCGTGCTCGAAATTGTAGCGGGAATATTCCTGCTCGGCCTGGAGGAACACGTCGCCGTAAGCGACCTTGTCCTTCGCCTTGCCGCCGTTGAAGTCGAGATCGAACACATTGTCGACGCCCTGCACATACATGGCGAGGCGCTCAAGCCCGTAAGTGAGCTCGCCCGAGGCCGGGTCGCAGTCGAAACCGCCGACCTGCTGGAAGTAGGTAAACTGGGTCACCTCCATGCCGTCGAGCCAGACTTCCCAGCCGAGACCCCAGGCGCCCAAGGTCGGGCTCTCCCAGTCGTCCTCGACGAAGCGGATGTCGTGCTTGAGCGGGTCGATGCCGATGGCGACCAGGCTCTCGAGATAGATGTCCTGAATGTCGGGCGGCGACGGTTTTAGGATCACCTGGAACTGGTAGTAGTGCTGCAGCCGGTTGGGGTTCTCGCCATAGCGCCCGTCGCTCGGCCGTCGGCAGGGCTGTACATAGGCTGCGCGCCAGGGCTTCGGCCCGAGTGAGCGGAGCGCCGTGGCGGGATGAAAGGTCGCAGCCCCCATCTCCATGTCGTAAGGCTGGAGAATGACGCAGCCCTGATCGGCCCAGAAGCGCTCAAGCTTCAGGATCAAGTCCTGGAAAGACGGCGCTTTAACTTGTTTGCCGGGGTTTGCCATCGAATCGAAGCTGCTGAAAGGCTTGGCGGGTCGCGGGACGCTAAAGCAATTCCCCGTGAATTTGAACAGTCATGGCCGGGCTTATCCGCCAGGCGGGGCCGAGGCTTGATCGGCTCATCGACCGGGGTGCAGACTCACTTCGAGGTGTTCAGCGCCACGGCGGCGCGAACGAGCGACTTCAATGCCTTTGCGTCGATCTTGTCACCTTCATGGAAGTCGATGGCGCGCCGCACATTGCCGTCGAGGCTTGCATTGAACAGGCCAGAAGGGTCCTCGAGCGAGGCGCCCTTGGCGAAGGTCAGCTTCACTTTGTCCTTGTAGGTCTCGCCGGTGCAGATGATTCCGGCATGCGACCATACGGGCACGCCCAGCGGGTTAGAGGGCTTTCGCCATTTCACCTCTTCGACCATTTCGGGATCGGCCTGTTTGATGAGAGCGCGCAGCCGAGCGAGCAGATCGCCCCGCCAATCGGAAAGCGCCGCGATCCTCGCATCGATCAGCCCAGAGGCAGGGTCTGCTTCTTCTCCGTCCTTCTTGGCAGGCTTCTTCGGGGCCACTTTCTTCATGCTGCATTACCCGCTCACATTTTTTCGCCGGGGAGTGCGGCGGCTTGCTTCACCCAATCCACGAACTGTGCCTCGTCGAGCTCGCCTTCGTGGATGTCGAGATAGCGCACATCCTTGTGCTTGGACGGACCGGATGGAACGGGACGCAGCGACGCGCCGCGGAAGAACGTCACCTTCACGTATTTCGTGAAGCAGTGGAAGGCGAGGAACCAGACGCCCTCCTCGACGGCGTAGAAGGGCGAGTTCCATTTCACCGCCTTATTCACGCCGGGGACGGTGTGCGCTATGAGCGCATCGAGGCGGCGCCCCACCTCGCGCTTCCAGCCCGGCATGGCAGCGATATAGGCCTGCACGGGGGCGTCGCCGTAGGCTTTCGCAATTTGCGGATTGCCCCCCGAGAGGAGTTTCGGCTTCGCAGCGTTACCCGGCTTCGGCGCCGGCTTGCGCGGCCTTGCCGCCTTCCTCGCGACCTTCATCGACTTCTTGGACGTCTTGCCGGCCATGCTTCAATGCAGTTGCTTCGGCCGGTAGACGCCGGTCAGCGGATCGGGTTCCAGCCGCTCGATCGGCTTGGCATCGCGCCGCTCCATGGCCTCCCTTGCGGCGCGAAGCTCGGCGGCGATGCGGGCGCGCTCGCGCAAATACCAGCGACGCCCCGCCAAAACGAGCCCGGCACCGGCAGCGATCAACAGCAGCACTTGTGGCACGGCTCAAAATCCGAAACGCGACCAAAGCGCCCGGGCCTCGATCGCCGAGATGAGATCGGCGGCGAAGCCGCCGGGAGTGAAGCCGAAGTCGAAGCCGCCTTCGGCGAAGACGCCGCGCTTGCGGCGAAACCATGAGGTGGACGGCATCACCAGTTTGAGGCGCACTTCGTCGCCGTAGATCTCGCGCATGCGCGTGCGCAGGTCAGACAAGCCGTCGATCAGGCCAAGCTCGAGCGCACGATTGCCGGACCAGAACTCGCCGGTGAAGAGATTGATGCCGGCCTTGTCGAGCTTGGCGCCGCGACGCGTCTTGACCAGGTCGATGAAGGTGCGATGCACGTCCTGCTGGAGCGCCTTGATGCGCTCGACGTCGGACGGCTTCTCCGGCAGGAAGGGATCGAGAATATCCTTGCTTTCGCCCGCGGTATAGACGCGGCGCTCGATGCCCCAGTTCCTGATCAGCTCGTTGACGCCGAAAGTGGCGGTGATCACGCCGATCGAGCCGATGATCGAGCTCGGATCGGCATAGATTTCGTCTCCGGCGAGGGCGAGCAGATAGCCGCCCGACGCCGCGACGTCCTCGGCGAAGACATAGACCTTGAGGTCCTTCTCGGTGGCGAGCGCCCGGATGCGCTTATAGATCAGCATCGACTGCACGGCAGAACCGCCCGGCGAGTTGATCTGAATGGCGACCGCCTTGGCACCGCTCATGGAGAAGGCTTTGTCGATGGCAGACGCGGACGTGGACAGCGTGAGACCGGGCCTGAGCGGGGTGACCACGCCGATCGGACCGGAGAAGCGCAACACCGGAACGAGCGGCGCGCGCTTGGTCAAGACGGCGGGGAGATAGCTCTTAACGTCATCGAGGAGGGCGTTCATGGATCCCTAACCTATAGCGGCGCTAGGCCAAATCAAGGCGAACCGGACCGCATTCTGTGCCAATTGAAATCAAGCGCGCGCGCCGCTTAAGCGTTTGGTTAGCGCAACTTCCCGTGCGTCATCCAGCCTTACGGCTTCGCTGCTATAGTCGCGGGCGAAGGTAGACATCACCCTTTGCGGCGCATCCGGGGCGGACTAGCGCCGCTTTGTCTTTGCGAGGAGGACTGTATGCGTAAGCTTGCGACTTTCGTGGTGGCATTGGGAGCACTGGCGCTCGCCTTTATCACCATTTCACCGAATTCGGCGGAGGCCGGCTGGCGCCGTTGGGGCGGCCATTGGGCGCCCGGCGTGAGCGTCTATGCCGGACCGCGCTGTTGCTGGTACGGCCCACGCTACGGCTATTGGGGCGGCTATGCCTATGGCGGCTATCCCTACGCCTATTACCCCTATTGGCTTAAGCGCTACGTGCGCCGCTACTGGTAACGCGCGACGGCGCCATCTCGGCGCCAGCGCGATGAACGGCAGATGAACGGCGGCCTCAGCTTCAGTTCAGCGCGCGCCTGTTAACAAGAGATGCTGCCAAGATCCGTAGCTCCTTGCGGGTCTTGCAAGCCCGAGGACCTCTCCTCACGCTCGGGCGAACGTGGGGGCCGCCGCCTTCACCCCCCGAGGCGGCGGCCCTTCTTTTTGCCAAGCCCGAGGTCGAGACGCTCCCCTCCCCGCAGCACGGACTCGGCTTGCGCTGTGTAGCGCCCGTCGTCCTCGTGCAGGACGAGGCCCGGCAGAAGGCTCAAGGGCGCCCGGCTTCCTTTCATGGCTTGCAAGATGATGCGCGACGCGGGCTCGTCCGGTTTCGGGAATAGCGGGAAGACGGTGGCGCCGCCGAAGCGCCCGTCGAGCAGCTCGAGTAGTTGGCCAAGAGAGTCCGGGCGATGGATCAAAGTGAGAGAGGCACCGGGCGCCGCCATGGCGGCAAAGAACCGCATCCACGCGGCAAGGCCCTGACCGCCCATCACATGCGCCGCGGCGCGGCGCGGGTCCCGTGCGGGGCGCGTGCTGCCTTCCGTGTAGAAGGGCGGATTGGCCATCACCTGAGCGTAGCCGTCGCGTCGCAAGCCGAGCGCAGCAAGCGCTTTCCCCGGCAAGGTCACATCGGCGTTGATTGCGGTGAAGCGGGCGCCGAAGCCGTTGCGAGCGGCATTCTCGGCGGCGAGCCGGCAAAGCCCCGCGTCGATCTCCACGGCCGTCAGCTTGGCGTTGGGCACGCGCGCGAGAACGCAAAGCCCGGCCACGCCCATACCTGCGCCAACATCGAGGACATGCTCGCGTCCGCGCGCGGGAACTGCGGCTGCCAGAAATACAGCATCGCTGCCGGCCCGGTGACCGCGGCGCGGCTGCAGCACGCTGAGGCGGCCGCCGAGAAAATCGTCGGCGCTGGTCGCTTGCACCTGGCGCGCGCCGGCCTTAGGCGGTTTCGTCGCCGGCAATGACATGGCCGATGCCCGCTTCATTGAGGATGCTGCGCGCCCGGCGGAGGCTCTCTGCGGCGACCAGGATGCGCCTGGGCAACGCGCCGATCGAGCCTTCGAGCACGCTCATATTGAGGTCGGCGAGGATGAAATCGATCCGCGCCTCGTCGAGCAGGGCGCTGACATAGGACAGAAGCACCGGGTCGTTGCTGCGCAGGAGCTCTTTCATCGGTCAAAAAAGCCTCGCGTCTTTTAGCCTCAGGCCGGTTCGCCTTGACCTTGGCCACGCGTCGCCGACAATATCCACAAAGCAACACGTTGCAGCGTAAAAGCAACACGTTTGTCGACCGATCGCAGGAGCAGTCCCTTGGGCGTTGTGGTTAAGCTTGCCGGTGCGAACGATCCAAGAGCGAGCCTTGCGCCGCTCACGGCGCTTGTCGAGGAGGACATGGCGCATGTCAACCGCATCATCCTCGACCGCGCCCGGTCCAATGTCGAGCTGATCCCCGAGCTTGCCCGCCATCTGATCGACTCCGGCGGCAAGCGCCTGCGGCCGATGCTCACCATCGCCGCGGCCAAGCTTTGTGGCTATCGCGGCGACGGCCATGTGCGGCTGGCGGCGAGTGTCGAATTCATGCACACCGCGACCTTGCTGCATGACGACGTGGTCGACGAGAGCAATCTGCGCCGGGGCAAGACCACGGCGCGGCTGGTATGGGGCAACGAGGCGAGCGTGCTGGTCGGCGACTTCCTGCTCGGGCAAGCCTTCAAAATGATGGTCGATGTCGGCTCGCTCGGCGCGCTGCGCATTTTATCTGACGCCGCGGCCGTCATCGCCGAGGGCGAGGTGATGCAGCTGATCACCGCCAAGAACACCGAGACCACCGAGGACGACTATCTCGCGGTGATCGACGCCAAGACCGCGGCCTTGTTCGCCGCAGCGGCGGAAGTCGGCGCGGTGATCGCGGCCCGGCCCAAATCCGAAGCCGCCGCCTTGCGCTCCTATGGCCGCAATCTCGGGCTTGCCTTCCAACTGGTCGACGATGCGCTCGACTATGCCGGCGATCCTTCGGCGCTCGGCAAGAGCGTGGGCGACGATTTCCGCGAAGGCAAGATCACCTTGCCCGTGGTGCTGTGCTACCGGCGCGGCAATGAAGCCGAGCGCGCCTTCTGGCATCGCACCTTGCAGCAAGGCGATCTGCTGGAGGACGATTTCGGCCAGGCCATGACCTTGATGAAGCGCCACAATGCGCTCGCCGATACGATGGAGCGCGCCCGCCATTACGGCGCTATCGCTCGCGACGATCTCGCCATCTTCCCCGAATCGGACGCCAAGTCGGCCTTGCTCGAGGCGATCGCTTTCTGCGTGGACCGCCCGTTCTAACTGCCGAGCACGCTCGCGGCGATCCACCAGGCCGGGCGTTGCGCGGCGAGTTCGGCTGAAGCCTGCACCGCCTCCGCCTCGCTTTCGAACAATGCAAAGCAGGTCGGCCCGCTGCCCGACAGTCTGGCTAGGCGCACCCCTGGAAGCGCGAGCAGCGCGGCAAGCACGTCCCTGATCTCGGGCACGAGGCGCGCAGCGGCCGGTTCGAGGTCGTTACCGCGCGGCAGCGCATAGGCAATCAAGTCGGCGAAGTTGCCGTGAAAGTCGAGCGTCTTGTCCCGAGGCTCCGCCCCAGGCGTGTAAGCTTCAGCGCGAAGCGCGGCATAGACCGCTTCGGTCGCGAGCGGCACGCCAGGATTGGCCAGCAGCACGCCGCAGGCGGGAAAATTCCGCACCGGTTCGACTTTCTCGCCGCGGCCGGTGACGAGCGCAGGCCTGCTCTCAAGGCACACACTCACATCGGAGCCGAGCCTGGTGCCGATGCTGGAGAACTGGGCTTGCGTCAGCACGCCAGCATTGGCGCGGGCGACGAGCCGCAAGGCTGAAGCTGCGTCGGCCGAGCCGCCCCCAAGGCCGGCCGCCACGGGAAGGCTTTTGGTCAAACGAAAGCGGCCCAGCCGCAAGCCGGGCCCGAGCTCCGCCGCGGCCCTTGCCGCCTTGACGATGAGATTGTCGCCCCCGAGCGCCCCGGCAAACGGACCGTCGACGACGAGCTGCAGGGCATCCTGGAGCTCAAGCTCGACGGTGTCGCCGATCCGGGCGAAGGCCACGAGACTTTTCAACTCGTGGAAGCCGTCGGCGCGGCGGCCGAGCACCTCGAGCGTCAAATTGAGCTTGGCCCAAGCTGTGTCGTGGAGCGCAGACATGCCCGCTCCTTCGCAGGCCGGCGATGCAAGCGCTATTGCGGCGTCTTGGCGGTTCCGACTTGCGTGGTCCGCTCCTCGACCGACTTGGTTCCGGCGGTCTCGGGCAGTCCGGAGGCGATCTTCTCCTTGAGCGTCGGGACCAGGTCTTGCTCGGGCTTCAAGGTCAGCGCCTGCTGCCATTGATATTTGGCCTCGAGCCTGCGCCCGACCTTCCAATAAACATCGCCCAGGTGATCGTTGATCACCGGATCATCGGGCTTGAGCTCGACGGCGCGCTCCAGATGTTCGACCGCGGCAGCCATATTGCCGAGCCGGTAATAGGCCCAGCCAAGGCTGTCGACATAATAACCGTCGTCGGGCTTCAGCTTCACCGCCTTGCGGATGTAGTCCATTGCCTGCTTCAGGTTCTGGCCCTGATCGACCCAGGAATAGCCGAGATAGTTCAGCACCAGCGACTCCTCGGGAGACAGCGCCAGCGCCTCCTTGAAGTCGGCCTCGGCCTCGGGCCAATTCTTCAGCCGCTCGTTGCACACGCCGCGCGAGTAGAACAGCGTCCAGTTATCCTTGGCCGGCTTGTCGATCAATTTGAGCGCTTGGGCATAGTACTCGCGCGCCTCGGCATAGCGCTCATGCGAGCGCAAAATGTTGCCGAGCGCATCGAGCGGGCGCACATCGTTCGGGTTCTTGGCGGTCA
The DNA here is from genome assembly GCA_052039105.1 of Methyloceanibacter sp. Taxonomy (GTDB): domain Bacteria; phylum Pseudomonadota; class Alphaproteobacteria; order Rhizobiales; family Methyloligellaceae; genus Methyloceanibacter. Next base: position 11,274 of record JBQGDO010000066.1, read on the forward strand.
GGCCTTCGAGCAGCACCTTGGCGTCGTCGACACGCTCCAGCGAATTCAAGGCGAACGCCTTCTGGATCTGCACGTTCAGCCAAAGCGGCGAATCCGGCTTGATCTGGTCGAGCGCTTGCATCTCCAGATCGTATTTCTTGGCGCTCTCATAGGCTTCGGCCAACGCCGCGTAAGCCAGTGGGAAATCGGGCTCTAGGTAGAGGGCGAACTGGAGGAAGATGATGCCCATGTCGAGACCGCCCTCGCCGGCCAGCGCGTCGCCGATGCCGTAAAACACTTCGGCGAGGCCGTCGGTCGGCGTGGCGACGAGCAGCGATGGGGTCTTGCCCTCCTCGATCTCGGCGAGCAGCGCTTCCGACAGCGGGTGGCTCGCCGACTTGCTGATATGCGTCTTCAGAGTCTGGCGGGCGAGCTTGCGGTTATTGGCGTTCGCGGCGTGGCGTGCATAGGCATCGGCCACCCTGAGAGTGGAGGGATTCTTCTTGAAGGCCTGCGCGAAGGCCTGCCGCGCGACCTCATGCCTGCCGGCGATGTCGGCAATCAAGGCGCGGTGATAGCGCTGATAGAACTGGGCCCAATCGGCATCGCTCAAACCGTCGAGCGCGGCGAAGGCCTCGTTGGGCTTGCCGGCCGCTTGCAGAACCCAGGCCCGCGCAAGGGTCGAAGTCAGATCGGCGATCGGCCCCTGCCGGGCGGCGGCGAAATGCTCGTCGGCTTCGTCGTACTTGCCTTGCTTGAAAGCCTCGCAACCGAGCAGGAAGCGCGCAATGCGATGCGCGGGCTCGACCTTGACGAGGTCGTTGGCGAGCTTGATGGCGCGATCCCAATGCGCGGAAGCGGCTTCGAGCAGGAAAGTCTGCTCGAGGATGATCTCATTTTCGGGATCGCTGGCCAGCGCCTTGGCATAAAAGCCGGCGGCGGCAAGCGTGTCATGATCGCCGCGGGCGAGCCGGCCAGAGAGATAGTTGCCGAGCAGAGTGCCGGGATCTTCCGGCGGCTGCGAGACCGCTTCCGAATAGGCGGAAGGCGCCACAAGGATCGCTGCGAGGAGTAAAGACCGCCGCGCCCATTTGCGCAGAGCCGCACCATGCACAATCGCCATATCGTTTCGGCTAACGCCGCCCCAAACTGCGGTTGCTAGGATTTCCCCGTGGTTGGCAGGAATTCCCCGTGCCAAAGTTAAGCGGTTTTGGTCCCTCTCACAAACCAAAAGCTTCCTTGCAGCCTAAACGAGGCTGGTTTGTGGCCGGTTACCGCGATCGGTGGCCAACCGCTCACATATTGACGTAATTCGGCCCGCCGCCGCCTTCGGGCGGGACCCAGGTAATGTTCTGCGCCGGGTCCTTGACGTCGCAGGTTTTGCAATGAACGCAATTCTGAGCATTGATCTGGAAGCGCTTGCCGCCGGCTTCCTCCACAACCTCGTAGACAAGAGCGGGGCAGTAGCGCTGCGCGGGCTCGGCGAACTCTGGAAGGTTGCGCTCGATGGGAATCGAGGGGTCGGCGAGCTTGAGGTGCACCGGCTGGTTCTCGGCGTGGTTGGTCCCTGAGAGAAAGACCGAGGAGAGGATATCGAAGGTTAGCACACCGTCGGGCTTCTCGTACTCGATCGGCTTTGCGTCCTTCGCCTTCATCAGGGTCGCATAGTCTGGCTTCTTGTGCTTCAGCGTATAGCCCAGGAAGGGGAAGATGGTGTTCAGCCACATGTCGATGCCGCCAAACATGACTCCGATCCGCGTGCCGAAGCGTGACCAGAGCGGCTTGACGTTGCGCACCTTCTTTAGTTCTGCCGCCATGGAGCTTGCCTCGACGGCGGCGGGATAAGCTTCGAGCGTGTCGCGCGAGCGGCCGGCCTCGATCGCTGCGAACGCCGCTTCCGCCGCCATCATGCCGGACAGCATGGCGTTATGGCTGCCCTTGATGCGCGGGACATTCATGAAGCCGGCGGCACAGCCGATCAATGCTCCGCCAGGAAAAGCAAGTCGCGGGATTGCCTGGTAGCCGCCTTCGGTGAGCGCACGCGCGCCATAGGCGATGCGCTTGCCCCCCTCGAGATGCGCACGAATGAGCGGATGAGTCTTGGCGCGCTGAAATTCCTTGAATGGGTTGAGATAGGGATTGGCATAGTCGAGATGCACGACGAAGCCGACCGATACCAAGTTCTCGCCGAAATGATAGAGAAACGACCCGCCGCCGGTTTTGTCCTCGAGCGGCCAGCCCATCGTGTGCTGCACGAGACCCGGCTTGTGCCTCCCGGCCGGAATCTCCCACAGCTCTTTCAGGCCGATGCCGAATTTCTGCGGGCCTGACTCCGCATCGAGCCCGAGCTTGCGGATCAGCATCTTGGAAAGAGAGCCGCGGGCGCCTTCGGCAAACAGCGTGTATTTGCCGGTGAGCGCGATGCCCGGCGTGTAGCTGTCCTTGTGACTGCCGTCGCGGGCGACCCCCATGTCGCCAGTGATGACGCCTTCGATCTCGCCGTTAGCACCGAAGATCACGTCGGTGACGGCGAAGCCGGGGTAGATCTCGACGCCGAGCCCTTCGGCCTGCTCGGCGAGCCAGCGGGTCAGACTGCCGAGGCTGCCGATATAGCAGCCGTGATTGCTCATCAGCGGCGGCATGAAGATGTTGGGGACGCGGATGCCGCCCGTCTTCCACAAATAATAGAAGCGGTCTTCGCTGACTGGCGTGTTGAGCGGCGAGCCCATATTGCGCCAGTCCGGCAGCAGCCGGTCGAGCGCGATCGGATCGATCACCGCGCCGGAGAGAATATGCGCGCCGACCTCCGAGCCCTTCTCCAGCACCACGACCGAGATGTCGTTGCCCTTCTCGGCGGCGAGCTGTTTCAGCCGGATGGCAGCGGCAAGCCCGGCAGGTCCCGCGCCGACGATGACCACGTCGAACTCCATGGTCTCGCGCTCGACCTCTGGTGTGGCAGTATCGCTCAAGGCTTGGCTCCCAAGCGGGCGGCATCGAAGGGCTCAGCATTCCCGCGAGCGCGGGAATCCAGTATTCATCAATATGGTGTGAGGCGGCAAAGCGCCAAAGACAGCGGAATGACTGCAACGGAACGGCAGACGGTTCAAGCCTTATTGGCCTGGTATGCGGCGATGGGTGCCGACGAGGCGATCGGGGATGCTCCGGTCGACTGCTTCGCCGCGCCGGTGCCGGAGGCCGCCGCGCCGGCTGCCCGCGAGGCTCGGTCCAGGGCAAGGCCTGCAAGCAGCAAACCTCCCCTCCGCGGAACCGGTGTGGGGCCTGCGGCTGCGCGCGAGGCGGCAACCCTCGCCGAGCTTGAAGCGATGGTCGCGGGCTTCGATGGCTGCGCCTTGAAGCGCACCGCCAAGAGCCTTTGCTTTGCGCGCGGGCGCGACGACGCGCGCCTCATGCTGATCGGCGAAGCGCCAGGCCGCGACGAGGATTTGCAAGGCAAGCCGTTCGTCGGGCGCGCCGGACAGTTGCTCGACCGCATGCTTGCCGCGATCGGACTTGCCGAGGAGCATGTCTATATCACCAACACGGTCTATTGGCGGCCCCCGGGCAACCGCACGCCGACGCCGGAAGAGGTGGAGGCTTGCGCCCCGTTTCTCGCCAGGCAGATCGATCTGCTTGCGCCGCAGGTCCTGGTGCTGCTGGGCGGGGCCGCGGCCAAGAATATTCTCGGCGTAACCGAGGGGATCATGCGGCTGCGCGGCAAGTGGCTCACTTATTCCTGCGCCAGCGGAGAGGTCGCGGCCCTGGCCACCTTGCATCCGGCGTATCTGTTGCGCAATCCGGAGCACAAGCGGCTCGCCTGGCGCGACCTGCTGATGGTGAAGCAGAGGCTCGCGCAAGAATGAGCCGGATCGACGAGACGAGACCGTTCATCCCGGTGCGCATCGCCGTGCTCACGGTGTCAGACACGCGCACGCATAAGACCGACAAGTCCGGACCACTACTCGTCAGCATGATCGAGGAGGCCGGTCACCAAGTGGCCGAGCATGCCATTGCCGAAGACGACATGACGGCGATCCGCAAACAGGTGAAGCGCTGGATCAAGGACCCGAATGTCGATGTGGTGATCACCACCGGGGGCACGGGCTTCACCGGGCGCGACGTGACGCCGGAAGCGGTGAAGCCGCTATTCGAGAAGGAGATCGATGGCTTCTCCGCCCTGTTCCATGTGCTGAGCTACGCGAAGGTCGGCACCTCGACGGTGCAGTCACGCGCCTGCGGCGGCGTGGCCAAGGGCACCTATATCTTTTGCGTGCCGGGATCCCCGGGAGCCTGCCGGGATGCTTGGGAAGGCATCCTCAAATCGCAGCTCGACAACCGGCATCGCCCCTGCTCGTTCGTCGAGATCATGCCGCGCCTCAAAGAAACGCAAAAGAAACGCAAAAAACCGTAAAAGGCCTAAAAAAACCGAGGCGCGAGCGAGCCCGTCGCTAACGATGGCCGGCCGGGTGAGGAGCCGCACGCCGGCGCCGACCACGCGGTTGCGGCCGCCGAGCTTCGCGTCGTAGAGCGCCGCATCGGCACGGGCGAGAATCTGGTCGACGCTGTCACCTGGACCGCCTTCCCCGACACCAATGCTCCAGGTCAAGGTGATGCGGTCCTTGCCGGTATCGAAGGGCCGCGTTGCAAGACGGCTGCGCAAATCTTCGGCGATTTCGATGGCCTCCGGCAGCGGGCGATCTTCGAGCAGGAGCGCGAACTCATCGCCGCCGAGGCGTCCGGTGAGCGCTTGGGGAAGCCGCGCGGTGGCGGCGCAGGCGCGGATTGCCTCGTCGCCGGTCTCGTGCCCGTAGGAGTCGTTGATGTGCTTGAAGTTATCGATATCGAGGATGATGGCGGACAGGCTGCCATCCGGCGGCACGACACGGGCGCACACCTCAGTCGCCTGCTCGAAGAAACCGCGGCGATTGCACAGCCCGGTCAGCGGGTCAGTGGTGGCCAGCCGCAGCAACTCCCGTTGCATGCTGAGGATCCGTTCTGCCGCGCGCAACCTCGCGTAGAGTTCTTCCGCGAGCGGCGGCTTGCCGATGAAGTCGTCCGCACCGGAATCGAGAGCCTCGATCAGACTGCGCTGGTCGTATTGCGTCGACATCATCAGTACGTAGATGGGCCGGCGGCAGGTGGCGAGCAGCCGCGTCTCCCAGCACAGCTCGACGCCCGACATTGTGGTGAGTTCGGCGCTCGTGATCAGCCCGTCGACAGAAATGTCAGCCCTGATGACGGCGAGCGCCTCGAGCTCATTGGCAAAGGGCAACACGTCGTGGCCGCGGACTTCGAGCATGCGGGTGACGATCAGCCGCGTGGTGCGGCTGGGATCCACGAGCACGATGCGCATCGGATGGCCCTTTTTCCAATGTTTCAGGGCAATTAGACGACGCCCCTTAAGTTTGAATTAAACGCATTATTGGCGCGACATGTTGCCGCTGAGGATGAGCCGCTCAGCGCGATCACGCTCCCGACTTAGGTCAGTTTTGGTGTCGACATCGCTCAGAGTTGCCGCGAAAGCAACGCGTCGCCCACCCAGATTGGCGAGCGTGTCGGCAAGAGCATGCGAACTCGACCAGCGGACGCCAGCGAATGGACGCAAGGCCTTCGGCGTGCGCTTCAGCCCCATAAGCCAATAGCCGCCGTCTGGTGCCTGACCGAACACGGCGTCGGCAGCGCCAAGCAACCTGAAAGCCTGAGCGATATGCGCGGGCCGTATCGCCGGAATGTCGCTACCGACGATGATCGCGGGACCCGGCGGAAGACGCGCGAACAGGCGCTGCATGCGGCGGCCAAGATCGCCTCTCCCTTGAGGCAGAAGTGCGATGCGCTTGCGGTCGGGCCAGACTGACCCGGCCATGGCGTGATCGGGATCAACGGCGAGCCACACATGCCAACGCGCGGCTTGCGGAAGACCCCACCCCGCAAGGAACCGGCAGGCA
>JBQGDO010000067.1:0-3194 GCA_052039105.1 Methyloceanibacter sp.
ACCACTGAATTTGGGGTTCGCCCGGAGCCAATTCAACCCGCCTTGCTACTTCAACTCGACGGTCGCGCCGGCGGCCTCGAGCTGCTTCTTGATCTTCTCGGCCTCGTCCTTGGCCACGCCTTCTTTCACGGGCTTCGGCGCGCCTTCGACGAGGTCCTTGGCCTCTTTCAGGCCGAGATTGGTGATCGCCCTCACCTCCTTGATAACGTTGATCTTCTGGGCGCCGGCCGAAGCCAGCACGACGGTAAACTCTGTCTTCTCCTCGGCGGGAGCGGCACCGGCCGCGGCAGCGCCCCCCGCAGCCATCATGGCTACAGGAGCGGCGGCGGAGACGCCCCATTTCTCTTCCAGAAGCTTCGCCAGTTCGGCGGCTTCGAGCACCGTCAGGCTTGAAAGCTCGTCCACAATTTTCTGCAAATCAGCCATCGACTTATCCTCGTAGGTTTGACTCTCGTATCAGTTGGTCCGGCGTCACGCCGCTGCTGCGTCCTTGTTGCCGTAAGCTCCGAACACGCGGGCAAGCTGCGCTCCGGGCTCGTTCAGGGTGCGCGCGATCTTGCTCGCGGGCGCCTGAATGAGACCGATCAGCTTGCCTCTGAGCTCGTCGAGCGACGGCAAATCGGCCAGCGCGCCCACGCCCTTGGCATCCAGCACCGTGGTCCCCATCGCTCCGCCGAGGATCACGAATTTCTCGTTCCCCTTGGCGAATTTGACGGCGACCTTCGGCGCCGCCACCGGGTCCGCGGAATAAGCGAGGCAAGTCGGCCCCTTGAGCAAATCCGCGATCCCTTTGGCGTCGGTGCCTTCGAGCGCGAGCTTGACGAGCCTGTTCTTCGCCACCTTGACCCTCCCGCCAGCGTCTCGCATCTCGCTGCGCAGTTTGGTCATGTCGGCGACGGTCAGGCCCGCATAGTGAGCGACGACGACCACGCCGGTCTTGGCGAAGACATCGTGAAGCGCCGTCACGACTTCGCGCTTCTCTGCTCTCTCCAATGCTCACTCCGTCTGTTTCAGGACCTAAGCGAAGTGCGTAGATCCGTGGCTGCACCGTGCCGCTTCACGCGCGGGACGCGGCAAGAGGCCGGCCCGCTTGTGTCAAGCGGCGCTTCGTGCCTGTCCCGCCCGCGCGCGAAATTGCGCAAGAGCCACTTACGAGGTTCAAACCGATCTCCAGGTTGCGTTGCCGCCACCGTAGAACCGTTCGTCTCCCGTCTCATGCAGGCCCGAAAGGCTTAAGCGGTTACCCGCACCTGCAATCTCGGACAGGTTTGGATCCGTTCGAATGGAGCGGACCCTCGGAGCCGAATGCTCGGCTCCGAAACTCAAAAACTCATGCGCCGGTCAAACTTGCCGGCTCGATCTTCACGCCCGGCCCCATCGTCGAGGCCACGGCGATACGCTTCATGAAAGTGCCTTTGGCGCCCGAGGGCTTGGCCTTCATCACCGCGTCGGTGAAGGCTTTGATATTTTCGACGAGCGCCTGCTCGCTGAAACTCGCTTTGCCGACCCCGGCATGAATGAGGCCCGCCTTCTCCACGCGGAACTCGACCGCGCCGCCTTTCGCCGCCTTCACCGCGGGACCGATATCCATCGTCACGGTGCCGACCTTCGGGTTCGGCATCAGGCCGCGCGGCCCGAGCACCTTACCCAGGCGCCCCACCAGCGGCATCATGTCCGGCGTGGCAATGCAGCGGTCGAAATCGATCACGCCCTTCTGCACCTGCTCAACCAGATCCTCGGCGCCGACCACGTCGGCGCCGGCAGCCTTTGCCTCCTCGGCCTTGGCGCCCTTGGCGAACACGCCGACTCTGAGCTTCCGCCCCGAGCCATGCGGCAGCGCGCACACGCCGCGCACCATCTGGTCGGCATGACGCGGATCGACGCCGAGATTCATCGCGATCTCGATCGTCTCGTCGAACTTCGCCTTGGCGCCGCTCTTGACGAGCTTTACCGCCTCCTCGATCGAATAAAGCTTCTCGCGATCGATCGGCTCGGCGGCGGTGCGAAATCTCTTGCCTGGCTTGCTCATCCCGCTACTCCACCTGTAGGCCCATCGAGCGGGCGGAACCGGCGATGATCTTCATCGCCTGCTCGATGGAATTGGCGTTCAAATCTTTCATCTTGATCTCGGCGATCTCGCGCAGCTGCGCTTGCGTGACGGTGCCGGCGCTGGCGCGGCCTGGCTCCTTGGCGCCCTTGCCGACCTTGGCCGCCTTCTTCAGAAGAAAGGACGCCGGCGGCGTCCGCATCTCGAACGAGAAGGAGCGGTCGGCATAGACGGTGATGATGGTCGGAATCGGCGAGCCCGGCTCGAGCTTTTGCGTCGCCGCGTTGAACTGCTTGCAGAACTCCGGAATGTTGACGCCGCGCTGGCCGAGCGCAGGGCCGATCGGCGGAGAGGGATTGGCCTGCCCTGCCGGCACCTGGAGCTTGATATAGCCTTCGATCTTCTTCATCGCTCGTCGCTTCCCGCGTCGCTACTTCTTTACAGCTTCTCGACCTGCGCATATTCGAGCTCGACCGGCGTCGCCCGCCCAAAGATCGACACCGCAACCTTGAGCCGCGCCCGCTCCTCGTCGACTTCCTCGACGAGACCGTTGAACGAGGCGAACGGACCGTCGGCGACGCGTACCTGCTCGCCGATCTCGAATGTCACCGACGGCTTCGGCCGCTCCACGCCTTCCTGCACCTGCTGCAGGATGCGCCCGGCCTCCTCCTCGGTGATCGGGATCGGCTTGTTCTCGGTACCGAGAAAGCCGGTGACCTTCGGCGTCGACTTGATCAGGTGATAGGTCTCGTCGTTGAGCTCCATCTTCACCAGCACATAGCCCGGGAAGAACTTGCGCTCGGAGCTCACCTTGCGGCCGCGGCGCATTTCCACGACCTCTTCCATGGGCACGAGCACCTCGTCGAACAGGTCGGACAGACCCGCCGCGGCGGCGCGCTCCTTGATCGATTCGGCGACCTTCCGCTCGAAGTTCGAATAGGCGTGAACGATGTACCAGCGCTTTGCCATCGACCAATACCGACCTCTAGCGGGCCAATCCCAAGACCAGCGTGACGACCTTGCTGATCACCCAGTCAGCGCCGAGGAAGAACAGCGCGGCCACCACCGACATCAGCATCACCATCGCCGTGGTGATCAGCGTCTCGCGCCGCGTCGGCCAGGTGACCTTGGACACTTCGGTCCGCAC
>JBQGDO010000068.1:0-9701 GCA_052039105.1 Methyloceanibacter sp.
AGAGCTGCCCAGCCCGAGGCAAAGGGCGCGGAAGCCAAACAGGACTAGCTCAGACATGGCGACGATTACCGCATCCATGGTGAAGGAGCTTCGCGACAAGACCGGCGCGGGCATGATGGACTGCAAGGCGGCCCTCAACGAGACCAAGGGCGACATGGAGGCTGCCGTCGATTGGCTGCGCGCGAAGGGTCTGGCCAAGGCCGCCAAGAAGGCCGGCCGCGTCGCGGCCGAAGGCCTGATCGGACTCGCCGCCGAAGCGAAACAGGCCGCGCTGGTCGAGGTCAATTCCGAGACTGACTTCGTAGCCCGGAACCAAAAATTCCAGGGCATGGTGAGCATGATCGCTTCGGCCGCGCTCAAGGCGAAGGGCGATCTCAATAAGCTCGCCGAGGCGAAATATGGCACTGGCGCCTCAACGGTCGCCGACACCATCAAGGAGATGATCGGGGCAATCGGCGAGAACATGACCCTGCGCCGCACCGCCCATCTCTCCGCGGCCAACGGCGCCGTCGCCAGCTACATGCATAACCAGACCGCGCCCGGTCTCGGCAAGATCGGTGTGATCGTCGCGCTCGAATCCACGGGTGACCCCGAGCAGCTCAAGAACTTCGGACGTCAGGTGGCCATGCATATCGCCGCCGCCAACCCGCAAGCCGTCGATGTCCAAAGCCTGGACAAGGCATTAATTGAACGGGAGCGTGCCGTGCTCGCCGAGCAGGCCAAGGAGTCGGGCAAGCCGGCCAACGTCATCGATAAGATGGTCGAGGGGCGCTTGCGCAAGTTCTACGAGGAAGTCGTGCTGCTCGCGCAAGCCTTCGTACACGACCCTGACCTGACCGTTGCCAAGGCCATCGCTGCCGCCGAGAAGGCCGCCGGAGCGCCAATCAAGATTACGGGCTTCTACCGGTTTGCCTTGGGCGAGGGCATCGACCGCCCCGAAAGCGATTTCGCCGCCGAGGTTGCAGCCGCCGTCTCGCAACCTTAGGGTCCGCCGCGCAGGCCGGACTCCGGCGTGCGCAAACCGCTTCGCGCCGGAGTGAGTGCCGATGGCAAAGCCGCAAGTGAAACCGAAGCTCGCTTATCGGCGCGTGCTCGTGAAGATGTCGGGCGAGGCGCTTGCCGGCCGGAAGGGCTACGGCATCGATCTCGACGTCGTGAAGCCCATCGCCCGCGACATCGCAAAGGCCGCTGCTTCGGGCGCGCAAATCTGCCTCGTGGTCGGAGCCGGCAACATCTATCGCGGGCTCATGGCGGCCGAAGCCGGCATGGACCGCGCACGCGCCGACTATATGGGCATGTTGGCGACGGTGATGAACGCGCTCGCGTTGCAAACCGCGATCGAGCGCGAAGGGGTCGCGGCGCGCGTGCTCTCGGCCATTCCCATGCCGACCGTGTGCGAAGCCTATATCCGCGATAAAGCGCTCGATCACCTCGAAAAGGGCAGGGTGGTGATCTTCGCCGGAGGTACCGGCAATCCATATTTCACCACCGACACGGCGGCCGCGCTCAGGGCAGCTGAGATGGGCTGCCACGCGCTGCTCAAGGCCACCCAGGTCGACGGTGTCTACAGCGCCGATCCCGAAAAAGTCCCCGACGCCAAACGTTACGACCGGCTCACTTATGACGATGTGCTGCGGCAGGATCTGCGTATTATGGACGGCGCCGCAATCGCCCTTGCCCGAGACAATCGGATTCCGATAATTGTGTTTTCCATCAAAAGCCAAGGCGGCTTGGCTTCAGTGCTATTAGGGCAGGGCTCCTCGACCTTGATCGAGGCCCGGGGAGCTTGAGGAAGCGCGATCCCGAGCCTCGCGGCGAAGGAGAAAGCAGGGAAGGCGACATGGCGAGCTTCGACCTTAAAGAGATCGAGCGGCGCATGCGTGGCGCTCTCACCGTGCTCAAGCAGGAGTTCGGCGGCTTGCGCACCGGGCGCGCCAATGCCAGCCTGCTCGACCCCATCATGGTGAATGCGTATGGCAACCCCATGCCGCTCAATCAGCTGGCGACGATCAACATCCCTGAGTCTCGGCTGATCACGGTACAGGTCTGGGACCGTAGCCAGGTCGGCGCCGTCGAACGCGCCATCCGCGAATCCGATCTTGGGCTCAATCCCGTGGTCGAGGGCCAGCTCCTCCGCCTGCCGATCCCCGAGCTCAATCAGGAACGCCGTCAGGAGATCGCCAAGGTCGCCCACAAATATGCCGAGCAGGCGCGCGTGGCGGTTCGCAATGTGCGACGCGACGGCATGGAGCATCTGAAGCGCGCCGAGAAGGACCACGAGATGGGCAAAGACGAACATCATGCACTCTCGACCAAGGTCCAAGAGCTCACCGACAAGGTCATCAAGGAAATCGATGAGGCCCTTGCCAGCAAGGAAGCCGAGATCATGCAGGTCTGATGCGCACGATCCGACGAGACGCAGTTTCCCTCGAACCTGGAGTGGCATGAGTTGACGGCTGCCGTGGAAAAGCTCGCTTGGGCTGCGCCCGACAGGCCGGGGGTGCGCCATGTGGCCATCATCATGGACGGAAATGGACGTTGGGCAGCCGAACGCGGGCTACCGCGGGCGGAGGGTCATCGGAAGGGCGTGGAAAGCGTGCGGCGCACGGTGGAGGCGGCGATCGAGCTCGGCATCAGCCATCTCACCTTGTTCAGCTTCTCTTCCGAGAACTGGAGCCGGCCCCAGCAAGAGATCAACGACCTGTTCAGCCTGTTGCGCCGCTTCATCCGCCGCGACCTGGCGGACCTTCACAAGAACGGCGTGAAGATCCGTGTGATCGGCACGCGCGAGGGCCTCGACGCCGACATTCTGAGAATGATCGACGAGGCAGTGGACCTCACCAAGGACAATACGGCGCTCAACCTGACTATCGCCTTCAACTACGGCGCGCGGGACGAGATCGCTCGTGCCGCGCGCCGCATCGCCGAGGATGTCGCGCGCGGCGCCGTCCCCCCTGACGAGATCACGGAAGATCGCTTCGGCACCTATCTCGACACGGCTAACCTTCCGGATCCCGATCTCTTGATCCGCACCAGCGGCGAGCTTCGCTTGTCCAACTTCCTGCTCTGGCAGCTCGCCTATGCGGAATTCGTTTTCGTCGCAGCCTACTGGCCTGACTTCTCGCGCGACCAGCTCGAGGCTGCGATTGCCGAGTATCAGCGGCGCAGCCGCCGGTTCGGCGGCACCTCGGCGAGATCGACCGCGTGACGCGGACGCGAACCATCCCAAAGGACGAGAGCGAAAAGGCTGCCGGCCGCAAGCCGGAAGTCATGCTGCGCATCGTGTCTGCCGTCGTGCTCGCGGCGCTCGCGCTCGCTGCCACCTGGTTCAGTCCTTGGAGCTTTCTCGTCCTCGTCATGGTCGGCGGCGGCCTGATCGCCTGGGAGTGGGGCAGGCTGACCCGCGGCAACGGCTTCGACGGCACGGCATTGATTTCTGCGGTCGCCGTGACGGCGGTGGCGGTCTTGGGTTCGTTCCGACGTCCAGACTTGGCGCTGTTCTTGGCGACGGCCGCCGGCGCTACCATCCTCTTTGCGGCGCCTTCCAGGCCTCAAGGCGTTTGGGCGCTTGTCGGCCTTCTCTACGCGGCGCTACCGGCCTTCGCTCTGGTTTGGCTGCGCGGCGATGCGGCTTTTGGCGCCACGGCGGTGATCTTTCTTTTTGCGGTTGCCTGGACCACCGATAGCGCCTCTTATGGCGCCGGGCGGCTGATCGGCGGCCCCAAGCTCGCGCCCCGCGTTTCTCCGCAAAAGACCTGGAGCGGGTTTATTGTCGGGGCCTTTACGCCCGCTCTTGTCGGCATCGCCTTTGCGCTCGTCCTTGGGAACACGTCGCCGCTGCTTCTCGCCCTGGTCAGCGTCGCGCTGGCATTAGCCTGTCAGGCCGGAGACCTGTTCGAGAGCTCGGTCAAGCGCCGTTTCGGAGCCAAGGACATGAGTCAATTGATACCGGGCCATGGCGGACTGCTCGACCGCATCGACGGCCTGCTGTTCGCTGCGGTGCTGGCGGCGCTGATCGCGTTCTTGCGCGATCCAGCAAGTCCCGGCCGCGGCCTGCTTCTCTGGTGAGGCGTTCCGTGTTCTCCTCAGTCACATCCATGACGGTCGAAGTCGCAAGAGGTGCAGCGGTGCCGCGGCGCATCTCGGTGCTCGGCGCGACCGGTTCGATCGGCGAGAGCACGCTTGATCTGATCGGCCGCGATGCATCCTCTTACCGCGTCGTGGCCCTGACCGGCGGCCATAACGCCGCGCGGCTCGCCGAGCTTGCCGTGCTGCACCGCGCCGAGCTCGCCGTGCTTGCCGATCCCAACGGCTATGCCGCCCTGCGCGACGCGCTTGCCGGCACCGGGATCGAGGCCGGTGCAGGGGAAGAGGCGCTGCTTGAGGCCGCCAGCCGCCCCGCCGATTGGGTGATGGCGGCAATCGTCGGGGCCGCAGGCTTGAAGCCGACGCTCCGCGCCGTCCGCCAGGGAACCCTAACCGCACTCGCCAATAAGGAGTGTCTGGTTTCGGCCGGTGACATCTTCATGGCTGAGGTGGCGCGCGCTGGAGCCACTTTGCTGCCTGTCGACTCGGAGCATTCCGCCGTGATGCAGGTCATCGCCGGCATCCGGGACGAACGCATCGAGCGCGTCTGCCTTACGGCCTCGGGCGGACCGTTCCGCTGTTGGAGCCGCGAGCAGATGCAAGACGCCAGCCCCGAGCAGGCGCTCAACCACCCTACCTGGTCCATGGGTCCGAAGGTCACGGTCGATTCGGCCACTCTGATGAACAAGGGTCTCGAATTGCTCGAAGCGCATCATCTGTTTTCGCTCGCGCCTGACAAGCTCGACGTCGTGATCCATCCGCAGTCGATCGTGCATTGCCTCGTGCATTTGAGTGACGGTTCGGTGCTGGCGCAGATGAGCTCGCCCGACATGCGCACGCCGATCGCTTACAGCCTTGCCTGGCCCGAGCGCATGCAAGCGCCGACCAAGCGGCTCGACCTCGCCGCGCTTGGCGCGCTCAGCTTCGAGACCCCCGACGCGACGCGCTTTCCGGCCCTTCGGCTTGCGCGCGAGGTGCTTGCCGCGGGCGGCAGCGCGGGAACCGTGTTCAACGCCGCCAATGAAGTAGCGGTGGAGGCGTTTCTCGCCCGGCAAATCGGCTTTCTCGCCATCACCGATATCGTCGCCGCCACGCTTGAAGCGAGCGCTGAGCTCATGGGTCATAAACGGCACAGCGTCGAGGATGTGCTGGCGATTGATGGCGCCGCCAGGGCTTGCGCGAGGGGCCTCGCCCCCCAATTTGCATAACCTTTGGGCCCGGGCTAAGAAGGGTCAAGATTTCAGGGATAACTGCCTCACATGGATACATTTGTCCTGCTTTCAGGCTTCAGCGACACGATTCTCGGCTATCTCCTGCCCTTCCTCTTCGTCCTGACCGTCGTGGTCTTCTTCCACGAGCTCGGGCATTTTCTCGTGGCGCGCTGGTGCGGGGTGGCCGTCAAGACCTTCTCGATCGGCTTTGGGCCTGAAATTGCCGGTTTCACCGACCGCCACGGCACGCGGTGGCGGCTGTCTTGGATTCCGCTTGGCGGCTACGTGAAATTTATCGACGACGAGAATGCCGCAAGCGCGGGGCAGAAGGCGCTCGAACACCTCACGCCAGAAGAGCGGGAGCAAAGCTTCCAGGCAAAGCCGCTTGGGCAGCGCGCCGCCGTCGTCGCCGCCGGCCCTATTGCCAACTTCATCCTCGCGATTCTGATCTTCACGGCTATTTTCGCGCTCTTCGGGGAGCGCATCACCGCGGCAAAGGTCGATGTCGTCACCCCGGGCAGCGCGGCGGAACGGGCAGGGTTCCTCCCGGGCGACCGCGTCCTCAGCATCGACGGGCAAAAGATTGAGAGCTTCAGCGAGATGCAGCGCATTGTCGGCACGAGCCCTGAGCAGACGCTGCATTTCGTCGTCGAGCGTGACGGCAAGACTTTGGAGATCACCGCCACGCCCGAGCGCAAGGAGATCACCGACAATTTCGGCAACGTAATTCGTCTCGGGCTGTTGGGCATTCAGCGCAGCGCGGCGCCCGACGACTGGACGCTCAAGCGACACGACCCCCTGACGGCTTTCGTCATGGCCATAAAGGAATCGTATTTCGTCGTCTCACGCTCGCTTGGCTATCTCTACGATGTGGTGACTGGACGCGAGGCGGCCGACCAGTTGGGTGGTCCGATTCGAATCGCCCAGGTTTCGGGGCAGGTCGCGACCGCCGGTTTTGTGGCTCTGCTCAACCTTGCCGCGATTATTTCCGTGAGTATTGGGCTGCTGAATTTGTTCCCAATACCCATGCTCGATGGCGGTCATCGTCTGTTTTATGCAATCGAGGCAATCCGTGGCCGTCCTTTGAGCGAGACCACGCAAGAAATCGGCTTCCGTATTGGACTCGCTTTTGTGCTGATGCTGATGCTTTTTGCAACCTGGAATGACTTGATTCACTTGAAATTTCTGTAAAGGTACCGGTTTGACACATAGCGCGACGCGGGGGCCTTTGGGCCCCCGCTGGCGTAATGTGACAGGAACCAAAAATCGGCCACAAAAGGTGGCCAGTTTCTGGGCTTAAGCCGTAGCGGCGGCGGGGATCGGCTCGAGGGGAAGACACCAGCAATGGTGCTGTGGACGTTGGCCAGAGGGCTGCTTGCGGCCCTCATCGTGTTGAGTACTGTCCCGCTCTCGCTGGCTCTTGGCCTGGGCCTCGGCGATTTCTCCGCGCACGCTCAAGGCGCCATTCAAAACATCCGGATCGAAGGCAGCAAGCGCATCGAGCCCGAGACGATCCGGTCCTATCTGAGCTTCACCGCCGGCGATACTTACGATGCAGCACTCATCGATGAGTCGCTCAAGACACTGTTCGCCACGGGCCTGTTCCAGGACGTGCGCATCAGGCGGGAAGGCGGAACCGTCGTTGTGATCGTGGTCGAAAATCCGATCGTGAGCCGCGTCGCTTTCGAGGGCAACCGAGAAGTCGACGATGAGACGCTCGCGGCCGAAGTCCAACTCAAGCCGCGCACCGTTTACACGCGCGCGCGCGTCCAAGCTGATGTTGGGCGGATCCTTGCTGTCTACCGCCGCCAAGGCCTCTATGCCGCGCAAGTCGATCCGAAGATCATCAATCTCGACAACAACCGCATCGATGTGGTCTTCGAGATTAACGAAGGCCCGACCACCAAGGTGCGCGCCATCAACTTCATCGGCAATCACGCCTACAGCGATTCACAACTTCGCTATGTGATCTCGACCACCCAGACCAACATCCTGAGCTTCCTCAAGGGCACCAACATCTACGATCCGGACCGGCTCAATCTCGATCGCGAGCTGCTGCGTCAGTTCTATCTCAAGAGCGGTTATGCCGACATTCGCGTCACTTCCGCCACCGCCGACCTCGACCGCGACGGGCGGGGCTTTTTCATCACTTTCACCATCGAGGAAGGCCAGCGCTACCGCTTTGGCGCCGTCGAGATCGAAACCGCACTGCCGTCACTGCGCGTGGACGAGCTCGGCAAATATCTGCTGACTCGCAGCGGCAAGTGGTACAACGCAGAAAAGGTCGAAAAGACCGTCGAAGCTTTGACTCTGGGATCGTCCCTGCAGGGCTATGCCTTCGCCCAGGTCAAGCCCCGATTCGACCGCGACGTAACCACCAACACGATCAACGTGGCCTACGTCATCGATGAAGGTCCGCGTATCTATATCGAACGCATCAATATCGTCGGCAATTTCCGCACCCAGGACGACGTCATTCGCCGCCAGTTCCGCCTTGCCGAAGGCGATGCTTTCAATCGCTTGCTGGTCGAAGCCGCACGCAAGCGGTTACGCGCTCTCGGGTTCTTCAAGACGGTCGAAGTCGACACGGAGATCGGCAGCGCCCCGGATCGCGTCGTCATCGTGGTGAAAGTCGTCGAGCAACCAACCGGCGAGCTGTCCTTCGGTGCCGGCTATTCCACCAGCGAAGGCATCATTGGCGACGTGTCGATCACCGAGCGCAATCTTATGGGCAAGGGCCAATATGTCCGGCTCGGCTTTTCCGGAAGTCTTGATCGGGCGCAAGTCGATTTCAGCTTTACCGAGCCGTATTTCCTCGATCGTAATCTCGCCGCTGGCTTCGACCTGTTCCACAAACAGGTCGATCTGCGCAACGTCGCCTCGTTCCAGCAACGCGACACGGGCGGCAATCTGCGCCTCGGCTTCCCGATCGCCGACAACACGCAGATGGGCGTGCGCTACCGCTTCCAGCAGGAGGAAATCTTCGACGCGACGAATAACGCTTCGCTCGCGGTGAAACAGGCCGCTGAAGAGGGGCCGGTCAACGTGTCGAGCGTCGGCTATACCATAGCTTATGACACGCGAAACATTCCCAACTCACCGACGAGCGGCATCTTCACGTCGTTCTCACAAGATCTCGCCGGCATTGGCGGCGACGTGAACTATATCCGCTCGGTGGCCGATGCCCGCGGCTACTATCCCATCACCAACAAGATCACCCTGGTCGGCCGCGCGCAGGGTGGTGCCATCGAGGGCTGGGGCGGCAAGGATGTCCGGCTGACCGACCTGTTCTTTAAAGGTGGCGAGACGATCCGTGGCTTCGAGCGCGCCGGCTACGGCCCGCGCGACGCTTGCGAACATCCAGGGACTGGCAAGCGCGTGGGGAATTGCACCCAGGATTCGCTCGGCGGCCAACTGTTCTGGGCAACCACCGCGGAGGTCCGCTTCCCGTTCCCGTTCGTTCCCGACAATCTCGGCATGCAGGGCGCCTTCTTCGTCGATGCGGGATCGCTCTGGGAACCAAGCCCGCTGGCCCAGCAGGCTGTGACCGAGGAGGGGAGCTTCATCTTCGACAGCGCTCAACTACGCATGTCCACGGGCTTCAGCATCATCTGGCAGTCGCCGCTAGGGCCGCTCCGCGCCGATATCGCCCAAGCCTTGCTTAAGGCGGACTGGGACAAGACCGAAGTCTTCCGCTTCGGCGCTTCGACCAACTTCTAAAGGAAGCGAATTCCCGCTATGGCTTCGCGCATGGTGCATGCCGCGACGCGTGTTATTGAGACTTCGATGGAACATCCCGGTTTCTTCGAGCGCGCCGGTCCGTTTTCCTTGCGGACTGTCGCCGAGGCCGTTCAGGCCAAGCCCGCCGCCGGAGCAGACCTCGATCTCCGCGTCGACGACGTGAGACCCTTGGACAGTGCCGGCGAGGGGCATCTCTCGTTTCTCGACAACCCCAAATATCTTCCTTTGTTTGCCGCGACAGGCGCGAGCGCCTGCCTCGTCGCGCCGAAATTCGCCGGCCAAGCGCCGCCTGGTACGGCCGGCCTCGTCACCCCAGAGCCTTACCGCGCCTTTGCCCGCGCCCTGGTTTTGTTCTATCCAGACGCGCTCAATCCCAAGGCCGCAGTCGCCGCCGGGACCGACGCTTCCTGCTCCGTCCACCCGACGGCAAAGCTCGAGGCTGGCGCCATCGTCGAGCCCGGAGCGGTCGTCGGCCCGGAGGCTGCGATCGGCGCCAACACGGTGATCGCCGCAGGCAGCGTGATCGGCTATCGCGTGCATATCGGCCGCAATTGCTATATCGGGCCCAACGCCTCCGTCACCCACGCGCTCATCGGTAACCATGTCACGATCCACGCCGGGGTGGCGATCGGCCAGGACGGCTTCGGTTTTGCTATGGGCAAG
>JBQGDO010000069.1:0-10682 GCA_052039105.1 Methyloceanibacter sp.
TTCAACAACGCGCAGGCATTGAGGATCACCACGAACAGAAACACCGCAAACGGAGAGGAGCAGAGCAGAATGACAACGGCGATCTTCCAGACCATCTACAGTCCGATCTCCACCGGGTGAAACCGTACCGCGGTCGTCACATCGATATCGCGGTCGGCATGATGCACCTGATGCAGCCGCCAGAACAGCGGCACCTTGTGCGAAGCCCAATGCTGCAGCCAAATGGCGAGATCGAGCACGAGCAGTGCCACCGCGACTTTCAGCCATGCCGGCCAGGCGACCTGGTTAAGCAAGCCGACGCCGTTCTGCTCGGCGTAGAAGGCCGCGGCGATGGCGGCGAGCGGCACCGCCAGCATCACCATCAGCCTGAGCAGGATCGTGCCGGCCACGCTGATGCCGAGATTGGTGAGCCAGCGCTTGCGCTTGGAGACGAGCAGGTGGCGCTTCGGCCAGGCGAGCTCGATCAGCGCCATCAGCAGAAACACGCCGGCGAAGATGGCGAGCCGGATGAGCCCGTCGCTCTGACCGATAAGACCGTCCATCCGTGAAAGCTTAGCCGGGAATTCTGGCGCCGTCAGTGTGTCTGCTTGCTCGCCAAGGTGAGGCCGACCACACCGACCACGACCAGCATGAGCGAGGCGAGCTTGAGCAGGCTCACCGGCTCGCGGAAATAGGCGATGCCGATCATCGCGGCGAGCGCCGTGCCCACCCCCGACCAGATGGCGTAGGTCACCGACAAATCGAGCCGCTTCAACGCCAGGATCACCGCCGCGGCCGAGAGCACATAGAACACCGGCACGGCGATCGAGGGGATCAGCTCGGCGAAGCCGCGAGAAAGCTTCATCGAAGTGATGCCCGCGACCTCGAGCAGGATGGCGATTGAGAGCAGGACCCAGGGCATGGTTGGCGTCTCGCCTTGATGAGGTGAGCGACTCAGAGCGCCTTTTCGCGCCTGACCTTCAACAGCGAAATTGCATGACGCCCGTGTGACAGAGATTGGTCCGTCAAAGCAGCTCGAGCGGGCGCGGCCCCTTGGGCGGTGGGAAGGCTCGGTCGAGCTCGGCGAGGTCCCTCTCGGTGAGGGCGATATCGAGCGCCGCGCGGTTTTCCCGCACATGTTCGAGCGTGGTGGCCTTGGGAATTACCATCATGTCCTCCTGCCGGAGCACCCAAGCAAGCGCAATCTGGGCCGGCGTGGCGCGATGCCGGATCGCCACCCCCGTCAGGACCCGGTCGCGCAGCAGCCGACCCTGCTCGATCGGCGAGTAGGCCATGATCGGCACCGAACGCTCGCGGCACCAAGGCAGAAGCCCCACCTCGATGCCCCGGCGCCGTAGATTGTACAGCACTTGATTGGACGCGCAGCCTTCGCCGCCCGCGAGCCCGAACAGCTCCTCCATGTCGTCGACATCGAAATTGCTGACGCCCCAATAGCGGATCGCGCCGCTCTTTTGCAGCGTCAGGAATGCTTCGAGCGTGTCGGCCAGCGGCGGCGAGCCACGCCAATGCAGGAGGTAGAGATCGATGCGGTCGGTCTTGAGCCGCTTGAGGCTGCGCTCGCAGGCCGCAATCGTGCCTGCACGCGTCGAATTCTCCGGCAGCACCTTGCTGACGATGAAACATTCGTCGCGCCGCCCCTCCACCGCCTCTGCAACGATCTCCTCGGCGTTGCCGTTGCCGTACATCTCGGCGGTATCGATCAAGGTCATGCCGAGATCGAGCCCAAGCTTGAGCGCCGCGACCTCTTCTTTGCGCAGGCGCCCGCTCTCCCCCATGCGCCAAGTCCCCTGCCCGAGCTGAGGCACGGTCTCGCCGGAGGGCAGCTTTACACGCGGAAGGGCCGACTGAACCATGAGGCCCGATATAGCGGGGAAGCGGGCACGGCGCCATGCAAGGCGCCGCGCCAAAATCGCATCATGCGAGGCTTCAGGCCTTTTTTGCCCCGGCCGGCGCCTTGCGTTCCCGCTCCTCCTTCTTCGAATGGAGCTGGAAAGCGAGGATGAGCAGGAAGATGCCGAATACGAGCGCGTAGGCACCGATCCACAAGGTCAGCACCACGGCACCGATCAGCGGCTGGACCACCAACAGAATGCCGAAGATCAGCGAGGCGATACCGCCAAGCGCCAGCCACCAGCGGCCGTGATCGAGGTTGAGGGTGAAGGCGGCCCACAACATCAACGCTCCGGAAACGATCGCCCAGATGGCGACGATCCAGACCAGCGCGACGAGGGTGATCGCCGGCCAAAGCACAGCGACAGTACCCGCCGCGAGGTCGACGATGCCTTCGAGGATCAACATCCCCCAGCGTTCGCCGTTCCGCGCCGCCTTGATGCCGGAGGCGATGGCGAATACGCCGTCGACCAGCATGTAGGCCGCAAACAGAATGACGAAGACTTCCAGCGCCAAGCCCGGGGTCAGCAAACAGATCAGGCCGAACAGAATGCCCAGGACGCCGCGCAGGCCCACCGCCCACCAGCTATCCGCCAAGACCTCGCTCAAGGCATCGCAGCGCGCCTTCGCCGCCGCCACGCTTGACTTCGATGCTGTCGCCGCCATGGAACAACCTCCTTCGATCAGCCGAGTTGACCGGACGCCTCGCCGATAAATGCTCAGGCGAATCGATCAGGCCGCATCATGCGGCCAATAGTCCCGCAGAGGGCGCGCCAATTAGCAGTTGTCCACATGGGAAGAGACCCCCTTGCGGAGCTCGATCCCCACCTCCGAGGCTAGCCCCGCCACCGTCTGGCGCAGCCAGACATGGCCCGGATCGTGATCGAAACTCGCATGCCACAGCAGCGAAATCGAGAGGGTCGGCAGCTCGATAGGCGGCGGGCTCGTGGCCAAGTCGAAAGTCTCAGCGAAGTAGTGGGCCAGCCGCGAAGGCATCGTGGTGACGACCGGCGCGCGCCGCACCACGAAGGGCACCGCGAGAAAGCCCGGCGTGGTCATGGCAATGCTGCGCTTCAACTTGTGCTTCGCCAGGGCGTCGTCGACCGCGCCGTGATCGTCTTCGGTCAAGCTCGTCAACACATGGGGCACGCTCAAATAATCGTCGAGGGTGATCGGCGGCGAGAAATGGGTCTGCTCGGGATTGAACAGGCAGAGGAAGTTGTCGGTGTAGAGCAGCCGGCGCTTGTGATGCATCTGCCCCTGATCGAACACGCCGATGCCGAGATCGAGCTTGCCGCTGTCGAGCTCCTCCAAGACGCTGATGCGGTTGATCGAGCGCAACCGCAAAGACACCGATGGCGAGATCCGGCGCAAGCGCGCGAGCAAGCCGGGGATCACCGCCACTTCGATGGAATCGGCAAGGCCGATGCGAAACGCACGATCTGCGGTGGACGGGTCGAACGCTTCCCGCTGCAGCACCGCAGCCTGGATCTGGGCAAGCGTGATGCGCACCGGGTCGGCAAGCGCCAGTGCCCGTGGCGTCGGCCGCATCCCTTCGGCGCCCCGGGTGAGCAGCTCATCTCCGAACAATGTCCTGAGTCGCGCCAGGTTATGGCTCATCGCCGACTGGCCAAGCCCAATCCGTGCGGCGGCGCGGGTGACGCTGCGCTCGGTCAACAGCGCGTCGAACGCGACTAGGAGATTGAGGTCGAGCCTACTTAGATTAGCGTGGTCGATACTTGTCATTGATATCATCGATTGGAATGATGATACCCAAGGGCCCATCTTCGAGGCAAGGATAAAGCGCCGCGGGAAGCGGGCGTCGCGAAGGCGAAGCGGGCTGGGCCATGAGGATCGCCGACACTGGCATTGATCGCGTCGCCGCGGCAGCTGGCTCTGCGGCGAACCCCAAGCATCCCGAGGACCGCGACATCATGGCCGTGATGGCGCGCGGCGATGCCGCAAACCGCGATGCCAAGTCGAGCGTTAGGGTGGGGTCATCCCCATCCCTAAGACGTGGAGCAGTCATGGATACGCTTGTTGAGTCCAAGGCCACACTCAAGACCCCGGCCTACGCGGCACAGTCGGCCAAGGCGGCCCTAGCGCCCTGGTCGATCGAGCGGCGCGAGCCCGGTCCGCACGACGTCCTCATCGATATTCTCTATTGCGGCGTCTGCCACTCCGACCTTCATCAGGTGAAGGACGAATGGAACAACTCGATCTTCCCCATGGTGCCCGGCCACGAGATCGTCGGCCGCGTCGTCAAGGTCGGCGACCATGTGAAGAAATGGAAGCCGGGCCATATCGTCGGCGTCGGTTGCTTCGTCGACTCCTGCCGCCGCTGCGAGGCGTGCCGCGCCGGCGAAGAGCAATATTGCGAAGTCGGCATGACGCTTACCTATAACGGCTACGAGCGCGACGGGAAGACGCCGACCTATGGCGGCTATTCGACCCGCATCACCGTCGACGAGAACTATGTCCTGTCGATTCCCAAGGGCATTCCGCTCGAGCGCGCTGCACCGCTGCTCTGCGCCGGCATCACCACCTACTCGCCGCTCAAGCATTTCGGACTCGAGGAGGGCGACAAGCTCGCCGTGGTCGGGCTCGGCGGCCTTGGCCACATGGCGGTGAAATTCGGCCATGCCCTGGGCGCGCATGTCACCGTGCTCAGCCATTCGCCGGGCAAGCGCCAAGACGCGCTCGCGCTCGGCGCCGACGACTTCCTCGTCACCAAGGACGAGGCGGTGTTCAAGGAGAACGCCGGACGTTTCGATTTCATCATCGACACCGTCTCGGCGCAGCACGACTACAACGCCTATCTCAACCTGCTCCGGCGCGACGGCGTCATGGTGCTGGTGGGGGTTCCGGAGCCGACGCCACTCTCCGCCTCCTCCCTCATCATGAAGCGGAAGAGTCTTGCCGGCTCATTGATCGGAGGCATTCGCGAGACCCAGGAGATGCTGGACTTTTGCGCGGCGCACGGCGTCGCTGCCGACGTGGAGGTGATCCCCATCCAGGAGATCAACCACGCCTACGAGCGCATGCTGAAAAACGACGTGCGCTATCGCTTCGTGATCGACCTCGCCAGCCTGAAATCAGGCGCTCCCTAGCGGCGCGTGTTGCGAGGCCAACGGCCGCCCTTCTGCTCCGCGAGTCGGGAGGGCGGCCGGACTCTGTCGGGGGCGGAACCGGGCTTGCCGGCGTTGATCTTTCCTTATGGTTAACCGCTCGCGGCCCTGAAAAAGCCATGAAACCCCTGAAAATCAACGCGTTCCTGCGGATATTGGCGCCCGCGGGAGGTTAACCATGTTTGGGTAATCGTCAGCACTTCTGGGGCCGGGGGAAGGAAGCTGATGACATGCTGCGCTGTCTCGCCGTCATTGCGCTCGCCACCTCCGGCGTCATCGTTCTAGCCCTGCCCGCCGTCGCGCAGAACAGCGTGTCGGTTGCGAAGCAGCCCACGCCTCAGCTGCTCGCGCCCTCGCAGCCACAACCCGTTGCGCCCGCAACGCAGGTGCAGAATTCCGCGCCGCCCGCACCGCAACAGCAGGAGACGCCCCCCGCTCCCGCGCCGTCTGCCGCGGCAGCGCCCGTCGAGGTCCCGATCGAACGCTATACACGCCTCCGGCCCGCAATTCCCGTGCAAGCCGAGGACGAGCAGGCAATGCCGCAAGCGCAAGGCGGCTTCACGTCGGCCGACCGCCTGATGGATTGGATCTCCAACTACCGTAAACACAAGAACCCCTCGCGCGTGCCGGCGGCGGTTCATGCGATGCGCCAGTACGGCCTGTTCGGTGACGAGGAGAAGGCCTGGTTCTGCACCGGCTTCATCGCCGGCGTGCTCGGCTCAAATCCCAAGGACGGCCCGGGCATGATCTCCCGCATGTTCCCGATGCCCGACAAGGAGCAGGCGGTGATCATCAGGGCGATCGTCTATTCCGGCCGTCCAGACTGGCGCGAATTGCTCGAAAAGAACGCGCAGCGCATGCCGCTCCGCCGCCCGCTGATCGACGATTTCCTCAACGGCAAGCGTCCGACTTTGATGGAGCTGCCGCTCGACCATGGCGGCTCGCCCGGCATCTATGCGCTGTGGGGCTATTACGTCGCCACCGGCCAGCACGAGCCTGTGGTGCGCATCATGGACGCGCTGCGCTGGTCCAAGAACAAGTCGGACAGCGGCTTCTCCTTCCGCAAGATTTTCAAGGGTTGGGGCAGCGATCCCTCCGCCGTCGACAAGATCACCACCGGCGGGACGGCGAAATGGACACTTGCCTCCTATGCCGAGCGCGACCGCGACCTGATCAACCTCTATCGTGCCGAATATGAGCGCCAGCCTGAGGAGATCGCCAAGCCATTGAAGGATGTGATCGAGGCGGCGGAGATCTTCGAATCGGAGAAGATTCGCAAGGATCAATTCGGCGCCATCGATGACGCGCAGCGGGCGCAGCTGTCCAACGAAGCCGGCATGTCGAAAGGCGCAACCGCGGGCTCAATCGCCATCGCCACGGGATGCGTGGCGGCGAGCGCCTTGGGGCAGGCCTATATCGCGCTGCCTTGCGTGCTTGGGGGCGCGCTCTATACCGGCGCCGTCAAACTCGCGCATTAGAGGCGCTCATTCGGTTCCGCGGCGCAGGAAGTAGCCGACCAGAACGCCAACCCCGACCGCCAACAGGAGCGATGCGGCGAGATTGTCCTTCATGGTCTCCTCGGCCTCCCGCGCGGCCTCGGCGGCATAGTCCCGGGCGCGGGCATAGCGACGGCTTGCACCATCGCCCACATTTGCCGAGAGCTCGTTCACGTAGCTCCGCAGCGAGTCAAGCTGGTCGTGGAGATCGCCCAGATCGAAATTGTCTCTAACGAATCTCGTTGCCTTCCGCTCAGCCCTAGCCAAGCCCAACATAGTGCATCCTCCTGAAATCTCACTGACCGTGCCGATAGAGTTCGCGCGTGGCTTCGTTTCGCTTCTGTCGCGTGGCCCGATCCTTGCGTCTACGGCTCCACAGCACTTGCCCGTAGGCGATTGCGACAGCAAATCCGCCCACGCCGACCAGGCCGAGGATCAGCCACAACCAGCCGCTTGCGTCGCTCATGACTCCTCCTTTGCCCGCAAGGAGAACGCTTGGAGCCCTAACAAGTTGCGTGTGAGTGGAGCGGGTGAGGAGAATCGAACTCCCGACACGTAGCTTGGGAAGCTACTGCTCTACCACTGAGCTACACCCGCCTCGTGAAATTCCTAGCATGAAGCCGCTGGGGCGAAAAGCAAGACGCCCCCTCACGCAGTGGTGATGCAGCTATGGCTTGCGGAGACGCGGCCGCCGCCTGTTAATGCGGGCCGGAGGGCATGAGATGGCAGAGGCGGCATTTAGCGCGCTGGCCGCGAAATTCAGCGATCCCGACGTGACCGCCAAGGGCGAGCGGCGCGCGCGCGTGGCGCTTCACGCGCTCCGCACGCTATGGATCAACACCGGCAGCCTCTGCAACATCACCTGCCGCAACTGCTATATCGAATCGAGCCCGGACAACGACCGCCTCGCCTATATCACCCACGCCGAGGCGACCGCCTATCTCGACGAGATCGAGCGCGGCGCGTGGCCGGTCGAGGAGATCGGCTTCACCGGCGGCGAGCCCTTCATGAATCCTGACATCGTCGCCATGCTCGAAGATGCTCTCAAGCGCAGCTTTTCCGTCTTGGTCTTGACCAACGCGATGCAGCCGATGCTGCGGCCACGCGTCCGTGAGGGGCTCTTGGCGCTCCGCGCCAAGCACGGCGACCGCCTCACCATTCGCGTGAGCCTCGATCACTACGGCAAAGCATTGCACGAGGAGGAACGCGGCGAAGGCACTTACGAGAAGACCGTCGAGGGCATCGACTGGCTTGCGCGCCACGGCTTCAAGCTTGCGCTTGCCGGCCGCACCTGCTGGAACGAAAGCGAGGCGGACGCGCGCAACGGCTACGCCGCGCTGATCGCCGCGCGCGGCTGGCCCCTCGACGCTTACGACGCCGGTCAGCTCGTCCTGTTTCCCGAAATGGACGAGCGGGCAGATGTTCCGGAGATCACCGAGAGCTGCTGGGGCATTTTGCACAAGGACCCGAAGGACGTGATGTGTGCCTCGAGCCGCATGGTGGTGAAGCGCAAAGGCGCGGCGCGCCCCGTCGTGCTGCCTTGCACCTTGCTGCCCTACGACCCCGCCTTCGAGATGGGTGCGACCTTGGCCAAAGCCGCGCATGCCGACGGTGGCATGTTCGACCACGGCGCGGTCAAGCTTTGCCACCCGCATTGCGCCAAGTTCTGCGTGCTCGGCGGCGGCTCCTGCTCGACGTGAGCCCTAGAACGGGTTGTCCTCCGAAGCCCCCCGCGTTTTGAAGAACTCCCGCGTCAGCGCAAACACCACCGGGCTGAGCAACGCCAGCGCGATCAGATTCGGGATCGCCATCAGCGCGTTCAGGGTATCCGCGAGCAGCCACACGAAAGCAAGCTCGACGGTGGCGCCGACAAACACGGCAATGCACCACGCGATCCGGAACGGCATGATGACGCGGACGCCGAACAGATATTCAAGCGAACGCTCCGAGTAATAGCTCCAGCCGAGCAGGGTGGTGAAGGCGAACAGGGTCAGCGCGAATGACACGATATGATGCCCGACCACCGGCAACGCCGCCTCGAACGCCGAGGAGGTCAGCGCCGCGCCGGTCTGGCCGCTGGTCCACACCCCGCTCGTCAAGATCACGAGCGCGGTGAAGCTGCACACGATGATCGTGTCGATGAACGGCGCCAGCATGGCGATCAGTCCCTGGCTGACCGGGCCCTTGGTCTGCGCCGCGGCATGCGCGATGGGTGCGGAGCCGAGCCCCGCTTCGTTGGAGAACACGCCGCGCGCCACGCCGAAGCGGATCGCAGCCCACACCGCCGCGCCGGCGAAGCCGCCGGTCGCCGCCGCCGGCGAGAAGGCATGGACGAAAATCAGGCGGAACGCCTCGGGAATGGCGGAAATATTGATGATGAGCACGAGCAGGCCGGCGGCGATATAGCTGATCGCCATGAACGGCACGAGCTTGCCCGCGACGGCGGCGATGCGCTGAATGCCGCCGATCAGCACCGCACCGACCAGCAAGAAAAGGATGCCACCGGTCACCCATTCTGGCAACAGCAGCGAATTGTTGAGCGCATGCGCGACAGAGTTCGCCTGCACCATGTTGCCGATGCCGAAGCCGGCAACGCTGGCGAACAGTGCGAAGGCAATCGCCAGCCAATTCCATTTCGCCCCGAGCCCGTTCTTGATGTAGTACATCGGGCCGCCGACATATTCGCCGCGCGAATCCTGCTCGCGATAACGCACCGCCAAGACGGCTTCCGCGAACTTGGTCGCCATGCCGACCAGCGCCGTCATCCACATCCAGAAGATCGCGCCGGGGCCGCCGAGAAAGATCGCCGTCGCCACGCCGGCAATATTGCCGGTGCCGATCGTGGCGGCGAGCTCGGTCATCAGCGCGTTGAACGGGGTGATTTCGCCCTTGCCCTCGCGGTGACGCCCTTTCCACAAAAAGGCGAGGCTGAGCGGCACCTGAGTGACGCTGCGCGCACGCAAGCCGAAAGTGAGGTAGAGGCCGATGCCGAGGATCAGGATCAGCATCGGCACGCCCCAGACGATGCCGTTCAGCCAGTTGAGGCCCGCCGAAATCGACTCCATCGCCGCTATCCCCCCTGTTCCCTCTTCCCACGGAGTTTTATGGCCGATGCCCCGGCGTGAGTCACGGGCCGATATGTGACAGCTAGTCCAATCTGGCGTGCTCGAACCAGGAAACCCTGATTTGCCGTCCCTTCCCGGTGTAGCCGATCAGCACCAGCCCGTTGATGCCAGGCGATTGCCAGACCGGGGCCTTGCTGAATTCGTCGAGCGCCGGGCTTTCGACGAGGGTCGCCATGCCGAGCACTTTCTCTTGGGGATGAAGCTTCGACCACTCGGCCAACAAATTGCGGCAGTGGACGCCAAGCCGGTAGGCGAGGCCCTGGCGGCGATAGTCCGGCGCAACCAGGCAGCGGAAGAAACCGAACCGCGCCTTTAGCTGAGGCAGAATGTCGAGCACCATGGTCGACACGCCGATCAGCTCGTTGCCGCGATAGGCGGCCCTTCGCACGCTCCCCGGGAGCGATGCCCGGAGGCAGCGCCTCGAGCCGCTTCCAGAAGGCCACCACGTCGCCCACGACCTTCGCATCGTCGCGCCGCCACACATCCACGAAGCGAATGTCGTCCGCTTCAGGCAAGCGCGTCAGTCCTGCTTGAAGTGCTTGGAAAGCTTCAGGCCTTGCGCCTGATAATGCGAGCCGATGCCCCGTCCGTAAATCGTGTCGGGTATGTCTGTGAGCTTGTCATAGACGAGCCGGCCGACGATCTGGCCGTCCTCCAGCACGAAGGGGATGTCGAGGCTGCGCACTTCAAGCACGGCCTTGGCGCCGGGCGCCTTGCCCTCGGCATAGCCGAAGCCGGGATCGAAGAAGCCGGCGTAGTGCACGCGATATTCGCCGATGAGCGGATCGAACGGCGCCATCTCCGCCACATAGGCCGGCGGCACCGACACGCTCTCTTTCGAAGCCAGGATGTAGAACTCGTGCGGATCGAGGATCAGCCGCCGGTCGGCGCCGAGATGCACTTCCTCCCAGAACTGATCGGCCTCGTAGGCGCCAACCGCGTCGACATCGACCACGCCGGCATAACGTCGGGCACGATAGCCGATCAGCACCTTGTGCGGGATCGGCGCGAGGCTGATGCGCAGATTGAGGCCTTCGCGGATC
>JBQGDO010000070.1:0-1598 GCA_052039105.1 Methyloceanibacter sp.
CGGCGCCGTCCCCCGCTTGCCGCCGTTCCAGCGCATGACGACGGTGCGGCTCTCGTGCTGCGAGCCCTGCCCTACGCCGAGCAACGCATTCATGCCGAGCTTCTTCATCTCCTTGACGTCGAGCACGTCGACCATGACGCCCAGCTTTTTCAGATTGCCGGCCCGGCGGGCGAATTCTTCCGGAAAGAGCACGTTCGCCGGCTCGTTCACGAAATCGCGCGCCATCGCCACGCCGCTTGCCACGGCAGCGCGCGGGGCGAACGCCTTCTCCGCCGCGGCGACGGCTGCAACCAGGATCGTGATCCTCACCTGGGCCGGCTTCTCCTCCCCCTCCTTGCGCTTGGTCTTGTAGCGGTCGAAGGCATAGCTGCGCAGTTGCACGCCGAGCGCGAGATCGGCGATCCGATCCGGCTTGATGGCGCCACCCGGCAGGTCGACCATGATGGTCGCCTCGCTCGCGGACGCCGGGATCTTGCCCATGGCGGTGCCGCCGAGCTTGACGAAATCCTGTGCCTTGAGGTCGCGGGCCTTCCCGACCCCGACGACAAGCAGACGCGATACGTCGAGCCCTCCCGGCGCGACGATGTCGAGCGTGGACCCGTTCTTCCCCTTGAAGCGGTCGGCTGCCGCGGCCCGCATGACCAGATCGCCGGTGGGCTCGATGGCGCGGCGCGCCGCGGACCCGAATTTGAGCCCCTCCTCGCAGAACAGGACGAGAACACCCTTGGCGGGCGCAACAAGAGGGGCAAATTCAAGCTTGAAGGCCCTGGACATGGCGATTCGTCCTTTCTATTGGCGGCGGCCGACGTGTCGGGCCGCCTGAATAAGTCGATCGCCCATGGGGATGCGCGCTCGATACCCGCAGACGAGTGGTCCGTTTCCGAAGTTCGCCGGTACTTGCGGCACGTTCAGATGCGAACTTCGGAATCAAAGGACCACTAGCAACTTTATGATTCTAGTGCGGTTTTGAATTTGAAGCTCCTATGACGATCATGCCGCACAACTGATAGGAGCTTCAAATTCACCGCACTAGTTTCCACTCAGCCAGGAAGGGGCGCGGAAGATGCGCGGCGGGACGACAGATATGACCCGGCACGCCGCGCCCTGCAAAGCCCACTTTCACCCCGACTTTGGCCGCGCTCGGGGGGCCTTTCGAGGGGGATGGCTGTGGCCGTCGGGCAACGGCCGCCAGATTAACGTTTTGTTGTGCATACTCAAAGGCTTTGCCTTGGCCCAGCCACTTTGTTCCGCGATCAAATAGAGGGTAAAAAGGGGATCGGTTCACCATTGGGCGCCGTGCCGGGCATGGGGGGCCCGGCGTTACCCGATCTCGGGTTTACCCGAGATCGGCTCTTTGTAAGTGAGCGTGTCGGCTAACGCCGACACGCGTGGGGTTTTGCCGCGAGCGGGGACGCGTAAGTCGGATGGGGTCCATCGGCTGGTATATTTTCCGCACCACATTTGGTGCGTTCCTGGTCATTTGCGCCAGCGTGACCGCGCTCATGTGGATCACACAGGCGTTGCGCGACATCGACCTGATGACGAATCAGGGCCAGAGCATCTTCGTCTTCATCGGCATCACCGGCCTCATCGTCCCG
>JBQGDO010000071.1:0-2053 GCA_052039105.1 Methyloceanibacter sp.
GACCTTTTCGTAAAGGGTCCTGCCGTCGATCACCCGGCGTTTGGGCGAGGTGACAACGAAGCGCGGATTGGCGCCCTTGGCAAGGTGTTCGGCCTTGCCGATCACCCGCCGCCGCCGGCTCCAGCTGTCGCGGGTGGCGTAGAAGAAGTCCTTGAACCGGCGGGCCGGCTTACCCGTCTCCTGGTGTTCGCTCTCGGCCCAGGCAAGATCAATGGCGAGTTCTTCGAGAAGGCGGCTGTTACGAGCCAGGCCAAAGACGTAGTCAACCCGGTGCGCCTCGCACCAGGCCATGAGATCCTCCCGCGCGAAGCCGCTATCGGCCCGGAGCAGGATGCGGACCCGCGACCAGCGGCGGCGGATCCGGCCGACGATGCGCGCCACCTCGTCCAATGCGCCGGCCGATGCGTCGATGTTCGAGCGCCGCAGCTTCGCCGCCAGCAAATCCCGACCGCAGAACACGTACAGAGGCAGGTAGCAGTAACAATCATAGTAGCCGTGGAAGAACCGACCTTCCTGATGGCCATGCAGCGGATCGTCGGTGGCGTCCAGATCGAGTACGATCTCGCGCGGCGCCTTGTCGTACGCCTCGAGGAACAGATCGACAAACACGCCCTGCAACGCTTCGACATCGTGGCCGATCTTGGGATAGCGGGAGCATCCGCCAGCGGGTGCGTGTTCCAGCCGGTTCACGGTGCTCTTGCCTCCGAGCGGCGCACAGTCCTTGCGCTTCGGCTCCAGGCTGTCGCCGAATAACGCCAGCACCGGATCGAGGCGTAACGCGTCGTGATCGTTGACGTCTTCGTAGCCGAGCGCAATCCCGATGATCCGCTGCCCGACCAGAGTGTGCACCGCATGGACCACGCCGGTCTGATCGCGTCCGTCCGAAAAGCAGCCGGCAACACGGTCGATCAGCCGGACCGCTCGGTCTGCTTCCCGCAGCAACAGCGCGCCGGCATCTGACGTCACCGCCCCGCCGTCGAACGCCGCCACCACCCGACGGCCATCGAAGCCTTCGAATTCGAGCTGCCCCGCGATACACTCTGTCTGCATCGGACCCCCGCGTCGGAATCGATCAAGCCTCTGTACGAAAAGGATGATCCCAGATTCCCAGGGCCGATGCACCCCCCGCAGTGAGATATCCAGGCTAGAGGAGATCGAAAAAGAGATCGAGGCGGTGCGCCGGGACCAAAACCCACAAAAAGTATGAAGCCTCATGCCGTATATGACGCCAATGTAATTGTTTCCGCCATTCTGAAACCCGGTAGCATCCCGGCTTCCTTAGTCGCCCTTGCCATGCAAGGAGGGGTGCAGCTCTTTCTCACGCGGGAGATCCTCGCGGAATACTGGGAGGTTTTGAAAAGGCCGGCCTTCGGGTTTGAGGCCGCCGCTGTCGAGACATTTCTGAGCGAACTTGAGAACGCCGCGGTCACGGTCTCTCCGACAAAGCGGGTTACAAGCGCCCTGGATGAAGCGGATAACCGCTTCCTCGAGTGTGCGGAGGAAGCCAGGGCGCAGTTCGTCGTCACCGGAAACAAGAAGGACTTTCCCTTTGCGCAATATGGCGGTGCAAAGATTGTCAGCCCGACAGAGTTCGCGGCCCTGCTGATCGAGGAATAAGGCTCCCGCAAGCCCACTTGGCTTGGGATTCGTATGACACAATAAGTTGTGGCAGTTTTTGCCAACCTGGAATAAATGTAGGTATGTCGATCCGGCGAGAGCTCCGCGAGCTGTATCCCGCGCATTGGCGTGCGCTCAGCCGGCATGTCCGTTTTGAGCGTGCAGGCGGCATCTGCCAGGGTTGTGGCCGGCCGCATGGCGCGACCATACGCTGCCTGCCGGACGGGCGGTGGTTTGATCCGGCGCAAAACATCTGGCGGAGCCGCTACGGGCGCTGCGCCCGCTGGCCCGATCTGGAACAAATAGCGCGGCTACGAACGACCAAGGTCGTGCTCGCTGCTGCGCACCTTGATCATAATCCGGCCAACAATAGGCTTCGCAACCTGCGCAGTTTTTGTCAGCGCTGCCACCTGATCCACGACCGTCCGCATCATCT
>JBQGDO010000072.1:0-8992 GCA_052039105.1 Methyloceanibacter sp.
GCGGCCGGTAACCACGGTGCCGCGGCCGGAGATCGAGAACACGTCCTCGATCGGCATGAGAAACGGCTTGTCCTTGGGACGATCCGGCTGCGGGATGTACTCGTCGACCGCCTTCATCAGCTCGAGGATCGAGTTCTTGCCCATCTCGTCATTTTTGCCCTCGAGCGCCTGAAGCGCCGAGCCCTTGACGATCGGGATCTCGTCGCCGGGGAACTCGTATTTGGACAGGAGCTCGCGCACCTCGAGCTCGACCAGGTCGAGCAGCTCGGGGTCGTCGACCATGTCGACCTTGTTCAGGTAGACCACGAGTGCCGGCACGCCGACCTGGCGGGCAAGCAGAATGTGCTCGCGGGTCTGCGGCATCGGGCCGTCGGCCGCGGAGACCACCAGGATGGCGCCGTCCATCTGCGCGGCGCCGGTGATCATGTTCTTTACGTAGTCGGCATGGCCCGGACAGTCGACATGGGCATAGTGCCGCTTGTCGGTCTCGTATTCGACATGCGCGGTCGAAATAGTGATGCCGCGCGCCTTCTCCTCCGGCGCCTTGTCGATCTGGTCATAGGCCGTGAACTGGGCCTTGCCCTGCTCGGCAAGCACCTTGGTGATTGCGGCGGTCAGCGTGGTCTTGCCGTGATCGACATGACCGATGGTGCCGATATTGCAATGCGGCTTCGTACGCTGGAATTTTTCCTTAGCCATGCTGGCTCTCCATTCTCCAACACAAAAACAAACGCGTCGCGGGAGCTGTCGCCCCGCGACCCTTAGGCGAATTTCGCCTTGACCTCCTCGGCAATAGCCTGCGGCGCTTGCGCATAGTGGTCGAACTGCATCGTGAACTGCGCCCGCCCCTGGCTCATGGAGCGGAGGTTGTTCACGTAGCCGAACATATTGGCGAGCGGCACCATGGCGTTGATCACCGATGCGTTGCCGCGCGTCTCTTGCCCGCGCACTTGGCCCCGCCGGCTGGTCAGGTCGCCGATGATGCCGCCGACATAATCCTCGGGCGTCACTACTTCAACCCGCATGATCGGCTCGAGCAGTTTCGGCCCGGCCTTCAGCGCGCCTTCGCGGAACGCGGCGCGTGCCGCGATCTCGAACGCCATGACGCTCGAGTCGACGTCGTGATAGGCGCCGTCGGTGAGCGTCACCTTGACATCGAGCATGGGGAAGCCGGCCAGCACGCCGGACTCAATGACGCTCTGCACGCCCTTGGCCACACCGGGGATATACTCCTTCGGCACGTTGCCGCCGACCACCTTGTTCTCGAACTCGAAGCCCTTGCCAGCCTCGTTCGGCTCGATCGTCATCTTGACGCGGGCGAATTGGCCGGAGCCGCCGGTCTGCTTCTTGTGGGTGTAATCGACATCGGCGCGCTTGGAGACCGTCTCGCGGAACGCCACCTGCGGCGCGCCGACATTGGCCTCGACCTTGAACTCGCGCTTCATGCGGTCGACGATGATGTCGAGATGCAGCTCGCCCATGCCCTTGATGATGGTCTGGCCCGACTCATGGTCGACCGAGACGCGGAACGAGGGATCCTCCTGGGCCAGGCGATGCAGCGCCACGCCGAGCTTCTCCTGATCGCCCTTGGTCTTGGGTTCGACCGCCACCTCGATGACCGGCTCCGGAAACTCCATGCGCTCGAGGATCACGGGCTTCGCCGGATCGCACAGCGTATCGCCGGTGGTCTCGTCCTTGAGGCCGGCGAGCGCCACGATGTCGCCGGTGAAGGCCTCCTTGATGTCCTCGCGGTGATTGGCGTGCATCAACAGCATGCGGCCGATGCGCTCCTTCTTGTCCTTCACCGTGTTGACCAAGGTTGTGCCGGTTTCCACTTTGCCGGAATAGATGCGAGCGAAGGTCAGCGAGCCGACGAACGGGTCGTTCATGATCTTGAAGGCCAGCATGGACAGCGGCGCGGTGTCGTTAGGTGCGCGCGTCACTTCTTCGCTGGTCTTGACGTCGATGCCCTTGACTGCGGGCACGTCGAGCGGCGACGGCAGATAATCGACTACCGCGTCGAGCATGGGCTGCACGCCCTTATTCTTGAAGGCGGAGCCGCACAGGATCGGCACGAACACGTTGTTCACCGTGCCCTTGCGGATCAGTCGTTTGATCGTCTCTTCGCCCGGCTCGGTGCCTTCGAGATATTTCTCCATCACGCTCTCGTCGAGCTCGACGGCCTGCTCTACGAGCTTCTCGTGATATTCCTTGGCCTGGGCGAGCAAATCGGCGGGAATGTCCTCGTCGTGGAAGGTGGCGCCGAGCGCCTCGTCGTCCCACACCACCGCTTTCATGCGCACCAGGTCGATGATGCCCTTGAAGTTCGACTCGACGCCAAGCGGGAGCTGGATCACGATCGGATTGGCGCCCAGGCGATCCTTGACCATCTGCACGGACACGTAGAAATCGGCGCCGATCTTGTCCATCTTGTTGACGAAGATCATGCGCGGCACGCCGTATTTGTCGGCCTGGCGCCATACTGTTTCGGTCTGCGGCTCGACACCCTGGTTGGCGTCAAGCAACGCTACCGCGCCGTCGAGCACGCGCAGCGAGCGCTCCACCTCGATGGTGAAGTCGACGTGGCCGGGCGTATCGATGATGTTGATGCGCTTGCCGTTCCAATAGGCGGTGGTGGCGGCGGACGTAATGGTGATGCCGCGCTCCTGCTCCTGCTCCATCCAATCCATGGTGGCAGCGCCGTCATGCACCTCGCCGATTTTATGGCTCTTGCCTGTGTAATAGAGGACGCGCTCGGTGGTCGTGGTCTTGCCGGCGTCGATATGCGCCATGATCCCGATATTGCGGTAGTCCTCTAAGGGGGTAGCTCGCGGCATCTCTAATTCCTTAACTTCGTTACCAGCGGTAATGCGAGAAGGCGCGGTTCGCCTCCGCCATCCGATGGGTATCCTCCCGCTTCTTCACCGCGGTTCCGCGGTTGTTGGCGGCGTCGAGCAATTCGCCGGACAGGCGCTCGACCATGGTGTTCTCGTTGCGGTCTCTCGCGGCGGCGATGATCCAGCGGATCGCCAGCGCCTGCCTGCGGTCGGTGCGCACCTCGACCGGCACCTGATAGGTGGCTCCGCCGACGCGGCGCGATCTCACTTCCAGCGCCGGCATGACGTTGCGCAGCGCCTCGTGGAACAGCTCAACCGGATTCGACTTTGCCTTCTTCTCCATCTGGTCGAGCGCGCCGTAAACGATCCGCTCGGCGGCGGATTTCTTGCCCTCCTTCATGACGGAATTCATGAATTTGGTGAGCACCAGGTCCCCGTATTTTGGATCGGGGATCACCTCGCGCTTATCTGCTCTACGCCGCCTCGACATCTCGTCTGGTCCGTTTCCTAATGCAAAACGACCCAATTACTTGGGTCGTTTGGCTCCGTATTTGGAGCGCCGCTGCCGGCGGTCGCTGACGCCTTGGGTATCGAGCACGCCGCGGATGATATGGTAGCGTACGCCCGGAAGGTCTTTGACACGCCCGCCCCTGATCAGCACCACCGAATGCTCTTGAAGATTGTGGCCCTCGCCCGGGATGTAGCTCGTCACCTCCATCTGATTGGTAAGGCGTACGCGCGCCACCTTGCGGAGCGCCGAGTTGGGCTTCTTCGGGGTCGTGGTGTAGACGCGCGTGCAGACCCCCCGCTTCTGCGGGCAGGCTTGCATCGCGGGCACTTTGTTCCGCTTGACCGGCTTCTGGCGCGGCTTGCGGATGAGTTGTTGTATCGTCGGCATGACTGCCTTTTCGTCCAATCGTCCGTTACGGGCGAAAGCCCACATCACTAGAGCAGCCGAGCGTGCGGGGCCCCATGCCCCATCGCCTTCGGCCTTTCAACACAGAGGACCTTGGCGGGCCAATGCCCCCCAAGATCATGACCCCGATCTGATCCCGGTTAGTCCGGCAGCGTCTAACCCGCGCCCGAAGGCAACCTTCAAATTTGGGCTACCGCCTGCCGCGAAAGTGCGCGCGTTTTATCAGGCTGATTCTCGCATCGTCAAGGGTTTCCGCCAAAAAACCGACGTCAGACGTGAGAATCTGAAGCCAGAAAGCAGAAGCCGGAAATGGGCAGACCCACCTCCGACTTCCGATCTGCGACTTTCGAATTCCGGCTAGGTCGAGGCGCCTTCCTCCGCGGCTTCGTCCTCCTGGCCGATCCGCTCCTGGGTGGAGCGCTGCCGCTCCTCCAGGATCAGCTCGTCGCGGTGGGTGGCGATCCGGTTCAGCCGCGCCAAGGTGCCGCCGGTTCCGGCCGGAATCAGCCGCCCGACGATGACGTTCTCCTTGAGGCCCTCGAGCGCGTCCACCTTGCCGTTGACGGCGGCGTCGGTAAGCACGCGGGTGGTCTCCTGGAACGATGCCGCCGAGATGAACGAGCGGGTCTGGAGCGAGGCTTTGGTGATGCCGAGCAGCACCGGCTGTCCGGTGGCAGGCTTGCCGCCGGCCGCCTCGACCGCCGTGTTGGCATCCTCGAAGTCGATGCGGTCGACCTGCTCGCCTTTCAGGAACTCGGTCGAGCCCGGGTCGTCCACCTCGGTCTTCTGCAACATCTGCCGGACGATCACCTCGATATGCTTGTCGTTGATCGTCACGCCTTGCAGCCGGTAGACCTCCTGGATCTCGTTGACGAGATAATTGGCAAGCTCCTCGACACCCTTGATGGCCAGGATATCGTGCGGCGCGGGATGGCCGTCGAGCAGGTACTCGCCCTTCTCGATGCGGTCGCCCTCCTGCACGGCAAGGTGCCGCCCTTTGGGAATCAGATACTCGACCGGCTCCTGGCCGTCGCCGTCCGGCACGATGGTGATGCGCCGCTTGTTCTTGTAGTCGCGGCCAAGCTGCACCGTGCCCGAGACCTCGGCGATGATGGCGTGGTCCTTGGGACGCCGCGCCTCGAACAGCTCGGCCACCCGCGGCAGACCGCCGGTAATGTCGCGGGTCTTGGCGCTCTCAGTCGGAATGCGCGCCAAGACGTCGCCCGCCATCACCTGATGGCCCGGCTCGACCGAGAGGACCGCATCGACCGGCAGGAGGTAGCGTGCCTCCGCGCCGCGCGACAGCTTGGCGACCTTGCCCTTCTTGTCCTTGACCACCATGGCGGGACGCAGATCGGCGCCGCGCGGGGATGCACGCCAATCGATGATCACGCTATTGGTGATACCGGTCGACTCGTCGCGCCGCTCGGACACGGACACGCCTTCGACCAGGTCCTCGAAGTCGACCGTGCCTTCGATCTCCGTCAACACCGGGCGGGTATAGGGATCCCACTCGGCCAGCCGGTCGCCGCGCTTCACCTTTTGCCCGTCCTCGACGCGCAGATGCGTGCCGTAGGGCAGCCGGTGCACGGCCCGCTCGGTCCCGTCCTCGTCGAGAATGACGATCGAGGTGTTGCGGCCCATCACCATGGTGCGGCCTTGTGAGTCCTTCACCACGTTGCGCTGCTTGATCTTCACCGTGCCGTCGAAATTCGACTCGAGCGAAGACTGGTCCACCACCTTGGCCGACGCCACGCCGCCGAGGTGGAAGGTGCGCATGGTGAGCTGCGTGCCGGGCTCACCGATCGACTGGGCGGCGATGACGCCCACCGCCTCGCCGAGATTGACCGGCGTGCCGCGGGCGAGGTCGCGCCCGTAGCACTTGGCGCAGATACCGTTGCGGGTCTCACAGGTCAGCGCCGAGCGGATGCGCACTTCCTGCACGCGCGCCTGCTCCAGAGCCTCGACCTGCTCCTCCTCGATCAACTCGCCGGCCTTGATGATCACTTTGCCGGTCGACGGATTCTTGACGTTCTCCGCCGTGGTGCGGCCGAGCACGCGCTGCCCGAGCGACACGGTCACCTCGCCCGCCTCGAGAATCGCGCGCGCGGTGATGCCTTCTTTCGTGCCGCAATCGTCTTCGGTGACGATGCAGTCCTGCGCAACGTCGACCAGACGCCGCGTGAGGTAGCCCGAGTTGGCGGTCTTGAGCGCCGTATCGGCCAAACCCTTGCGCGCGCCGTGGGTCGAGTTGAAGTACTCGAGCACCGAAAGCCCCTCCTTGAAGTTGGAGATGATCGGCGTCTCGATGATCTCGCCTGACGGCTTGGTCATCAGGCCGCGCATACCGGCCAGCTGCTTCATCTGAGCGGGTGATCCGCGCGCGCCGGAGTGTGACATCATATAGATGGAGTTGATCGGCTTCACCCGACCCGTCTTGGGATCGCGCTCCACCGCGGAGATGCGCTGCATCATCTCCTTGGCCACCTTTTCGGTGCAATCCGTCCAGGTGTCGACCACCTTGTTGTACTTCTCGCCGCGGGTGATCAGTCCGTCATTATATTGCTGCTCGTATTCGCGCACGAGGTCGGACGTCTTCTGCACGATGTCGTCCTTGGACTCGGGGATCACCATGTCGTCCTTGCCGAACGAGATGCCGGCGCGGCAGGCATAGGAGAAGCCCAGCCCCATGATCTTGTCGCAGAAGATGACCGTCTCCTTCTGACCGCAGTGGCGGTAGACCACGTCGATCATGTTGGAGATGTCCTTCTTGGTGAGCAGCCGGTTGACCAGCTCGTACCCCACCAGCGGATTCTTCGGCAGCAGCTCGCCGAGCAGCATGCGGCCGGGCGTCGTATCGTGGATTTGCGACACC
This sequence comes from Methyloceanibacter sp., assembly GCA_052039105.1. Taxonomy (GTDB): domain Bacteria; phylum Pseudomonadota; class Alphaproteobacteria; order Rhizobiales; family Methyloligellaceae; genus Methyloceanibacter. The sequence goes on from JBQGDO010000072.1 coordinate 6,629, forward strand.
GGCTTGCCCTTCTCGTCGACCGTGGTGAAGCGGCCCTTGATCTTGGCGTGCAAGGTCACGGCCTTGGCGTCGAGCGCGTGATGGATCTCCGCCACGTTGCCGAACAGCATGCCCTCGCCCGGCTCGCCCTCGCTCTCGATCGAGAGATAGTAGAGGCCGAGCACGATGTCCTGCGACGGCACGATGATCGGCGAGCCGTTGGCCGGGTGCAGGATGTTGTTGGTCGACATCATCAGCACGCGGGCCTCAAGCTGCGCTTCGAGCGACAGCGGCACGTGCACCGCCATCTGGTCGCCGTCGAAATCGGCGTTGAAGGCCGCACAGACCAGCGGATGCAGCTGGATCGCCTTGCCCTCGATCAGCACCGGCTCGAAGGCCTGAATGCCGAGGCGGTGCAAGGTCGGTGCACGGTTGAGCAGGACCGGGTGCTCGCGGATCACCTCGTCGAGGATGTCCCAGACCTCCGGCTTCTCCTTCTCCACCAGCTTCTTCGCCTGCTTCACCGTGGCGGCGTGGCCCTTGGCGTCGAGCCGCGCGTAAATGAACGGCTTGAACAGCTCGAGCGCCATCTTCTTGGGCAGGCCGCATTGATGCAGCTTGAGCTCGGGACCCACCACGATCACCGAGCGGCCTGAGTAATCGACGCGCTTGCCGAGCAGGTTCTGGCGGAAGCGGCCCTGCTTGCCCTTCAGCATGTCGGCGAGCGACTTCAGCGGACGCTTATTGGCGCCCGTGATCACCCGGCCGCGGCGGCCGTTGTCGAACAGCGCGTCGACCGCCTCCTGCAGCATGCGCTTTTCGTTGCGGATAATAATGTCGGGCGCGCGCAGCTCCATCAGCCGCTTCAGACGATTGTTGCGGTTGATGACGCGGCGATAGAGGTCGTTCAGGTCGGAGGTCGCGAACCGGCCGCCGTCGAGCGGCACCAGCGGCCGAAGCTCGGGCGGAATCACCGGAACCACGGTCAGGATCATCCATTCCGGCTTATTGCCGGACTGGATGAACGCCTCGACCACCTTGAGCCGCTTGGCGAGCTTCTTCGGCTTCAGCTCCGAGGTCGACTCGGCAATCTCCACGCGGAGATCGGCGGCGATCTTCTCCAGGTCAAGCCCCTTGAGCAACTCGCGGATGGCCTCCGCGCCGATCGCGGCGGTGAAGGAATCCTCGCCGAACTCTTCCTGCGCCTTGAGGTAGTCCTCTTCGGACAGAAGCTGGAGCGGCTTGAGTGTAGTAAGCCCCGGCTCGAGCACGATATAGTTCTCGAAATAGAGCACGCGCTCGAGGTCCTTGAGCGTCATGTCGAGCAGCAGCCCAATGCGCGACGGCAGCGACTTCAGGAACCAGATATGCGCGACCGGCGCCGCGAGCTCGATATGGCCCATGCGCTCGCGCCGGACCTTGGCGAGCGTCACCTCGACGCCGCATTTCTCGCAGATCACGCCCTTGTACTTCATGCGCTTGTACTTGCCGCACAAGCACTCATAGTCCTTCACCGGGCCGAAGATGCGCGCGCAGAACAACCCATCGCGCTCCGGCTTGAAGGTGCGATAATTGATCGTCTCGGGCTTCTTGATCTCCCCGTAGGACCAGGACAGAATCTTCTCAGGGCTCGCAATGCCGATGCGGATCTGATCGAAGTTCTGCTGCTGGACCTGGGGACTGAAGAGGTTGACGATTTCTTGGTTCATTCGCTTGTCTCCCAACAGACGCGCCTTGCGTCCTTCGGTTGGTCGCATTCCTTAGTCAGTCCGGCCGCCAAGGCCTGGATTACTCCGAGCTGGGCCGGGGCAGCCTTGCCTGCGCCGGTTGGTCTTCCGGCTTCGGCTGCACCAGCTCGACATTGCGGCCGAGCGCCCGCATCTCCTTGACGAGCACGTTGAACGACTCCGGGATGCCCGCCTCGAACGTGTCGTCGCCGCGCACGATCGCCTCATAGACCTTGGTGCGGCCGGCCACGTCGTCCGACTTGACGGTGAGCATCTCCTGAAGCGTGTAGGCCGCGCCGTAAGCTTCCAGCGCCCACACCTCCATCTCGCCGAAGCGCTGACCGCCGAATTGGGCCTTGCCGCCCAGCGGCTGCTGGGTGACGAGGCTGTAAGGGCCGATCGAGCGGGCGTGGATCTTGTCGTCCACCAGATGGTGGAGCTTCAACATATAGATGTAGCCCACAGTGACCTTGCGCTCGAACTCTTGGCCAGTGCGCCCGTCATAGAGCGTCACCTGGCCCGAAGGATCGAGCCCGGCTGCTTCAAGCATGGCCGTGACGTCACGCTCGTGCGCGCCGTCGAACACCGGCGTTGCCACCGGCACGCCGACCCGCAAGCCGTCGCTCACCTCGATGAGGTGGTCATCCTTGAGCGCGCC
>JBQGDO010000073.1:0-9583 GCA_052039105.1 Methyloceanibacter sp.
GCCACAGCACCGGCGAAAGCGAGCGGCGGCTGTTGCTGAGGCGCTAGAGCGGGCAGGGGGGCACATGCAATTCGATCTGACGCGGCGGCTCGCGGCCGAGGCGCTCGGCACGTTCTTTCTGGTGATGGCGGTGGTGGGCTCCGGCGTCATGGCCGAGACGCTCGCCGGCGGAAACGTGGCGCTCGCGCTGCTCTGCAATACCTTGGCGACCGCCGCGGTACTCGTGGTGATCATCACTATTTTCATTTCCGTCTCGGGCGCGCATTTCAATCCGGCGGTGACCTTGGTGATGAGCTTGCGTGGGGCGATCGCGCGGGGCCCGGCGCTCGCCTATGTTGCGGTGCAGATCGTTGGCGGCTGTCTTGGCGCGATCGCGGCCCATCTGATGTTCGGACTCGAGCCGGTGCAGCTTTCCGGCACGGCGCGCAATGGTTTCGGGCAGTGGCTCGGCGAGTTCATCGCCACGTTCGGATTGATCGCGACGATCTTAGGCTGCGTGCGCTTCCGGCCTGAGGCGATCCCGGCGGCGGTGGGCCTCTATATCGGCTCGGCCTATTGGTTTACCTCGTCGACGTCGTTCGCCAATCCGGCGGTGACCATCGCCCGCGCGCTCAGCGATACCTTCGCGGGCATTTCGCCGGCGGACGTGCCGGGATTCCTCGTCGCGGAATTCGCCGGCGCTGTCGCCGCGGCCTACCTGTTCGGCTGGCTGCTCGCGGAACCTAAGCGCACATAAAGAGGGTCCCGCCGGAGCGGGACCCTGGTCAGGCCTAGTAGTAGCCGATGCACTCTTGGTAGCGGCGCCACCAATAGGCGCTACCGGTAATGGCAGCCTGGCGGCGCAGCCAGTAGCAATCACCATAACCGTAGCCGCCGCCATAGACGAAGATGTCGGGGCCATAGAAGAAGCGGCGGCCATGCTTGCCCTTATGATGGAAGTCCTTGCCGGCCCATTTCTTGCCGCCGTCCCACTTCTTGCCGCCGTCCCATTTCTTGCCGCCGTCCCAATTGCCGGCATAGCGGCTCGAGCCACGGGCCTTGAAGTCGCCGCCGCCGCTGCGGCCCTTCCAGCCGTCGCCGCCGCCATAGGAGCGGCCTGCCAGACGCCCGGAATATCCACCGCCGCGATTGCCCAGGATGGCGGCGCTGCCGCCACCGCCGCCCTTCCAGCCACCGCCGCCACCGCCGCCGCTGCGGCCGGCCAATCCGCCGCCGCCGCCGCCGCTCCAACCACCGCCGCCGCCGTGGCCGCCACCCCCGCCACCCCCGCCGCCTCCACCGCCGCCACCACCCCCGCCGCGGCCGACGAGTTCGACGAGACCTGAGCCGGTGCCGATCGAGCTCTCAAGGTCGATTTTGGGTGCGGCGCTCGCGCCGGCGACAGCCGCCAGGGCAAGGCCTGAGGCGAGGGCCGTCATCAATGCCAATCTGCGCTTCATAGGAGTAACTCCTTGCAATTTTGGTTGATTCTCTTGGGCGCGCCCCGGCTGGAGCGAGGCTGCGCTGCTCAAGTAACTAATTCCTCATGTAAGGAGCCGGTTCCGCGATTCCCACGCGCGAGTGCCGCAGCCGTCGTCTTTGCAATGTCGCCATAAGGTGCTAAAGGAGGCCGCCAACCGGTGGCTTCGTAATTGCGGCGCAAGACGCTCTCGAGGCCACCCCCCCGACGATGAGGTTGGCCGATGCCCGAAGGGCAAACCCCCGACAGCAAGCGATTTACCGACGGCGCCATTGCGCTCACTTTCGACGACGTCCTGATCCGGCCCGCCGCCTCCAACGTGCTGCCCAACGAAGCCGACGTTGCTTCGCGCGTCACCAGATCCATTGCCTTGAATATCCCGGTGATTTCCTCGGCCATGGATACCGTGACCGAGGCGCGGCTCGCCATCGCCATGGCGCAGGCCGGCGGCATTGGCGTGATTCACCGCAATCTCGATCCCGAGATGCAGGCCGCCCAGGTCGCCCAGGTGAAGAAATTCGAGTCGGGCATGGTGGTGAACCCGGTGACCATCCATCCCGACGCGAGCCTGGCCGATGCGCTCAAGCTGATGGCCGATCATCAGATCTCGGGCATCCCGGTGGTGGAGCCCGGCCGAAATGGTGGCCGCGAGGGAAGGCTTGTCGGCATCCTCACCAATCGTGACGTGCGCTTCGCCACCAATCCCCATCAGCGCGTGGCCGAACTGATGACGAAGGACAACCTCGTCACGGTCAAAGAGACGGTCATGATGGAGGAGGCGAAGCGCCTCCTGCACAAACACCGCATCGAAAAGCTGCTCGTGGTCGACGACGACTATCGCTGCATCGGGCTGATCACAGTGAAGGACATCGAGAAGGCGAAGGCGCACCCCAATGCCTGCAAGGACGAGCAGGGGCGCTTGCGCGTTGCGGCGGCGACCAGTGTCGGCGATGCGGGGCTTGCCCGGACCGAACGCCTGATCGATGCCGGTGCCGATCTGATCGTGGTCGATACCGCGCATGGCCATTCCGCGCTCGTGCTCGACGCGGTGCGCCGCATCAAGCGGCAATCTAATGCCGTGCAGGTGGTGGCCGGCAATGTAGCGACGGCGGAAGGCACCAAAGCGCTGATCGACGCCGGCGCCGACGCGGTCAAGGTCGGCATCGGCCCCGGCTCGATTTGCACGACGCGCGTGGTGGCTGGTGTCGGTGTGCCGCAATTCACCGCGCTGCTCGAAGCGGTCGAGGCGGCGAAGAAGAGCGACATCCCGGTGATCTCGGACGGCGGCATCCGCTATTCGGGCGACCTCGCCAAGGCGCTCGCTGCGGGCGCCGATTGCGTGATGCTAGGCTCGTTGCTTGCCGGCGCGGACGAAAGCCCGGGCGAGGTGTTCCTGTATCAGGGCCGGTCCTACAAGGCTTATCGCGGCATGGGCTCGATCGGAGCGATGGCGCGCGGCTCGGCCGACCGCTACTTCCAGCAGGAGATCAAGGACTCGCTCAAGCTCGTGCCGGAGGGGATTGAGGGGCAGGTGCCTTACAAGGGGCCGGTGGCGAGCGTGCTGCACCAATTGATCGGCGGCTTGCGCGCCTCGATGGGTTATACCGGCGCGCGGACTCTGGCCGAATTCCGAGAGCGCGCCGAGTTCATCCGCATCACGGCGGCAAGCTTCCGCGAGAGCCACGTGCACGACGTGACCATTACGCGCGAGTCGCCCAACTACCCGCGCGAGGGCTAGCTACTCCACGCCGAGCTTGCGGATCTCATCGAAAATGCCGGGCTCCAGCCGCTGCGCCAATGCAAGGTCGGCGCTGCCGTCGGTCGGCTTGCCCTTGCGACTCTTCACCAGGCCACGGCCGACCAGCGCCGAAGGATCGTTCTGATGCAGCACGAGCGCCTTGTCGAAGTCGGCGCCGGCCTTGTCGAGATCGTTGTTCAGCACGAACACCCAGCCGCGATCGATATAGCCCTTGGCATCCTCGTTATCGATCTCGATGACCCGATCGTAGTCGGCGATGGAAAGGTCGTATTGCTTGCGCTCACGGTAAAGCGCGCCGCGGCTCGAATATCCGTTCTTGGCTTTTGGATCGAGCCTGACCTTCTCGTTGAGGTCGGCAAGCGCTTTATCGAGGTCGCCCATATGGCTGTAAACGGTGCCGCGCAGCAGATAATAGTCGGCGTCGCTGGCGTTCAGGCTGATGGCCTTATCGAGATCGGCGATCGCCTTGTCGTACTCCTTCTTGCCGTCGTAGCCAGCGGCGCGCATGAAATAGCTGTTGGCGCGCTCGGGATCGATGGCAACGGCGGCATCCATCTCCTCGAGAGCCGCGTCGAGATTGCCGGTGGCGGACAAGCCCATGGCCCGGATGCTGTGCGCCCGGATCAGCAACTTCTTGTCAGCATTGCCCCTGGCAATGAAGTCGGCGCAGGCGGCCAGGACCTCCTTCACCGAGCCCTTGGCGTCGAAGCAGGGATCGAGCACCTCTTCGGCTCGCGCGGGCGTGAGCGAGACGCAAGCGAGCATGATGCCGGCCAATGCGGCACGGGAAAGATTGGGGGAAGCGCGAAGGCGCATGCGAAATCTCCTTGGGACTCCTGATAGCTGGCTTTTGGGATAGGTTTAGAGGGAGCTTCGGACGCTCGTCAATTGAACTTCCGTTCATGTTTTAACGCGCGTAAATCGGCCGTCAATCCGCCCGTGCCGGCGAGCCCGCGCGCGTTTGCCGCTCGCGAGAGGCGCGCGGCGGAGTATAAGGCGGCCGTGCCGGGCGACCGGAGCCGCCAAGCTTAGCAGGGAGGGAAAGGTTTCATGTCGATCCAGGCAATTCTGCTGCCGATGTTCGTGCAGGTTGGGCTCACCTTCGTTCTCTTGTTCTGGATGGCGGCGCTGCGGCACCGCGCTCTCAGATCCGGCGAGGTCGACCCGCACAAGGTGCGGCTGCGCGAGCCGAACTGGCCGCCACGCGTGACGCAGATCGCCAATGCCTTTCATAATCAGCTCGAGCTGCCGACCTTGTTCTATGTGGTGGTGCTGCTCGCTCTCATCACCGAGACGCTCGACGTCGTGCTTCTGGTCTTGAGCTGGATGTTCGTGCTGGCGCGCCTGGTTCACGCCTATATCCATGTCACCTCGAACCGGCTCGATCGGCGCACAGGCATTTTCTCGGTGAGCGTGACCGCCCTGTTCCTGATGTGGGTGATCGTAATCGCCCGCTTTCTCCTGCAAGCCGTATCCTGATGACCCCAGGCGCGCGCGCGGCGGCGGCGATCGAAGTGCTTGCCGACATCGAAGCGCGCAAGCGGCCCGCGGCCGAAGCCTTGAAGGAATGGGGTATCGCGCATCGCTTCGCCGGATCGAGCGATCGCGCGGCGATCGGCAATCTCGTGTTCGATGCGTTGCGCGTGAAATCATCGGCGGCCTACGCCATGGGAGAAGACAGCCCGCGCGCGCTCGTCCTGCGCACCTTGGCGGCGTCCTGGCATATGAGCCCCGAGGCGATCGCTGCGATCATCGACGGCACGCGGCACGCGCCGCCGCCCCTCACAGGGGCTGAGCGCGCCGGTCTCGAACGCGATCTGCCCGGGGACGCCCCGCCGCATATCGAGGGCGACTTTCCGGATTGGCTTCAATCCGAGTTCGAGCGCGCTTTCGGCGTGCGCGCGGCCGAGGAGGGCGCGACACTCGCGCGCCGGGCACCGGTCGATCTCCGGGTCAATACGCTGAAGGCCGATCGCGACAAGGTGCTGAAGGCGCTGCGCCGCTTCGAGCCTTCGCCGACGCCGCTCTCGCCGCTCGGCGTGCGCATCGAGCATGGGCCGGGACCCGCGAAGAGCCCGAATGTCGAAGCCGAACCCGGTCACGGCAAAGGCTGGTTCGAGGTGCAGGATGAGGGCTCGCAGCTCGCCACCTTGCTGGCGGGTGCACATCCGCGGCAACAAGTGATCGACCTTTGCGCCGGCGCGGGCGGCAAGACCTTGGCGCTCGCCGCGGCGATGGAGAACACCGGCCAGCTCTATGCCTATGACTCGGACCGCATGCGGCTGCGACCGATCTTCGAGCGGCTGAAGCGGGCCGGGGTGCGCAATGTGCAAGTGCTGCAAGCCGGCGACCGCGAGGCGCTCGCCAAGCTGGAAGGCAAGATGGATCTGGTCCTGATCGATGCGCCCTGCACCGGCTCAGGCGTATGGCGGCGGCGTCCCGACGCCAAATGGCGGCTCTCGCCGCAAATGCTCGAAGCGCGGCGCGCCGAACAGGTTACCGTGCTCGACGAGGGCGCGCCGCTGGTCAAGGCAGGCGGGCGGCTCGCCTATATCACCTGCTCGGTGCTGCCGTCCGAGAACCGCGATCAGGTCGCTGCCTTCCTGGCGCGGCACCCGGAATTCAAGCTGCTGCCTTGGCCCGACTTGTGGGAGGCGGCGCTCCCCGGCGTGCCCGCCATCCCCTCGGCCGACGGCTCAACCGAGACCTTGCAGATGACGCCCTTGAGCCACGGCACCGACGGCTTCTTTGTCGCGGTCATGCAACGCTCGGCGTGAGGCTGGACTCGATTGCCGCGAGGCCAGAGGGTGTGGTGGACACCTTCAACACCGACAGATCGGCGGTCGAGAGCAGAGTCTTGAGCTCGGCGAGGGTGCGGGTGCGGCCGCCGGTGATCGTCAGCATGTGCAGATCGAGCATTATCGCCGCGGGGTCGTCCGTGGCGCGCTCGGGTAGAAGCCGCTCGACGACGACGAGCCGCGCGCCCTCGCGCATCGCCACACGGCAATTGCGCAAGATCGTGGCTGCATCCGCGTCGTCGTAATTCTGGAGTACGCCCTTCAACAGGTAGAGATCGGCATGCGGGGGAATGTCGGCCCTGAGGGCGTCATCCGCGCCATCGATCTCGACGACCTTGGCAGTCTCGGACACATCGAGCGCGGCAAGGACCGCTGCGGTCTCGGCCTGCGTCGCCTTGGCGAGATAGGACGCGAACAAGGCGCCTTGCTGCGGATGGTCGCGGCGCCATTCGAAGACGCTGGCGTCAAACATCTGCGCGAAAGCGGGTGTCCCCGTTTGCAAAGTCGAAATGAGATTGGTCCAGGGCCGCCAATATTGCTCGACTACGATCTGCACTTTTTGGGCGAGCTTGGACTCCGGCGTCAGCGATCGGCCGAACGCGGTCAGGGCGAAGCTGCCATCCGCCCGCTCTTCGCAAATCCCGATGAGGCACAGACCGCGCATGAAGCGCGCAAGATGCGGCGCCGAGAGGCCGAGCGCCTGGGCCAAGTCCTCAGGCCGCCAGCGGACCGTGCCCATCGCCTGGGTCAGGTCGAGCTTGACCGCGGCATAGAGCAGCGCCGCCTCGTGATAGGCCTCGACCGCCCGGCCGAGCCGGTCCTCGAAGGCGTCCTTTCCGGCGTGGCTCATCGTTCCCCCAGCTCGTTCAGCCCTGCATAAGCCAATTTGAGGCCATTGCCGACTCGAAGGCGCTGCTATAACCACCGGCCATGAACGACGAGGCGCAAGACCCGGCACACCACCCCCTCGACCCGGCGCACGACGCGGGCGAAGAACGCGTGCTGATCGTCGATTTCGGCAGCCAGGTGACGCAGTTGATCGCCAGGCGCGTGCGCGAGGCAGGCGTCTATTCGGAGATCGTGCCCTTCGACAGGGCGGAAGCCGCGCTCGGGCCCGTGCTGCCCAAGGCCATCGTCCTGTCCGGCGGCCCCGCCAGCGTTACCGAGGAGGGGACGCCGACAGTGCCCCCCGCCGTGTTCACCGCTGGGGTGCCTGTGCTCGGCATCTGCTACGGCGAGCAGGCGATGGTGTCGCATTTTGGCGGCCAGGTCGAAGGCGGGCACGCGCGCGAGTTCGGCCGCGCCGAATTGCAGATCATCGACGTCACGCCGCTATTCGAAGGCGTGTTCCAGGTGGGGGAGAAGGCGCCGGTGTGGATGAGCCATGGCGACCGGGTGACGCGGCTGCCACCGGGCTTCCGCGCCGTCGGCATCTCGACCGGCGCGCCGTTTGCCGCGATCGCCGACGACTCGCGCAGGCTCTACGGCGTGCAATTCCATCCCGAAGTGATGCACACGCCGAAGGGTGCGGCGCTGATCGCCAATTTCGTGCGCGAGATCGCCGGCTGCACCGGCGATTGGAGCATGGCGCATTTCCGCGAGGCGGAGGTCGCGCGCATCCGCGAGCAGGTCGGCGACGGGCAGGTGATCTGCGGCCTGTCGGGCGGCGTCGACTCGGCTGTCGCCGCGCTTCTGATCCACGAGGCGGTCGGCGATCAGCTCACTTGCATCTTCGTCGATCACGGGTTGCTGCGCCAAGGCGAAGCAGAAGAAGTCGTCGCGCTGTTCCGCGGCCACTACAACATTCCGCTGGTCGCGGTCGATGCGTCGTCGCGTTTCATCGATGCGCTCTCGGGCGTCACCGACCCGGAAGTGAAGCGCAAGATGATCGGCAAGCTGTTCGTCGACGTATTCGAGGCGGAGGCGGATAAGATCGGCCAGGTGGAGTTCCTGGCGCAGGGCACGCTCTACCCCGACGTGATCGAGAGCGTGTCGGCGACCGGCGGGCCGTCGGCGACCATCAAGTCGCATCATAATGTGGGCGGCCTGCCCGAGCGCATGCGGCTCAAGCTGATCGAGCCGTTGCGCGAATTGTTCAAGGACGAGGTGCGCGCGCTCGGCCGCGAGCTCGGGCTGCCCGACGCTTTCGTCAATCGCCATCCATTTCCCGGGCCCGGCCTCGCCATCCGCGTGCCTGGCGAGGTGACCGAGGAGAAGCTCGCCATCCTGCGCAAAGCGGACGCGATCTATCTCGACGAGATCAGGAAGGCCGGGCTCTACGACACGATCTGGCAGGCCTTCGCCGTGCTGCTTCCGGTGCGCACGGTGGGCGTGATGGGCGACGCGCGCACCTACGACTATGTGTGCGCGTTGCGTGCGGTGACCTCGACCGACGGCATGACCGCCGACTATTACGACTTCTCCCACGATTTCCTGGGCGCGGTGGCGCGGCGCATCATCAACGAGGTGCGGGGCATCAACCGCGTGGTCTACGACATCACCTCCAAGCCGCCGGGGACGATTGAGTGGGAGTAGGCTGCCAGTCGGCTCGAGCCGAGCCGAAGGCGGCTAAAGGCCTCACAGCGACAGCTTGAAATAGACATTATCGAGCCTCTATATCCGCCCGCGGCGGACGCTCAGGCGGCGTCAGGGGCGCGGGAAAGCGGCGGCGAGGGATGCAAATCGACGGCTTCACCGTGGTGGTGTGCGGGTTCCTGATCAGGACCTTGCTTGCGCTCCTGTTCCTCGTGCTTTGGGTCAAGGACCGGCACGCGATCTGGTTTGCCTGGTGGAGCGCGGCCTTCTTCCTCGGCGATGTCACCGCGCTGTTCTATCTGCTGCACGAATATGCGGGGGTGATTCCGCCGGCGGGATTCGAGGCGGCGAGCCTGATCTTGGCGTTTGGCTGCTGCTGGCAGGCCGCCCGCGCCTTCGAGGGTCGCGCGCCCCTGCTGTCTCCCGTTCTCGCGGCGCTGGTTGTCTGGCTCTTCGCCTGCCTCATTCCGGGCTTTCTCGACAACGCGGCCTATCGCGTGGTGTTGTCCTCTGCCCTGATCGGACCGATAGCCGCCATGAGCGCGGTCGAGTTCTGGCGAGGCCGCGAGGAGCGGCTGCCGTCGCGTTGGGGCATCATCGCACTGTTCGGCTCGATGGCGGCGATCTTCGTGAGCCGCATACCGCTGGTGGGCCTTTTGCCATTTCCGTTCGGCGCTTTGCCGATGGAGCCGAACTGGCTTGCCGCCTTCAGCCTGATCCTGATCCTGCACACCGCCGTCTTGGCGGTGCTGGTGGTGGCCATGACCCGCGAGCGTCTCGAACGCGAGCAGCAGCTCAAGGCGCAAACCGACTCGTTGACGGGCGCGTTGAACCGCCGTGCTTTCATGACCTATGCGGAGCGATTGCTGTCGCGGCATGAGCGCGGAAGAAAGCCGCTTTGCCTCGTGCTGTTCGACATCGATCAGTTCAAATCGCTCAACGACCGGTTCGGCCATATCGGCGGCGACGAAATCCTGACCCGGTTTGTAGCGATCACCGAGGCCAATCTTCGTCCTGACGATTTTCTGTTCC
>JBQGDO010000074.1:0-11378 GCA_052039105.1 Methyloceanibacter sp.
TGCGCTGCTCGCCCTTGGCGAAGAAATCGACCCAGATCGGCTCCCAGTCGGCGCCGATGAGATTGAGCATCAGCGCGGCGCGATAGGCGTTGCCCGATTGGGCGAAGCAGTAGAGCTGGTATTCGGCCATTGCATGTCCCCCGGCAAGAAATGAGCGCAGCGAGATCAGGGCGCTGCCTGTCGCCGAACATCACGGCGATTCATAGGCGAGGTAGCGGGAAATCTTCCAGCTGCCGTCGGCTTGTCGGCGGAAGATGTCGAGGCCAGGCTCCTCCGCCGCGGTCGCGTCCGCGGCGTCCTTGCCGCGCACCGTGAGCGTCCAGGTGAGCCGCACCGCGGCGAGGTCGCCCTCGACCAGGATCTCCTTGATCGCGAGCGCGTAGCGGTAGCTCTTGGCGCGGTCGGCGAGCGATCGCTTGAGCAGCTCGCAGAGCTGCTCGTAGCCGCGCTCGGGCTGGCCGCGGTATTGCGCGATCAGGTCGGGCGCGAACAGCGCGCACACCTTGTCGGCGCGGCCGGCGTTGAAGTCCTCCATCCATTGCGTCAGCGCCCGCCGGATCGCGGCCTGGTCGGGCGTATCGCCCTGCGCCGCGGCGGGCAAAGCCACGGCGAGCGCCAATACCACGCCGCACAGCACCGCGCGCCTGCCGGCCCCGAGCGCACGCATGTCGCGCACTCACTTCATCGTCGGAATGATGAACTCGGCGCCTTCCTTGGTGCCCGACGGCCAGCGCGACGTCACCGTCTTGGTCTTGGTGTAGAAGCGCACCGCGTCCGGCCCGTGCTGATTGAGGTCGCCGAAGCCCGAGCGCTTCCAGCCCCCGAACGTGTAATAGGAGAGCGGCACCGGGATCGCGAAGTTCACGCCCACCATGCCGACATTGACCCGGCTGGTGAAGTCGCGGGCGGTATCGCCGTCGCGGGTGAAGATGGCGACGCCGTTGCCATACTCGTGCTCGGAGGGAAGCTTCAGCGCCTCCTCGTAGGTCTTGGCGCGCACCACCGAGAGCACCGGGCCGAAGATCTCCTCCTTGTAGATGCGCATGTCGGGCGTCACCTCGTCGAACAGGCAGCCGCCCATGAAAAAGCCGTTCTCGTAGCCCTGGAGCTTGAAGCCGCGGCCGTCGACCTTGAGCTTGGCGCCTTCCTTGATGCCCAGATCGACGTAGCCCTTCACCTTGTCGAGTTGCGCCTTGGTGACCATGGGGCCGTAATCGGCCTGCGGGTCGCTCGACGGTCCGATCTTCAGGCTCTCCACCCGCGGGATGAGCTTTTCCAGCAAGATGTCCGCGGTCTTCTTCCCGACCGGCACCGCCACCGACACCGCCATGCAGCGTTCGCCGGCCGAGCCGTAGCCGGCGCCGATGAGCGCGTCGACCGCCTGGTCCATGTCGGCGTCCGGCATCACCACCATGTGGTTCTTGGCGCCGCCGAAGCACTGCACGCGTTTGCCGTGCGCGCAGCCGGTCGAGTAGATGTATTCCGCGATCGCCGAGGAGCCGACGAAGCCGATCGCCTTGACGCGCGGATCGGTGAGCAAGGTGTCGACCGCCTCCTTGTCGCCGTTGACGACGTTGAGCACGCCAGCCGGAAGCCCGGCCTCGACGAGGAGCTCGGCGAGCCGCATCGGCACCGACGGGTCGCGCTCGGACGGCTTGAGGATGAAGGCGTTGCCGCAGGCGAGCGCGGGCGCGAACTTCCACATCGGGATCATGGCCGGGAAGTTGAACGGCGTGATTCCGGCGACGACCCCGAGCGGCTGGCGCAGCGAGAACAGGTCGATGCCGGGCCCGGCGCTGTCGCTGAACTCGCCTTTGAGCAGGTGCGGAATGCCGCAGGCGAACTCGACCACCTCGAGCCCGCGCTGGATGTCGCCCTTGGAGTCGGCGATGGTCTTGCCGTGCTCGGAGGAGAGCAGCCTGGCGAGGCTGTCGAACTCCTTCTGCACGAGTTCGAGGAACTTGAACAGCACCCGCGCCCGCCGCTGCGGGTTGGTCGCGGCCCAGGCCGGTTGCGCCGCCTCGGCGTCGGCGATGGCCCGCTCCGCTTCGGACTTGCTCGCGAAGGCGACCTTGGCCTGCACCTCGCCGGTATTGGGATTGAACACGTCGCCGCTGCGGCCGGAAGTGCCCGCCACCTCCTTGCCGCCGATGAAATGGCCGATCTCGCGCATGGGTGTCTCCCTCGGGTACGCGCTCGCGTTGTGAGCCGTTCTTCCAGGCTCAGATAGCGCAGCTTGCGCCGCGCGGGAAGCGCCCGTGGCGCCCCTCCTGCTGTGGCAAGCCAGCCAGAAAGGTGACGCGCGCGTGGTAGCGCGCAGCCGGCAGTTGTCGCTATTCGACCCGTCCGCGCTCCCAGCAATTGGAGCTAGGCGGAGTTCCTGGCCAACGCCGCCTTCACGCGCTCGGGCGTGAACGGGATCTCGCGCAGGCGGACGCCGGTCGCGTCGAAGACCGCATTGGCGAGCGCCGGCCCGACCGGGCAGCAGGCCGCCTCGCCCGCATCGACCGGCTTCTCGGCGGGCCGGTCAATCAGCTCGATCTCGAGCCTCGGGATCTGCGCCGCCCATGCGCGCGGCACCGTCCGTCAGCGGCCGGCATCCGAAGACCTTCACAGGAACAGACATCGGGCCACTATCGCGCGCGCACGCGTGGGAAGTACAATGGTTTGGGGGCTCCCCAGCTGGAGGTGCCGGAGTCCAGCTAAGGGCTGACAGCGCGGGTGCCGTCGGCCGAAGCTGTGTCTAGACTAGCTCAGGCCCGCTTTCCGCATGCCCTCTATATAGCGCTCCATCAACTGGGGCGTCTGGTAGGGAACGTTTGCTATCACCCAATCGATTGATAGCTGGGGCTGCTCGCGTCGCAACATTGCCAGAAGCGTCCGGGCTTCATCGACTTGGCCCGCCTGGGCCAGGCTCGCACAGCGCATACGTTGCACTCCCTGAAAACCCGGGCGCAACCGTGCGGCTTCCGTCGCGTAGTGGGCGGCTTCTGCATATCGCCCGGCAGCATAGTGAGCAACCGCGAAACCCCCGAGGAACAGCGCCATCTCTGGATCCAAGGGACTGAGCCTGATTGCATCTTCCCCATGCTCAAGCGCTTCGCGATCCTGCCCCGCAAAAGCCAAGCCGCGGCTCAGATGAGAGTGCGCCGCCGCAGAATTTGGATTGAGCTTAACCGCCCGACGAAACGCCGCGATCGACTCCTCGGTTCGCTTTTCCATCAGGGCCGAATAGCCGAGAGCGATGTGCCCCCAGGGATCGCGATCATCGAGCGCGATCGCCCGAATGGCGTGCTGGCGGCCGGGTAGCAACCCTTGATCGCGATCGATCCATCCCATGTGGGCGGCGATTACCAGGCAAAATCCCAATAGACTTAGAGCGGGCGCGTAGTCCGGATAGGCCTCGACGGCCCGTTTGAGTCCGTCGATCGCGATCTCATAGTCCGGGTGCGTCATGCGCCAGGCATGCGTTTGAGCTCGAGCCACGAGTTCCCAAGCTCCCAGGTCGTCTGAGCGACGCGAGAGCGCGCGAACGCCCTCCGCGGCCAGCAGGTGGGGCTCGATAGCCGCGGCGACGCTGCGGGTGATTTCGTCCTGCACGGCGAAAATGTCGCCGAGTTCCCGGTCGTACCGTTCGGCCCAGTGATGGCCACCAGTCGTTGCGTCGAGGAGCTGCGCGCTGATGCGCAGCCTGTTGCCGGTGCGGCGTACGCTGCCTTCGAGCACGTAGCGGACACCAAGCTCGCGCGAGACTTGTTTCACATCGACCGCTCGTCGCTTGTAGACGAACGTGGAGTTGCGGGCGATGACGAACAGCCAGCGGATGCGCGATAGCCCGGTGATCAGGTCCTCGGAAATGCCGTCTGCGAAGTATTCCTGATCGGGATCGTCGCTCATATTGGCGAATGGCAACACCGCGATCGAGGGGCGGTCGGGTAGCGGGAGGGAAGGATCCTCGCCGTGTGCTGAGGTGTCGGCCGGTCCGGGGCGCCGCGTCGCCGCGCCCGAATGCATGGCGCCCCCGGTCGACACTTCGTCCTCGCGGACTTCGCCAACAAACCGGATGCCTTTACGCGGCAATGTCCTGATCAGTCGTTGCTGGTCGCCGGCATCCCCGATCGCGCTCCGCGCCGCGTTGATTCGGTTGAACAGCGCGGACTCCGAAACAACGCGTCCATGCCAGATCGAGGCCAGCAGATCATCCTTGCTGACGACACGGTCGCGGTGCCGGATCAAGTGAACAAGGAGATCGAAGACCTGGGGCTCGACAGCCACAAGGGCCGTTCCCCGGCGCAGTTCGCGGCGATCCGTGTCGAGTGCACAGTCCTCGAATAGATAGCGCAAGATCCCATCTCGCTCATCGCCCGCCGGCCGCGGACGACCGTAGCACAGGACTGCCAAAGGAAAAATGGAGGGAACCCTAAGCTCAAGTTGAGGCGCCCCTAAAGCGCGCTCGCGCGTCTCCTGGCATGGTGGGCCAGCAGTGGAAAAAGGGGATGGCCGCGCACACGCAGTTGCCTCGTAACCACTTGCAAGAACGCAGCGCCCAATGGAGCGGTGCCCGGCCGGCGTTACAGCTCGAAGCCAAGTGGGAGGCGACCATGAGGAGATCATGTTGTGCAGCCGCGGCGTTGACGATCGGAATGTCATTCGCGTTACCTGCTGCAAGTGAGGAAGAAAGCGATCAACGGCTCGGCACCGTTCATTTCGCGACATCGTGCAATGAGGTGGCGCAACGGCGCTTCAACCGCGGCATGCGATACCAGCACTCGTTCTGGTACCGGCAGTCCAAGGAGATATTCGAGGACGTGCTCAAGGCCGATCCAGAATGCGCCATCGCGTATTGGGGCATCGCGCTCAGCCTGTTGTGGAATCCGCATGCGGCTCCGCCAGCGGGCAACCTGCCGCTTGGCCTTGCAGCGCTGCAGAAGGGCAAGGCGCTTGGCGCCAAGACACAGCGCGAGCGCGACTATATCGATGCGCTCCTCGTGCTTTACACCGACTACGACAAAGTCCCACATGGTCCGCGCGTGCAGGCCTATCTCAAGGCCATGGAGGCCGTGGCGGGGCGCTACCCCAACGACGATGAGGCGCAGATCTTCTACGCCATCACCCTCAACGTTGCGGCCTCGCCCAACGACAAGACCTATGCGAATCAGCTCAAAGGCGCGGCCATCCTGGAGCCGCTTTTCAAACGCCAGCCGCGGCATCCTGGCGTGGCGCACTACCTGATCCACCTCTACGACGTACCAGCGCTGGCGGAGAAAGGAATCGATGCCGCCAAGCGTTACGCCGAGATCGCGCCGGCCGCCCCGCACGCGCAGCACATGCCGTCCCACATCTTCACGCGTGTGGGTTACTGGAAGGAATCGATTTCGTCCAACATGGCCGCGGCGCGCGCCGCAAAGGCGGGCAGGGAATTCCATGATCAGCTGCACGCGATGGACTATTCGGTATACGCCCACCTGCAGCTCGGACAAGACAAGATGGCGGGCGAAGCCGTTGCCGAAGCTACGAGCACCGTCTCGGCCTTCGATCCGGAGGCCGGAGCGCAGGTCGCGCCGTATGCACTCGCTGCAAGTCCGGCACGCTACATGGTCGAACGCGGCGATTGGAAGGGCGCTGCGCAGCTGCAGGTGCGGGCGAGCAAGTTCGCTCACACCGAAGCGATGACGCATTTCGCCCGCGCGCTGGGCGCGGCGCGCTCGGGCACGCTCGACGCCGCCAAAGCGGACATCGCAAAGCTGGCGGCGTTGCGTGACAAGTTGCGCGAGGCGAAGGATGCTTATTGGTCAGAGCAGGTGGACATCCAGTGGCAGGTGGCGTCCGCGTGGCTGCTCTATGCTGAGGGCAGACACGATGCTGCCCTGAAGGCCATGCATGCCGCCGCCGATGCGGAGGACAAGACCGAAAAGGCAACAGTGACGCCCGGCGTACCGTCGCCCGCGCGCGAGCTCTACGGCGCGATGCTGCTGCAGCATGGCATGGCGCGGGAGGCGCTCACCGCGTTTGAGGCCACGCTCCAGAAGGAGCCGCGCCGGCTCGGTGCCACGATCGGCGCGGCAAAGGCCGCCGAGAAGGCGGGCGATGCTACCAAGGCGCGGCGGTACTACGCGGCCGTCGTTGCGCTCGCCGAGAACGCCGATCCGGTCAGACCCGAAATCGCGGACGCGCGGGCGTTTATGGCGAAGAATTAGGCTCATGGATTGAAGGGGCGACCAGTGCGCGCGATGAACAGAATGTTCGCATTCACTGTTGTCGCTGCGTTCGGCCTGGGCGGAGCCGTCGGAGCGTTTGCGCTGCTCTCGCGCAATCCAGGCGATGGTGTCTCGGCATTGAGCCCGCCCCGCCCAGTCTGGACCGAAGTGCAGTGGCTTTTCCCCATCGATCAGTGGGGCAGAGGCAAGGCGTTCCAGTGCAAACCTGCTGACTGCGGCACTGAAGTAAGTATCTATCTCCGCGCCAAGATCGGGTTCTGCAACTGCACGACCGGTGTGGCAGACGACGCCGAACTCGATCGCATGAGCGACTTCGATCATGTCGGCGGTGAGATTTCGCCCCTCGGTGCTGGTCGGCCAGTCACGATTGCCTGGATGAAGGGTCGCATTCGCGCCTACACACTAACGGCTCGCAATCGGCCAGGCAAGACCGCGATATCAGTCGCGTTCAACGACCGCTGCGACATGATCGTTGCGACAGTCGTGCTGCCGCACGATCGACCGGCGACAATCGAGCCTGGCATTATCCAGTTCCTGAACAGCGGCACCGTGTTGCATTGGGTCGAGGTAGCCCTCGGGATATGACCGCCGCTCCTGATCGGATCAGATCGGGTTCACATGGCTGCTGTGGATCATTCGCGACCGACCCTACTGCCTCGGCGCCATCGCTACGACAGCAACACATTGGAAGGCAGACATTATTTCTCCGCCCGTCGGCGTGGGACACATGCTCGTCGTCCTCTCTAACAGAGGAGTACGACCATGTCAGACAATGTGTTTTCAGCAGCTCCCCGCCGCGCGCCCCGGAACACTGCCGCAAACAGGCTCTTTCATTCGATCACCTGTCTGCGCGCGCGAGGAGCGTTGGCGGGATTGCGACGCCGAGCACCTTAAATAGATGCAGCTCCACGGATGCTGATGGGGCTGGCCTCGGCGTGAGCGTTCAAGAGATGTAGCACATGCAACAGCACCACCAAGTGGTGCTTATCATCCTGGCGCCGTTGAGCCTGCCGGGTGACATGCACGATCATATCCCGGATTTGCTCAATGCCGTGCTCTTGCTTGAGAGGTATTGACCGAGAGCGGTAGCGTCCATTTCTGGAATATGCTCATGCTCCACGATTTGAAACTGGTCGCCTAAGACACGCAGCGACCAGCGATGCGTGCCAAGTGGGACCGCGTGAGAGGACTGACCAGCGACTCACAGCCATCGAGCAATCTTGCATCGTAAGCGGGTGCGCGAGGCACGTCGATCCGGACCATCGGCAGCCGGTCGGCCTTTCGCGTCCGGTTCACAATCTCCACCGAGGAGGCGACGTCTTGGCGTGCGGTAGCAATCCCTTCAAACCCGATGACGGTAGTCAGCGCGGCGAGGATCAAGCCGCCACAAATCGAGGTGAGAGTGTGAGTACGCATGGTGTCGTCCCCCGGCCGATACACCATGCTTTAGCGGCTGGGGGGCACGCCTGAAAATTCAGATATTCCCCCTACGGGGGAGCCCTTAGATGTAGCATAAGAAGATTCCGGAAGAGCCGTGCGAGGCATTGCGGCGCTTTGAGCGGTTCCGCGGAGGATCCTCCTCAGATCGAAGGCGGCTTAAGGACCACGCGCGCGGTGGGCATCTTCCTCGCCGGCTTTTCCATCACGCCCGGACGCTCAGGGCCAGACAGCGCGCGTTAAGCTTCGAGACTGCGGCCTGTCCTCATGCGTTCGCCAGATCCGCAACTGCGACCAGATCCACAGACCCACCAGCGACATCACCAGCATCGCAATTACGCCGTCCACCAAGGCCACGGCTATCGCCCACATGGTTGAACTCCCGGACGAGCCCCCGACGCTCATCATCTCTCTTTGGGACGCCCGCACTTTGAGCTACGTCAAGCGGCTTCAGGCATCCGACCAGCTCCGCCGCAGCGCGAACCACGACCCCGGTCCCGCAAGCAATATCCAACAGACGCGCGCCCGCTGCCAGAGAGCGGCGTCGAGAACCAAGGCTATGTACCAGCGGGGTAGCACTTATACAGGTCGGCCGCCTACGTGGTCAGCTGCCATTGCTCGGGCGTACTCATCCCGCTTGATTCTCGGTACCGGCTGCAGTTGCGCCTGTCAGCGCGCCGATGGCTTTTGAGATGATGGCCTTCAGCCCCCCGACGATGACCGCTTCGGGGGTCATACCCGGACCCCCTCCATGGGCGTCGCATGTCCGCTTCCGCCGGGAGCAGATGGCCCGGGAGGGCAGTCGTTGGTCAAGCTCCGTAATCATGCTTAGCGGCGCCGCATCACGGCGGCCTCCAGCCAGGAGATCGCGAGATACATTACGGACGAAATGATGGCCAGAATCGTGATCCCCGTCATCACGATATTCATCTTGAAAATCTGGCTGCCGTACTGAATGAGATAGCCAAGGCCCAGATTGGCCGACTGGAACTCACCGACAATGACGCCTACGAGCGACAGCCCTGCATTCACCTTGAGCGCGGCCACCAGCGTCGGCACGCTCCCCGGCAGCACGACTTTCCTCAGAATCTGCCCCTTTGTCGCGCCAAAGGTCTGCGCAAGCTTGATCTTGTTGGGGTCGATGCCCTGGAAGCCCGAGTAGATCATCAGAATGGTGATGAACACCGAAATTGCGAGCGACATGCCGTAGATCGACATCGTGGCGCCGAGCCAGATGTAGAAAATCGGCACGAACGCCGTCTTGGGCATGGCGTTGGCGACCACGAGATAGGGATCGAGCACCTTGTAGAGGGCGTTCCACCACCAGAGCGCAGCGGCGACCGCAGTGCCGAGCACCATGGCGCCCGTGAAGCCGAGGATGGTCGCCAGCACGGTCGCCCAGATGTGGACGAGGATGCTCGCCTGCTGCGGGGTGGATTTGAGCAACTCGATGAAGGTCGGCCACAGCGCCGACGGATAACTGGTCAGCACGGGGTTGACGATCAGCGCCTTCGGCAGCACCTCCCAAAGCACCAGGAACACGAGAAGAATCGCGAGTTGCGCGGCACGCACGAGGCGATGGCCGCGCCGCTCGCGCGCAAGCCAGGCCAGATATTGCGGGCTCGGGGACACGACCGCCAGCGACTCAACCTTCGACATGGACTTCGAGCTCCTGCCAAAGCTTGTTGAAATAGCCGTTGAATTCAGGCGCGTTGCGCGCCGCCAAGGGGTTCGGGCGTGAGCCGTCCGAAGTGGCGAAGCGGATCGCATGATCCGACTTCACCTGCCCGGGCCGACGCGACAAGACGATCACCCGCTCCGCCATGCTGACGGCTTCGCCGATATCGTGGGTGACGAGGATCGCGGTCTTCCTCTCACGGCGCAGGATGAGGGCAACTTCATCGGCCAGCGCAAGCCGCGTCTGTGAATCGAGTGCAGCGAAAGGCTCGTCGAGCAGGACGATGTCGGGCTCCGTGCACAGCGTGCGCGCGAGCGCAACGCGCTGACGCATCCCGCCCGAGAGTTGCCGCGGCAGGTGGTGCAAGAATTGACCGAGCCCGTAACGCGTGAGCAGCACGCTCGCACGCTCGCGCGCTTTGCCCATATCGGCGTTCTGGATTTCGGCTCCCAGCACCGCATTTTCGAGGATGGTCCGCCACTCGAACAGGTAGTCCTGCTGCAGCATGTAGCCAACCTTGCGGCTCGGGCCGGTCACCGGCTTGCCGTCTACCAATACCGTGCCGTCGGTCGGCATGAGGATGCCGGAAATCAGCGACAACAGCGTGCTCTTGCCGCAGCCGCTCTGTCCGATGATCGCGACGAACTCGCCGGCCGCGATCGAGATCGAGATGCCCTTGAGCGTTTCGGTCTCGCCCTCGAGACCGAAATAACGCAGGTTGACATCGCGCAGCTCGACCTTGGGCGCCGTGGCAGTTGCCGATGCCGCCACGGATCACTTCGTCTTGTTGAAGAACTCGGTGACGACGAGGTCCTGGAACTTCACGCGCTTCGCCGGCTCGAGCACATGGCCTTGCACCAGAATGTCCTGGAACTTCTGCATGGCCGCCGGCTCGATCACCGGCGAGGTCTTCCAGATCTTGAGCCGCCGGTAGCGTTCGGCGGACGCGAACATCGCCTTCGAGTCCACGCCCGGGAAGAACTGCTGGAGCGTCGTCACCAGCTCGGGGATCGGCGCCTCTGCCGTCCATTTCATGCCCTTGGCGATCCCGTTGGTCCAGTTCTGGAGCGTGTCTTTGTTCTCGCGGATGTATTTGTCGGTCGCCAGGAAGGTGGTGTAATCGGCAAGGCCTATGGTCTCGCCGATCGAGGCCATGAAGTGCGCCTTGCCGTCGAGCTCGAGCTGCGAGGCATCCGGCTCGATGAAGATGGCGTATTGGTTCTGGCCTGCGAGCCAGGACCCCACGCGCGCGGGGATGCCGACATTGTTCATGAGCTTCACATCCTTTTGCGGATCGAGCCCGTTCTGGCGCAGCGCCGCCTCCAGAAAGAGCAGCGGCGTGCTGCCCGGCCGGAAGCCCAGGATCTCCTTCCCCTTGAGCATGCTCCAATCGAATTTGTCGACCTTCTCGCGTCCGACCAGCATGAAGCCGTCGGTAGAGGTGAGCCCGCAGAAGATCGGGATCTTGACGGGCGAATCGCTGTTCTGAACGTAGATCGCGGATTCGGGGCCGATGAGCGCGATATCGGCCTGGTTGGACAGCATGATCGCCACGGACTTGTCGCCGCCTTGCGCCGTCGCGAGCGTCACGTCCATGCCCAGCTCTTCGAAATAGCCCTTGGCAATGGCCACGTAGGCCGGCGCATACAACATGGAGCGCACGACCTCGTTGTAGCGAACCTTCACGCGCGGCTTCGGCTGCGAAAAAGCACGCAGCGGAGCGCCGGCAGACAACAGCGTCGCAAGACCGGTCTGGAGAGTGCGGCGGCGATTCAACATTGTAGTCCCCACTTCGTGATCGCGAGGAGAACCTGATGTTGGAATTAAAGCACCGATTTCAGCAAAAGGCCACAAACGCTCCTTGCGAGGTCCGCGGCGCCGCCACCGTCGTGCGGGGCGCGTCAGAACGTCGTCCAGTCGCCCGAGCGCTCGAACGCCGCGGCGGCGCGATAGATCGTCTCCTCGGCGTAGTGGCGGCCGACCAGCATGAGGCCGATGGGACGGCCGTCCTCCATCCCGCATGGCACGCTGATCGCCGGATGCCC
>JBQGDO010000075.1:0-3685 GCA_052039105.1 Methyloceanibacter sp.
GGCCAAGGACAAGGCGCGGGTTCGTCGCCGCGAGAAGAAGAACATCACCTCGGGCGTCGCCCACGTGCATGCGAGCTTCAACAACACGATGATCACCATCACCGACGCGCAAGGGAACGCAATCTCCTGGTCGTCGGCCGGCGCCATGGGGTTCAAAGGCTCGCGCAAGTCCACGCCATACGCCGCCCAGGTGGCCGCCGAAGACGCCGGCAAGAAGGCGATGGAGCACGGTATGAAGAATCTCGAGATCGAGGTCAGGGGGCCCGGATCGGGACGTGAATCGGCGCTGCGGGCGCTTCAGGCCGCCGGCTTCAACATCATTTCCATCCGGGACGTGACGCCGATCCCGCACAATGGCTGCCGGCCGCGCAAGCGCCGGCGCGTCTAACCAGAAAGGTACCCCTGACAGAATGTTGTACGAGGACACTCGGAAGCTGGGGCCTTCGGCCCCGCTCACTGATCAAGAAAGGGCTTCACCGGTGCTGCAGAAGAACTGGCAAGATCTCATCAAGCCCACCAAGCTCAACGTCATTCCTGGGCGCGAACCGCAGCGCTTCGCTACGGTCGTCGCCGAGCCGCTTGAGCGCGGCTTCGGGCTGACGCTCGGCAATGCGCTCCGCCGCGTGCTGTTGTCGTCGCTGCAAGGCGCGGCGATTACCTCGGTGCATATCGACGGCGTGTTGCACGAGTTCTCTTCAATTCCCGGCGTGCGTGAGGACGTGACCGACATCGTGCTCAATATCAAGGAGATCGCTCTCCGCCAGCACGCCGAAGGCATCAAGCGCATGGTGCTGAAGAAGGAAGGTCCCGGCGTCGCCAAGGCGGGCGACATCGAAGGCGGGGCGGACATCGAAATCCTCAACCCCGACCATGTGATCTGCACGCTCGACCAGGGCGCCTCGATCCGCATGGAGTTTACCACCTCCACCGGCAAGGGTTATGTCCCCGCCGAGCGCAACCGTCCGGACGACGCGCCGATCGGCTTCATCCCGGTCGACTCGTTGTACAGCCCGGTGCGCAAGGTCTCGTATCGCGTGGAGAACACACGCGAGGGCCAGATCCTCGACTACGACAAGCTGACCATGGAGATCGAGACCGACGGTTCGGTGCGCCCCGAGGATACCGTGGCGCTCGCCGCGCGCATCGTGCAGGACCAGCTCTCGGTGTTTGTGAATTTCGAAGAGCCGAAGAAGGAAGTCTCGCTGGAGCGGCAGCCGGAGCTCGTGTTCAACGCCGCGCTGCTCAAGAAGGTCGACGAGCTCGAGTTGTCGGTGCGCTCGGCCAACTGTCTCAAGAACGACAACATCGTCTATATCGGCGACCTGATCCAGAAGACGGAAGCCGAGATGTTGCGCACGCCGAATTTCGGCCGGAAGTCGCTCAACGAGATCAAGGAAGTGCTCGCCTCGATGGGGCTGCATCTCGGCATGGAAGTGCCGGATTGGCCGCCGGAGAATATCGAAGAGCTGGCCAAGCGCTTCGAGGATCATTACTAGACGGGCCGCTCAGTCGGCGATCTGATTACGAGAGTTGCCCGGAGGGGACGATGCGTCATCGCAACCAAGGCCGTAAGCTCAATCGCACCGCGACGCATAGAAGCGCGCTGCTCGCCAGCCTTGCGTCGGCACTGATCAAGCACGAGCAGATCGCCACGACCCTGCCCAAGGCCAAGGAATTGCGCCGGGTCACCGACAGGCTGATCACGCTCGCCAAACGCGGCGATTTGCATGCGCGACGACTCGCCGTCTCCCGCATCCGCGACGAGGCGATGGTGGCCAAGCTGTTCACCACGCTTGGCCCCCGCTATGCCGACCGGCCGGGCGGTTATACAAGGGTGCTGAAGGCGGGCTTCCGCTACGGCGACTCCGCTCCGATGGCGATTATCGAGCTGGTCGATCGTGACACCGAGGCCAAGGGCCTCGATTCCGGTCCGATCCAGGAGCAGGCGTCAGACGACGACAAGGCGGCCGCCTAGCCCCCTAAAACGGCCACGCCCGGCACAAGGGCCGGGCATGAACCATCTCTGCTGCCGCGGCCGCGGGGGCCGCTCGGTAAAAGCGCTAGTCGTCGCCGTCGTCTTCCTTCGCGTCGGAGAGATCCAGCGCCGCCTTCTTGATGCCTTTGACTCCATCCTCGAAGATGCCGACGATGACCTGCTTCGCCTCGTCATCGCTCGCGCCATTGGCGTCGAACTCCGACTTCCACACGATCTCGACGCGGTTCTCCTCGTCGTCCTCGCCGACCTTAAGCGTCGCCTTGTAGTTCTTGACCGGGAGCGGGCTCTCGACGATCTCGTAGCTATAGCTCGTGTCGCCCTTGTCGGTCAGCCGTTCCTTGATCTTGCCCCCGTCCTGAAGGGTGAGAATGCGGAACACGTCGTCGCCTTCGGTGATCTCCTCGCATTCGGCGACCGCGGGATGCCAATTCTTGATGGCGCAAAAGCCGCCGACCACTTCCCATACAGCTGCCGGCGTGCCGGGCGCCTCCCGTCTCTTCTTAACCTCGATCGCCTCCGCTGCGGCGCTGAAAGCGAAAAGCGCCACCAAGGCAAGCAAGGCCAGCTTGAACATACGCATGCGTTTCTCTCCACGTTTCATGATTATGACTGGCAAACCCGCCATCGCGCGGCATCTTAGTGGAAAGCAAGAAGCGGGCAAACGGCCATTCCCGTTGAATCTAGCCCCAGGAAGGCCGGTTTTCTCTGCAAGACCGGCCACAGCGAATTGGTGTATCGAAGCCTGGCGCTTCGCCGACGGGGGAGCCTCAATCGGGGCGGACTATGAGAATTTCGGCTGATTTCACCGCGAAAGCTGCATGGGCAGGGCTGCTTGCTGCCGCTCTGCTCGCCGCGGCGCCGGCCGATGTGTCGGCGCAGCAAAAGACGGTGCCTCAAAGTGCCGCGGCTATGAAGCAGTCTTTCGCGCCGGTAGTGAAGCGGGCCGCGCCGGCGGTGGTCAACGTTTATGTGCGGCACCGGGTGGCGCAGATGGTGTCGCCCTTCTTCAACGATCCGGTCTTCGGCCGGCTGTTCGGCGAGCGTTTCGGTATCCCCCGCGAGCGCATCCAGAACTCGCTCGGCTCGGGGGTGATGGTGGGCGGCAATGGCGTGGTCGTCACCAACTACCACGTGATTCAGGGGGGCGGCGAATCCGAGATCACCGTGGCGCTGGCCGACGGGCGCGAGTTTCCTGCCCAAGTGATGCTCAAGGACGAGAAGACTGATCTTGCCGTGCTCAAGCTCGATGCCGACGGCGTGGAATTCCCCTCGATCGCCTTCGCCGATTCCGACAGTCTCGAAGTCGGCGACCTCGTGCTCGCAATCGGCGATCCGTTCGGCGTGGGCCAGACGGTGACGAGTGGCATCGTCTCGGCGCTCGCGCGCACGCAAGTCGGCATTTCCGATTATCAATTCTTCATCCAGACCGACGCGGCGATCAATCCCGGCAATTCTGGCGGCGCGCTGGTCGACATGGACGGCCAGTTGGTCGGCATCAACACGGCGATCTTCTCCAAGAGCGGCGGCTCGCACGGCATTGGATTCGCGATTCCTTCCAATATGGTGCGGCTTGTCGTTCAGTCGGCGTTGCAGGGCGGAACGGTCCGGCGTCCCTGGCTCGGCGCCGCGCTGCAGACCATCACGCCGGACATTGCCGACTCGCTCGGGATGGAGACGCCGTCCGGCGCG
>JBQGDO010000076.1:0-53037 GCA_052039105.1 Methyloceanibacter sp.
TTGGAAGCCGCTCTGGCGCGAGCCGGAACCGAAGCCGGAATACGACGTGGTGATCGTCGGCGGCGGCGGACATGGGCTCGCCACCGCGCATTATCTCGCCAAGGAGCACGGCATCACCAATGTTGCGGTGGTGGAGAAGTCGTATCTCGGCTCGGGCAATGTCGGACGCAACACGACCATCGTCCGCTCCAACTATCTGCTCCCCGGCAATCTTCCCTTCTACGAATGGTCGATGAAGCTGTGGGAGGGACTGGAGCAGGACCTCAATTACAACACGATGGTCAGCCAGCGCGGCGTGCTCAACGTGTTCCATTCCGATCCGCAACGCGACGCCTATGCGCGGCGCGGCAACGCCATGCGGCTGCATGGCGCCGACGCCGAGTTGCTCGACCGCGAGCAGGTGCGGCAGCTCGTGCCATTCGTCGATTTCGACAATGCGCGCTTCCCGGTGCGCGGCGGCTTGTTCCAAGCGCGCGGCGGCACGGTGCGGCATGACGCGGTCGCCTGGGGCTATGCCCGCATGGCCGACTCCCGGGGCGTCGACATCATCCAGAATTGCGCCGCTACCGGCTTCCGTATCGAGAATGGCCGCATTGTAGGGGTGGAGACCGAGAAGGGTTTCATCCGCGCGAAGAAGGTGGCGCTGACTTGCGCCGGCAACTCTACGCGCGTGGCGGCGATGGCTGGTCTCAGACTCCCCATCGAGAGCCATTCGGTGCAGGCATTCGTCACCGAAGGCGTGAAACCGGTGATCGACGTGGTGATGACCTTCGGGGCGGGCCACTTCTATGTCAGCCAGTCCGACAAAGGCGGCCTCGTGTTCGGCGGCGATATCGAAGGCTACAATTCCTATGCCCAGCGCGGCAATCTGCCGGTGATCGAGGATGTCGCAGAAGGCGGCATGGCGCTGATGCCGGTGATCGGGCGTTTGCGCATCCTGCGCTCTTGGGGCGGCCTGCTCGACATGACGATGGACGGCTCGCCGATCATCGACAAAACGCCGGTCGAGGGCCTCTATCTCAATGCCGGCTGGTGCTATGGCGGCTTCAAGGCGACACCGGCGTCAGGCTGGTGCTTCGCCCATCTCATCGCCAAGGACGAGCCGCATCCCTTCGCCGCCGCCTATCGGCTCGACCGCTTCGCCCGCGGCGCGGTGATCGACGAGAAGGGCATGGGCGCGCAGCCCAATCTGCACTGAGGCCGGCCATGCGCATCAAATGTCCTTACTGCGGTGAGCGGGCGCTGGAAGAATTCACCTATCGCGGCGACGCTACGGTCACCCGGCCAAACAGCCTCGATGCGTCTGCCGAGCAGGCCTGGGTCGATTACGTATATTTTCGCGATAACCCGGCCGGGCTGCACAAGGAGCATTGGCATCACAGCGCCGGCTGCCATGCCTGGCTCACGGTGACGCGCAACATCACCACGCACGAGATCGTCTCGGTCGAGTTTGCCGGGAAGGGGAGCGCGAAATGACCTCCCAGCCAAACCGGCTTGCAGAAGGCGGCCTGATCGACCGGACGAAGACGGTCCGCTTCAAGTTCGACGGCCGGACTCTAACCGGCCACGAAGGCGACACGCTTGCCTCGGCGCTGCTCGCCAACGGAATCCGCCTGGTCGGGCGCTCGTTCAAATATCACCGCCCGCGCGGAATCCTCTCGGCGGGCTCGGAGGAGCCGAGCGCGCTGGTGGAGCTCAGGACCGGTGCGCGGCGCGAGCCCAATACCCGCGCGACCACTATCGAGCTTTACGAAGGCCTCGACGCCGCGAGCCAGAATCGCTGGCCGTCGCTGAAATACGATCTGCTGGCGGTGAACCAGCTGTTCACGCCGATCTTCGGCGCTGGCTTCTACTACAAGACCTTCATGTGGCCGGCATCGTTCTGGGAGAAGGTCTACGAGCCGATGATCCGGCGCGCCGCGGGGCTCGGGCGTGGTGCGGGCGTCGCAGACCCCGACCATTACGATAAAGCCTATGCATTCTGCGACGTGCTGGTGATCGGCGGGGGGCCAGCCGGCCTTGCCGCCGCGCTCGCCGCCTCACGGTCCGGCGCGCGGGTGATCTTGTGCGATGAGGATTTCCGGCTTGGCGGCCGGCTGCTGGCGGAGCGTTACGAGATCGACAACAAGGCTGCGCTCGATTGGGTGAAGGCGGCGGTGATCGAGCTTGAGAGCCTGCCGGATTGCCGCATCCTCCGGCGGACCACGGTGCAGGGCGTCTATGACGGCGGGACTTATGCGGCGATCGAGCGGGCCAACGACCATCTGCCCGTCCCGCCGGCGTATGAGCCACGGCAACGGCTATGGAAGATCGTGGCGAAGCGCGCAGTGCTCGCAGCCGGCGCCATCGAGCGCCCGATCGTGTTCGGCGACAACGACCGGCCGGGCGTGATGCTGGCCGGCGCGGTGCGCGCCTATATCAATCGTTTCAGCGTGGCGCCGGGACGCCGGGCGGTGATCTTCGCCGACAATGACGATGCTTTCCGCACGGCGGCCGATCTCGCTGGTGCGGGCGTCGTGGTCGTGGCGGTAATCGATGCGAGGAAGGTCGCTTCAGCCGCTTCGCGCGAGGCGGCGGAGAAGTCCGGCGCGCGTTTTTTCCCGAACGCGATCATCGAGCGGGTGCGCGGGCGGCAGGGCGTCAAAGGCGTCGTGATCAGGGGGGCCGATGGCAAGACGCACAACTTCGATTGCGATCTGATCGCGACATCCGGAGGCTGGGCGCCGAGCTTGCATCTCGCCACGCATCTCAACGGCAAGCCGCAGTGGAGCGAGGCGCAGGCGGCGCTGGTTCCGGGCGCGCTACCTCCCGGCATGAGCGTTGCCGGCGCGGCGCAAGGTTCGTTCGGCCTTGGTTCGTGCCTCGCAGAAGGTCATGCAGCGGGCGCCGTTGCGGCGGCCGAGTGCGGGCTCAAGGCCTCGAAAGCGAAAGCGCCCGCCGCCAAGGACGAGAGCTCGGCGGCTGCGCCGGTGTGGCAGGTGGAAAAGAGCCGCGGCAAGGCTTTCGTCGATTTCCAGAACGACGTGGCGGTCTCGGACGTGAAGCTCGCCGCGCGCGAGGGCTTCCGCATCCCGGAGCATCTCAAGCGCTACACCACGCTCGGCATGGCGACCGATCAGGGCAAGACCGGCAATCTCAACGGCGCCGCGGTGCTCGCCCAGGCTACCGGGCGCTATCTCGGCGCGGTCGGCACCACGACCTTCCGTCCCCCCTTCACCCCGGTCGCGATCAGCGCCTTCGCCGGCCATCATCGCGGACCCGATTTCCGCCCGGCTCGGCTTGCGCCATCGCATCAATGGGCGGAAGGGCAGGGCGCGGTGTTCGTCGAGACAGGCCCCTGGCTCCGCGCGCTCTACTACCCCTGGTCCGGCGAGCAGTCGCAGGATTCCGTCAATCGCGAAGTGGCGACGGTGCGCGAGAAGGTCGGTGTGTGCGACGTCTCGACCCTCGGCAAGATCGACGTGCAGGGCAAGGACGCCGGCACCTTCCTCGACCGCGTCTATGCCAACACCTTCTCGACCTTGCCGGTCGGCAAGGCGCGCTACGGGTTGATGCTACGCGAGGACGGCTTCGTGATGGACGACGGCACCACCGCGCGGCTCGCCGAGGACCATTATTTCATGACCACCACCACCGCCAATGCGGTGAAGGTGATGCAGCATCTCGAATTCTGCCATCAGGTGTTGTGGCCCGAGCTCGACGTGCAGATGGTCTCGGTCACCGAGCACTGGGCGCAATATGCGGTTGCAGGCCCTCGCGCGCGCGACGTGCTGCAAGCAGTGGTCGATCCGGCGCACGATATTTCCAACGAGGCGTTTCCCTATCTTGCCTGCGGCAACGTCACGGCCTGCGGCGGCATTCCGGCGCGGCTCTATCGGCTATCCTTCTCCGGCGAGCTTGCCTACGAGATCGGCGTGCCGGCGCAATATGGCGATGCGCTGGTGCGCGCGATTCTCCAGGCGGGCGCGGCCTACGGGATTGCGCCGTACGGCACCGAGGCGCTCGGCGTGTTGCGCATCGAGAAGGGACATCCGGCGGGCGCGGAGCTGAATGGTCAGACGACCGCGCACGATATCGGCATGGGCAAGATGCTCTCCACCAAGAAGGATTTCATCGGCCGCTATATGGCCGCGCGGCCGGCGCTCACCGATCCGGCGCGTCCGACGCTCGTTGGCCTGCGGCCAGTGAACCGGGAGGACCGCTTGCGCGCCGGCGCGCACCTGATCCCGAAAGACGCGGAGCCCGTCGCTAAGAACGACCAGGGCCACGTCACCTCGATCGCGTTTTCGCCGTCGCTTAACCATTGGCTCGGGCTCGGGCTGCTAGCGCACGGGCCCGCGCGGCACGGCGAGATCGTCCGCGCCTACGACCCAGTGCGCGGCGGCGACGTGCTGGTCGAGGTCAGGCCGCCTTGCTTCATCGACTCGGAAGGAGAGCGGCTCCGTGTCTGACCTTGCCCCCCGCCCAGTCTCCGCCCTTGCCGGCATCGCCGTTCCTGGCCGCTACGGCAAGCAAGAGGGCGCGCCCGGCCTTACCATCGAGGAAAGGCGCGGGCTGGGCATTGCCACGGTTGCTGCGCGCAAAGATCAGTCCGACGCGCTGAAGGCAGCGGTCAAGAAAGCCCATGGAGTCGAACTTCCCGACGACTCGCGCGTCGCGCAAGGGCCGCAAGTCAGTTTCGTCGGCTACGGGCCGGGACAATGGCTGGCCGTCTCGGAAAAGCTCGCCGGCGACGCACTCGCGCGCGATCTGGCGCAGCGCCTCCAAGGCCTTGCCTCGATCTCGGACCAGCATGGCGGCCGCACGGTGCTGCGCCTGAGCGGGCCCCGCGCGCGCGAGGTACTTGCCAAGGGGTTGCCCATCGATCTACACCCGCGCGCGTTCGGCCCGGGCAGTGCCGCCACCAGCACGATCTCGCTGATGGGCGTGCAGCTCTGGCAGGTCGACGAGGCGCCGAGCTACGACATTGCGCTGTTCCGCAGCGTCTCGGAGAGCTTCTGGCGCTGGCTCACCTCTTCCGCCGCCGAGTTCGGCTACGAGGTCACCCTGCCGCAGGGGGATTGAACGCCTCGCTGGTGCACCCCATTTCTCGCGATCCCTCGCCAAAGCTAGTCCGCATGCAACCCAATCGGGACTGAGGCGTTAGGGAAAACAACGGCCCGATAGGGCTATTAGCAGCGAACTGCCAGTCCGGGTCATACCGCAAAAGACTCGAACGAACCGGCCGGCCAGCTCCCACAAAGGACAGTGCAATGCGTATTCTGATCGCCGGGCTTGCGCTCGGCTTGATAGTGACCGGTGGCGCGCACGCAGCGACGACGGACACGCGGGGCATCCCCGACGAGCAAACTCCGGTCTATGTGCAGATCATCGTAAAGGCCTGCCCCGCGGCCGAGACGCCGCTCGATCCGACCAATCAGGGCAAGAGCTATGACGGCGAGAAATCGCTGACGCGCGAGGAAAGAAACGCCGCGCTCGCCGGCCAAGGCTGCATCGACGTACCGATTCCCATGGAGTGGGTCAACGGCGACATGAGCCCGCAGGCTTGCCGCGGCCATGCGGGTTATATCGCTTCCATGGAGTTCCTCCAGCAGCGGCAGGATCTCGCCGGTTTTCAGGCGGTCGGCGCCTGGCAGTGCATTGTGACGGACCATCAGATCGTAGGCGCGATCAGCCAGTAGAAGCGCGCCACTCCGCCGCAAAAAAGAACGGGCCCCAAAGACTTTCGTCTTCGGGGCCCGCTTGCTGAACAGCGCGCGCGGTCAGCTCGCCTTCTTCTTCGGAACCTTCTTGCCCTTCTTGCGCGCCTCCGAAAGTCCGATGGCGACGGCCTGCTTACGGCTCGTCACCTTCTTGCCGCTCCTGCCGCTTTTCAAGGTGCCGCGCTTCTTCTTGCGCATTGCCCGCTCGACGTCCTTGGAAGCGGATTTGGAATATTTGCGTGCCATGGGCGTAACCTCCTTATCGGCGGCGAAACGTCGCCCGCCGATAAGGGTTCCTGACCTGCGACAATCACAAGCTTGGCTATGCAGGCTTGATGTCGACCGCCACTGCGCGGGTGATCTCGAGCGCCACGTCGTCACCTACCTCGAGCTGATCGAGATTGATATTCGGCCCGGCCACGAAGGTCCGCGTCTTTCCTCCAGTCCCGGCGAAGGTGATGGTGCGCTTGTTGCGATTGATCGCGGCGATGGTGTCGGTCACCTCGACCGTGGTGAGGTCCGAACCTCCTCCCGGAGAGACCGTAACCCAGTCTTGCTCCGCGACGGTCGGCGCATCCAGGCCCATGCCGGCGGTTTCTTCGGCGGCGAAGCTGTCGCCCTGCTGACCCTTGTTCATCTTGATCAGGTTGACGGCCACCTCATCCTGATAGCTGATGGTGATCTTCTCCTTGACCTTGATCAGCTTGATCTTGTCGGGCCCGACGATCACCTCGACCCAATTGTTGTTGGGTCCCACCACGGTCACGACCCGGTTGGTAACGTCGATGGCTTCGACGGTGGCGACCATGGTGATCACGCCGGCGTCGGCTTCGACCTCGACGGGGCCGGCTTTCACGTCATCAAGAAAGAGCAACGATACGGCAACGGCAAAAACGCCCTTCACGGCGGCAACGATGACCCTCATCTACTTTCCTCCACCACTGAAACTGAATGCAATGACCTACCAGTTGAAGGTGAATCCCATCACTGGACCGTGCAGCACGACATCGAGGCCGTTCTTACCGAACCGCCCGTTCTCACTATAATCCACCGCGAGCGCCCGGTAACCGATCCGGGTATGAAGCGGCGATCCGAAGCAATTTACGTCAAATCCGTACGTTCCGACGAGTTGCCAGGAAAACTCGCTGCCCGCGCCGAATCCGCCTACGTCGCCTTCGAGGCGGAGCTCCTTGCCCGGCGCCAATTGATGTCTGATGCGCGCGCCGATCACGGGATCGACCCATTCGAGATTGCCCGAGCGTGCCACCGCGACACGTCCAGACCGCTTCAACTTGAGCCCGAGCCTTTCCAGGTCGACGGTCAAACTGCCGCTTAGGCGCAGCGAAATATCTGTCTCCTCGTTCCAGTATCGCGCGCTGCCCATCAGATCCAGGGCGGTGTAGGAGCCCGCGGCGCGCTGCCAGCGTGCCACCTCATAGGCGACGCCCGACTGGATGATGAATTGCTGATAGTCGAGCTGCGCCTTGCCCACGACGTTGAGCGTGACGTTGTTCAATCTTCCGAGCCCGCTCCTATTGATCTGGAATCGGCCTGGGAAGCCAAGATCCATCCACACGAAATCGGTGAAGAATGCGAGCCGTCCTTTGCGCGCTTCGAAATAGCTCATCCAGGCAAGCAGGGAGTCGCTCTTCTCGACGATCGAGATGAAATCCTCGTTGATGTCGGCGGTATGACCGCGCGCAGTGACGTTGCCATTGACGCTGGTTGCCCAGGCGTAGGGGGTGAGGCTGAACTCCCATTTGCTGGCCGGGGGCAGCGGTTCCGCGTAGCCGAGATCGGCGGTGATGCCGGGGCTCGCCGTGGCGAGCCAAATACCAAGCGCCCCCGCGAGCTTGAAGCGGCGTGCCTCGAACATTGCTTTCCCCCGTACGTCCGGAGAGTCTATCACCGCATTTCGCGGGAGACTTGTCATTTCGCGCCATCACCGGAATGGGCCGAAAGCATAACACTTTGGGCCGCCTCACGGGCGGTGCAAAGCGGCAACAGGGGCCCGAAATTTCGTCGGCGCCTGGCGAAAGGGGCCGAAAGCCAAGCCTATGCGGTCTTGGCTTTGCGCGAGCGGCTGATCGACTTGATGCGCCCGCGCGGCCGGCCCGAGACTGCGGCGATCTCGCGGTCCTGCCTTTCGACAAACACGCGAGCCGGGGTGTCGCCGTCGAGGCCGCCAAGCTCGGCGGCTGGAACCTTGCGATTGGAGGTTTGCGTGCCGTCCTCATAGAGGACGTCAAAGAGCACGAAGCCGTTGGGGCGCGCTTGCTGCTTCCTGGCCATGTGTATGTCGCCTAGGCGTCCTCTGGGGTATCGGTGTCAGAGGGGGCTGCATCGCCACGCGCGGCCTTGCGCCGCGCGGTCTCCTCTTCAAGGCGCTGCAGCTTCTCCTGCTTCTTTTGCGCCTTGGCGCGGTTACGATCGGCACGCTGCTGATTGTAATTCGGCTTGAAGGCCATTGCGGTCACTCACTCATCATTGTGAAAAGTTTAGGTCTGTTTCGACCGCCGCGGCTTGGACGGCCGCGGAGCCGACGGAGGCGTGGCCACTTGCAGCTTCTTGTCCTCCGCCTCCTTGGCGAGGCGAAGCTCGCGCAGCCGCGCGGTCTTGTGCATCATCGCTTCGTATTCGCGCTCTTGCTCGAGCTTGAAGCTCGCTTCTCGTTTCTGGGCTCGGCCCAGAAGCGCTTCCGCGTTACGCCGTGCGGCGCTGCTGCGTGAAGGATTTTTGCTCATTAGTCAGTCTCCTCTAGAGAGGGTTGGCGCCCGCCAACTTGGCGGGACCGGACAGGAAGCGTTGCAGACCGTCACGCCGGCCGCGGGAGCGTCGCCTGCGCTTCGGCGGATTTGTTCTCCTATCTTGCGGCGCCTGGCCGTCGGCGCGAGCCGAAACATCGGCGAGCCGATGCGTTGCGACCCCCACGGGCATGCGCATCAGGCGCTCGATGGCTGCGAGATGCGGACGCTCGCTCTGATCGCAGAGTGAGAATGCAACACCCGCCCGGCCTGCGCGGGCGGTGCGGCCGATGCGGTGCACGTAACTCTCCGGCTCGTTGGGTAACTCGTAGTTGATGACATGAGAAATGTTGGGCACGTCGATACCGCGCGCGGCGATGTCGGTGGCAACGAGGATGCGCACACGGCCCGTCCGGAAAGCGTCGAGCGCGCGCACGCGCGCGTTCTGCGCCTTGTTGCCGTGCAGCGCGGCAGTGGCGAAGCCGGCTTGGGTGAGATTGCGGCAAACGCGGTCGGCGCCTCGCTTGGTGCGCGTGAAGATCAGCACGCGGTCCATGCCCGGTTCGGCCAAGAGGCTTTCGAGCAAACGCCGCTTCTCCTTGGCGCCGACGAACAGGACGCGCTGATCGATCCGATCGACGGCAATCTTGGGAGGGGCAATATCGATGCGGACTGGCGCGGTAAGTATGTCTTGAGCCAGCTTGGCGATCGGTGACGGCATGGTGGCCGAGAACAGCAGCGTTTGCCGCCTTAGCGGACAGAGCGAAACGATCTTCCGCATATCGGGGATGAAGCCCATGTCGAGCATGCGGTCGGCTTCGTCGAGCACGAGGATGGCGACCTTGTCGAGCCGGACATGGCGCTGATTGCAAAGGTCGAGCAGGCGCCCCGGCGTGGCGATGAGAATATCAATCCCGGCCTTCAACGCCTTCACCTGGTGGTGCTGGTTCACGCCGCCGAAGATCACGGTGGAGCGCAGGGCAAGGCCTTTGCCATAGGCGCCAATACGTTCGCCGATCTGACTTGCGAGTTCGCGCGTCGGCGCGAGAATCAGCGCGCTCGGAGCGCCGGGAAGACGCGGCAGCCGCGCCAACGAGAGACGCTGGAGGACGGGGAGCGCGAAAGCTGCGGTCTTGCCGGTGCCGGTCTCGGCGATGCCCAGCAAGTCCTTGCCCTGAATCAGCAGGGGAATGGCCCGCGCCTGGATCGGCGTCGGTTTCGAATAGTTTTCGGCCTTGAGCGCCAGCCGCAACGGCTCGACGAGGCCGAGGCCGTCGAAAGTGGGTAGTGACACTTGCAAAATGTTCCTTGTACGCCGAACCGCAGGCGGGGCAGTGCATGCGCGGCCGGGGGAATGGCGTTTTGCCTCACCCCACGCGCTGTCTGGGGGCAGACGATGAGAAGAAATTGTCTCGGGATGAGGCGCCGCACAAGTGGCGGCAGCTACGCGCGATCGCGAGCAATCAATGTAAGCGGAACATGGAGGCGGGGGGCGATTCTGTCAAGTGAAGAGGGCATTTCCGGTTAAAAAATCAAGCTTCAGATTAACGCCTATCCCGTTTTACGCCGGCGCAAGGGATAGCTCGCGCTCTCATAGAGGGCGCGAATACCAAAACCGTCGAAACGCTCCTCGTTGACCTCGAGCGTGCTGCCGATCAGGAGTTCGGGCGGCAGTTCTTCCACGGCATACTTGATCGCCTCGGCGGCGTTCTTGAAGCGCGTATAGCGCATCGGCCGCTTGCCGGTCTTGCTCGCGCTGGCATAAAGCTCGGCGGGAGCGCTGTAATCGAACGCACTCACAACAACCATTAAAGCACGTCCGGGCGAGGCAAGCCAGTCTCGACCCCAAGCACGGTTATCGCGAGCTTGCCCCGGGGAGCTTTGGGATTGTCGGCGGCGCCATTCATTGTCAGGGTGTAGCCATGCTGCACGCGCCGCCCCTCGTCTCCACCATCGCCATCGGCCTCGTGCTCGCTTTTAGCCTTGGCGTGGTGGCCCACCGGCTCAAACTGCCGCCGCTGATCGGCTATCTGGTCGCGGGGATTGCGGTCGGCCCCTTCACGCCGGGCGTCGTCGCCGACCAGAACATCGCCAATCAGCTGGCCGAGGTCGGCGTGATCCTTCTGATGTTCGGCGTGGGATTGCACTTCTCGATGAAGGACTTGCTGTCGGTCCGGGCCATCGCCATTCCGGGCGCGGTGGCGCAGAGCCTGATCGCCACGCCGCTCGGCATGGCGGTGGGCTGGGCGCTCGGTTGGCCGACCGGCGCCGGGGTTATCTTTGGCGTGGCGCTGTCGGTCGCAAGCACCGTGGTCCTGCTGCGGGTCCTGCAAGAGCGCCGGCTGGTCGAGACCGAGCGCGGACGCATCACCGTCGGCTGGCTGATCGTGCAGGACATTGCCATGGTGCTCGTGCTGGTGCTGCTGCCGGGACTGACGGCAGTGTTTCACGGCATGGAGACCGCGCCCAGCGGGCTGGAGATTGCGCGTGCCGTGGGGCTGCTGCTTGGCAAATTCGCCATCTTTCTCGCCGTCATGCTGTTAGTCGGCAAGAAGCTGATCCCGGCGATCTTGCACTACGTGGCGCATACCGGCAGCCGCGAGCTGTTCCGGCTCGCGGTCCTGGCGATCGCGCTCGGCGTGGCCTACGCGGCCACCGAGCTGTTCGGCATTTCGCTGGCGCTCGGTGCTTTCTTCGCCGGCATGATGTTGAGCGAGTCGCAGCTCTCGCAGCAGGCCGCGACCGAATCGCTGCCGTTGCGCGATGCTTTCGCCGTGCTGTTCTTCGTCTCGGTCGGCATGCTGTTCGATCCCCGCATCATGCTGACCGCGCCGCTGGCAGTGCTTGCCACCGTGCTGATCATCCTGGTCGGCAAGTCGATTGCGGCCTATGGGGTGGTGCGCCTGTTCGGGCATTCCCGCTCGGCGGCCCTTATGGTTACGGCATCGCTGGCGCAGATCGGCGAGTTCTCCTTCATCCTTGCCAATCGCAGCCTGCAGCTCGGCCTGCTCCCCGAGGAAGGCCGCGACCTGATTCTTGCCGGTGCCATCATCACCATTCTGCTCAATCCGCTGCTCTTCGCCGCGCTCGACCTCTATTCGGCGCGGCGGGAGAAGGCCGCCGCCGAGGTCGTGGCGGCCGAACCGCAGGAGGATGAGACGGTGATGCGCGAGCCCATCCGGCCCACCAGTCTCAAGGACCATGTCGTGCTGATCGGCCACGGCCGGGTCGGCAGCTTCATCAGCGCCGATCTCAGCGAACGGAAGGTACCGTTCTTCGTGATCGAGGACGATGAAGACGGCGTGGCTGCGCTCAGGGCGCTCGGCATCGAGGCGCTCGCGGGCAATGCCGCCGATCCCGAAGTGATCCAATCGGCCAATCTGCCCAAGGCGCGTTGCCTTTTGGTTGCAATTCCCGACGCCTTCGAGGGCGGTCAGGTGGTGCAGCAGGCGCGCGCCATCAGCCCAACCTTGCCGATCATCGCCCGGGCACATTCGGAAGAGGAGATCGAATATCTGAAGCGGCACGGCGCCAATCTGGTGGTGATGGGCGAGCACGAGATCGCCAAGGCGATGCTCGACAGCGCGGCGGGTGCCGCGTCGCTTGTCGTGCAAAGGACGAAGGACGAGGCAGTAAGCACTTCGCCGGTCGACGCGGAGAAGTCGGCGGCTCCCAGTTAGGTGTCTCGAGCCATGCCGCATTACGCGCCCCTCATCACGACCATCGTAGCGGCCTTTACGCTTGCCTGGCTGCTTGCGGCGGTGGCGCAGCGCTTCAAACTGCCGCCGCTCGTGGGCTATCTACTTGCCGGCGTGGTCATCGGGCCCTTCACGCCGGGCTACGTGGCGGACCAGGACCTCGCCAATCAACTGGCGGAGATCGGCGTCATCCTGCTGATGTTTGGCGTCGGCTTGCATTTCTCGCTGGCCGATCTCCTTTCGGTGAAGCGGATCGCCATTCCCGGCGCCATCGCTCAAATCGCATGCGCGACTTTGCT
Source organism: Methyloceanibacter sp. (assembly GCA_052039105.1). GTDB lineage: Bacteria > Pseudomonadota > Alphaproteobacteria > Rhizobiales > Methyloligellaceae > Methyloceanibacter. The sequence continues at coordinate 12,444 of JBQGDO010000076.1, forward strand.
CGGCATGGGACTCACGGCCTGGCTCGGCTGGCCGATCGGGGCCGGGCTCGTGTTCGGGCTTGCGCTCTCGGTGGCGAGCACGGTGGTGCTGTTGCGGGCGCTGCAGGAGCGGCGGCTGATCGAGACCGAACGTGGGCGGATCGCCGTCGGTTGGCTGATCGTCGAGGACATCGCCATGGTGCTGACCTTGGTGCTGCTCCCGGTCGCCGCCGGACTGCTCAAGGGCGCAGGCGAAGAAGCCGCTAGCCCGTCAGAAATCGCCATCGTGCTCGGTCTGACCACCGCCAAGATCGCCGCCTTCGTGGCGGTCATGCTGCTTATCGGCAAGCGGGTCATTCCCTGGATTCTGCACTACATGGCGCATACCGGCAGCCGCGAGCTGTTTCGGCTGTCGGTGCTCGTCATCGCGCTCGGCACGGCGTTCGCGGCGGCCGAGCTGTTCGGCGTGTCGTTCGCGCTGGGGGCGTTCTTTGCCGGCATGATCTTGAGCGAATCCAAACTCAGCCAGCAGGCCGCCACCGAAACCCTGCCGTTGCGAGACGCCTTTGCCGTGCTGTTCTTCGTCTCGGTCGGCATGCTGGTCGACCCGATGATCGTCCTGCGCGAGCCGATCCCAGTGCTCGGCACCTTGCTGATCATCCTGCTCGGCAAATCGCTCGCGGCCTATGCGATCGTGCGCGCCTTCGGCTATCCCAACTCGACTGCGCTAACCATTTCGGCGTCGCTGGCGCAGATCGGCGAGTTCTCCTTCATCCTCGCCAATCTCGGTGTAGCGCTGGCGCTCTTGCCGCAAGAAGGCCGTGACCTCGTCCTGGCCGGCGCTATCATCTCGATCCTGCTCAACCCGTTCCTGTTCTCCGCGCTCGACTGGTTGCTCGCCAGAGAGGAGGCAGTTGCGCCCCCGCCGGGGCCGGTCGAATCCGCCGGTCCGCGCGAGGCGGTCAAGCCAACAGCTTTAAAGAACCACGTCGTGCTGGTCGGCCATGGCAAGGTCGGCAAGGCGATCAGCCAGAGCTTGCGCAAGCGTAAGATCCCGCTCTTCGTCGTGGTGGATGACGAGGATGAGGCTGCGGAGCTCAGAGGGCAGGGGGTTGGCGCGATCGCCGGCAACGCTGCCGATCCCGAGATCATCGAGGCAGCTTCTCTCGGGGCCGCGCGCAGTCTGTTGGTCGCCATTGCCGACGGCTTCGAGGGCGGCCAGGTCGTGGAACAGGCCCGCGCCATCAATCCGAAGCTCAACATCGTCGCCCGCGCGCATTCGGAGGAGGAGATCCTCCATTTGATGCGGCACGGGGCGAGTCACGTGGTGATGGCAGAGCGTGAGATCGCCGTGGCGATGGTCGATCGCCTCGCTAGAGCATCGACTTGATATCGGCGGAGAAGGTGGGATAGGCGAACACGAAATCGCGAATTTGCGACGCAGTGATGCCGTGCTGCATGGCGAGGCCGAACAGATTGATCAGCTCCTCGCCGGAATGACCGACGAAATGCGCGCCGACGATCCTGTCGGTCGCTTCCTCGACGATGATCTTCGACCAGGCCACCGTCTCGGCAAAAGTACGGGCGGAGAACCAGCTCAGCATGTCGTTGACTTGCACGCGTGTCTTGAGCCCCTTTTCCTTCGCCTTCTCCTCGGAGAGGCCGACCGTGGCAAGCGCCGGCACGGTGAACACGCAGGAGGGGATGTTGGCATAATCCGGCTTGTGCTTGGCACCTTCGACAATGTTCCGCCCGACGATCTTTCCTTCGTAGGTGGCGATCGGCGAGAGTTGCGGCGCGGCAGTGACGTCGCCGCAGACATAGACGGCGGGGTTGGACTTCGCTCGGAGATAATCGTCGAGCGGAATTTTGAAGCCGTCATGGGTGATAGCGGCGGCGTCGAGATCGAGCCGGTCGACATTGGCGATGCGGCCGGCGCCGTTGACCACGCGGTCGCTGTCGACCGAGATTTCCTTGCCGTCCTTCTCGAAGGTGGTGCGCAGCTTGTCCCCAACCTTCTCCACACGCTTCACCTTGACACCGGTGTGGACCCTGATGCCGAGGCGCTCGCTTTCCTTGTGCACCTGTTGCACCGCGTCGGTGTCGAGCGCGGGCAGCAGCCGTGGCAGAATTTCGAGGATGGTCACCTCGGCGCCTGCGCGCCGGTAAACATGGCTGAACTCGAGCGCGATCACGCCGCCGCCGACGAACACCACGCTGCCGGGCAGGGTGCGCTCGCTCAACACCTCGTCCGAGGTGATCATCAACTCCGCGCCGGGGATCGGCAGCGGTCGGGGCTTGGACCCCGTGGCGATGACGATATGCTTAGCCTCGATGCGGCGGCCGCCCGCCTCGATGGCGTTCAGCCCGACGAATTTCCCATGGTCGCGGATCAGATCGACGCCGCGCTCCTGCAAGGTCTTCGCCAGCCGGTCGGGAATACCCCGGATCAGCTCCTTCTCGCGGTCTATAAGTGCCGTCCAATCGAGGTTGGGCTTGCCGACCTTGATGCCGTGGACGTGGGCTTGGCCGATCTCGTGCAAGGCATGGACCGCAGCCACCAGCACCTTTTTCGGCGTGCAGCCGCGATTGGGACAGGTGCCGCCGAGGTCGCGGCCCTCGATCATGAGCACTTTCAAGCCGGCTTCTCGGGTCTGCACGGTGGCCCCAAAGGCCGCGTTGCCGCCGCCGAGGATCGCAACGTCATAGGTTTCGCTTGGCATGAACCTGGAATAGCCAAGCTCGCCCACGCGTTCCAATGCTCAGAACCTATGGATGCGATAGGCAAAGGCGAAGCTTGAGGGAACCCGGACCGAGCAAGAGGCGTTTTTCGCACGAGCCAACCGAAAAACGGGGGTCCGAGCATGACAGCGACGACCAAGCACGCCTGCGCGGGGGCGTTCCGTACCCCGCAGCGGCGCCTCTTAGCGCCGATAGTCCTCGTAGCCTGCATTTCACTGCCGGCCGCGGCGCCTGGCGCGGAGGACAGCAAATCCGAGACGATCGGGCCCTGGGAGATCGAAGCCACGTTCAAGGGCGACAGCTTCGATCGCTGCTCGATCAACCGCAAGCTCGACGATGACATCGTGGCGACGTTCGTGCGCAGCGAGGGCGGGCTCAGCCTCGAGCTCAAATCGCCAAACTGGAAGCTCGAGCGCGGCCAGGATTATCCCGTGAAAATGAAGCTCGGTCCGCTCAGCATCGATGCCGAGCTTGCCGCCGAGCCGAGCTCGGTGTCGATGGACATCGAGGACAAGAAGTTCGAGGTGGGATTGCGCAGCGCCAAGGCGCTGAACGTGGTCGCGGCCGGCGCAACCATCCAGGTCCCGCTCGACAAGAGTGCGGATGCGTTCGACCGGCTGGCCGAATGCGTCGAGAAGAACGACAAATCGGTGCGCACCAACCCTTTTGTGGCACCGGCACGCCGGCCCTAGCTGGCGTGCCGGAGGGCGAAAGACCCGATTGCCCCGAACAGGCAAGCTCACCGCACGCGATCGATCCGGCGCAAACAAGCGAGGCGGAGGCGGAAGCCGCCGACACGGCGTCGCCGCATGCCATTAAAACGGCTGAAACCGAGTCGGCCCAGAACGGCAGCGGGGCCGACGCCAAACCGGCGAAACGGATCAAGTCCAAGACCGCGCGATCTCGCCGGCTACCGTTTTTTCTGCGAAAGGTCGATCTGTTCCCGTCGCATCGCCAATAAAGGTCTTGACCGTCGCCTTGTAGCGGAACACGAAGCCGCCCGCGCCGTCGGCTTCGCTCCACACATTCGTGGTGGTCTCTGCGCGCGCGCGGAAGTTCTGCTCGGGACGCTCGAGAATCGTCGTCGACTGGGTGAAGCCGACGAGCGATAGCGGATCGCCGATCACCATCTGGAAATTCTCGTCGGCGACCTGATCGACCCAAAGGCCCTGCAGCGGGCCTCCATATTGATAGCGACCGCTGTCGAAGACCTTGCGGGTCAGCATGCCCGGCCTGCCATTGATGGTGACGGGATAGGCCTTGCGAGTGCTCTCGGCCGGGCGCGCCTCCACCAGCGTCGGCAAGTAATCGTCCGGATTGACGTAGACGCCGGCCGATTTGCTCGGCAGCAATTCTTGTGCACGCTTATCTTCCTTACGTTCCTCGCGGCCGGGAAGAATGAGGGCGCTGGCCGGGAAGCCGTCGGTCTCACCGGCCTCGACGGTGAGGATGGCGGGTTCGGGCGCCTCCCACAGCGTCGGGTAGAAAGACGGAGAGATGGCGAGGCGGACACGCCAGCCCTGCTTGAAAGTGTGACCCATCAGATTGAGCGGAACGCGCATGGCGAACAGCTTGCCGGGCCCGATCGCCTGCGGTTTTGCCGTATCGCCGCCGCGATAGGCCGGATTGAAAAAGCGGTAGGTGACGAGATGCGAGGCGCCGCTCTCGGGGCTGATCTCGCAAAGCCTGATGGCAAGTGCGGCGATCGGCCGGTCGAGCTTCAGCGTGAGCTGGACCTCGGGATGGCCAAAGCAGTCGAGATCCGCGGGGAGAGGGTCGCTGTCGAAATAGAGGGACTCGCGATCGAAGCGCGACTGGTCGCCGGGGAGATCGTCATTGCCGCATTCTCCCCAGGAGCTCGTCTCCAGCATCTCGGTGTCGAGCACCGGCCGGCCGGAACTTGCATAAGTCGCGCGCACGGGCGCATCGCCGAGGCGATGGTCCGGGCCGAGATGCAGGACGTTCGGCTGAACCCGCGTCTGCCAAGCGCCGTCCTCGGCGACCCATTTGCCCTTGTCGTCGGGGCAGGCGGACCGGCTCGGCTCCTTCGAGGCGCCGAGCCATACGGGGAGCTGCGGCCAGGTGTCTTCGGCCGGAGGCGTCGTGCCCTTCAGCCAGCGGTCCCACCAATGCGTGACGATATAGTCGAGCCAATCGACGCGCGGGCCCGGATAGCCGTTGAACGGATATTTGTGGCCCCAGGCGCCGATCAGCCCGGCGGTCTCCTTGCCCAGGGCGGCAAGTCTGGCGACGACGCGCGCGACCGGGTTCTTGTAGCCGTCCTGCCAGCCCGACAGGATGAACACGGGGACACCGACATCGGCATAGCGGTCGCGGACGGCGGTCGCGCTCCAATAATCGTCGCGGGGCTGATGCCCGGCCCATTGCCTGAACCAAAAATCGGCGTTCTCTACGCGCGTGCGCCACATCTCCTGCCAGGAATCGCCCACCACCGCGGGATCCGGCGCGGCCGCGAGCCAGCCGAACATCGATGACGGCCAACTCACATTGTCGAACATCATGCCGCCGCCCATGTAGTGGACGTCGTCGTTCCAGCCGTCGTCGGTGCCGGCACAGACGACCACCGCCTTCAACGCTGCGGGGCGATCGGCCCGCGCAGCTACCATCAGCGAATTGATCGCGCTCCAAGACTTGCCCATCATGCCGACGGCGCCGGTACAGTCGTCGCGCGCGGCAATCTGAGAGATTACCTGCATGCAATAGGCAAGCTCTTCGTCGGTATATTCGTCGGTAAGCACCCCTTCCGAGTCGCCGGAGCCCTGGAGATCGACCCGGAAGCAGAGATAGTCGTTATAGGCGAACCAAGGATACATCTTGGCGTCGACGATCATTGTGCCGTCGCGTCGCCGGTAGGGATTGAACTCGACGATGGCCGGGCATTTCCGGCCGGCCTTGCGCGCCTCGGCATTGAACCACACATGGCCGGCGAGCTTGAGCGGCGCCTTGCCCGGATATTGCACCTCGAAGAACACATTCTCGGGGTCGCCGACCTGGTCCCTGACTTGCAGGAAACGGTGCTCCTCGCCGCTGTTGTCGTCGGCCGGCGCAACGCTCGGCAGAACGAGGTAAAGCGACAAGGCTCCGCCGAGCTTGAGCAGCTCGCGGCGCGACAGGGCCGAATGGAAGTGAGGCGGCGTGTCGGTCCCCCCGAAACAAGTTGAGTGAAGCGGACTATGCCATCGGGCCGGCCGCTCGTTCCAGTCCCTTGGCGAGTTCGTCGACCTCGTCGTCGGTGAAGACGCGGCTGCGGGTGAGGAAGCGCACACCCTCGGGCGCCTCGACCGAAAAACCATGGCCGCGGCCCGGCACCACGTCGATGGTCAGCTGGGTGTGCTTCCAATAGTCGAACTGGTCGGCGTCCATATAGAACGGTGCGCCGCCGATCTCGCCAAGCTTCACGTCGTTGCCGCCGACCTTGAATTCGGTTGCGGGATAACACATTGGCGCGGAGCCGTCGCAGCAGCCGCCGGACTGATGGAACATCAGCGGTCCGTGCTTTGCGCGCAATCGCTCGATCAGCTTTAGCGCTTCGTCTGTCGCCAGCACCCGTTCGACCATGGGCAAAGCATAGCCTAAAGCGCGGCGGAAAACCTCCCCGTCGAGGGGAGGGATGGGGAGCCATTGAACCTCACGGCGGTTCGCAGCGTCCAACAGGGTCGATGCCCTCAAGTTGGAGTTTGCCATGACCCGCTCCATGCTCCGCGACGTCCTTTCGGCGCTAGCCGCTGCAACGCTTGTCTCCGCCGCTCCGGGCGGGCCGGCCACGGCGCAGGGCCAATCCATCAAGGCCTATCGCGCGGAGGTGGCGATGGACGCGGTACGGGGCGCTAAGGCCCAGACCACGATGACCGCGAAGCAGCCGTCCACCCCGTCAAACGCGAACAGTCAAAACTGGCGCTGGTTCCAGGATTACGGCGGCGGCAGCAGGTTTTCCCAACCCTCCGTGCAAAAAGGGCTGTCGCTCTCCGACGACCAGTAGCCGCTCGCGTGAACCTCGCGGCGGCACGCAGCGTCTAACAACGCATCGAGACCTCATGAAATGGAGGTTGCCATGACCCGCACAGCCGTCCGCCACACGATCTTCGCCCTTGCCACGTTGGCGCTGCTGACCGTCTTCACGAGCCTCACTGCTTACGCGCAAAGCCGCTCGCCGTTCATGGGCATGAAGGGCGCGGCGATCACGAGCGCGGCGGTGAGCGGGCAACCCAATGCCCCCAAAGGGCTCGCCACTGAGAAGCGCAAGCCCCCTCAGAATTCGCGGCCAAATACGTTCATTCTCACGGACATAGAAAGTGGTTTCGATACCCGCTAGCGGAACTGGCGGTGAGCCTTTGAACTTGGCGGCGGAACGCAGCGTCTAACCGGCATCCATACCTCAGATGGAGGATGCCATGGCCCGCACATTTCTCAGAGCGACGAAGGCCGCGATGCTCTCAGGCGTCGTGTTAGCCGCATCAAGTCTAGTGAGCCTGCCCGCATCGGCCCAGGCCACTGACGAAAAAGACTACATGGGCGAGCTCGCGATCTTGTTGCTCACCCCGAAAGGACCCACGACGAACGGCGCGGCGGAGCCAAGCACGAACAGGCAGTTCAACAGGCTGATCGTGAAGAAGCTCGACAAGGTGCGCAAGGCGCGCTGAGAGGAGGTTGCCATGATCCGCCACACGGCTTCTGCTTTCGTCGCCGCCGCGCTCGTCTCCGCTTTCGCGGGCAACCCGGCCTACGCGCAACAGAAGGTGGAGGGCACGATGACTCACGAAATGGGCCACTACCTCGGCCTTGACCACACGCTGACGAACAAGAATAGCGGCGTGGAGGCCAAGACAAAGGCCCCCAAGGACCTCGCCGCGAGGAAGGGCATGCCACAAGCGGGAGCGGTACTACCGCATCCGATCAGGGATTACGCCTTGTCAGCGAATAACTCGCGTTGAACCCGGCGGTGGCGGGCTGCGTCTAAGAGGGCATTCACACCTCACCGGTTGGAGGTTGCCATGACCCGCACAGCTCTTCACCACACGCTCTCCGCGCTTGCCGCCGTCGCGCTCATCTCAGCTTTCGCGACCACGCCAGGGCCCGCGCAGGGGAGTGGAAGAGACGATGGCTGGGCCATTGGGATGCGATTGGGAAGCCAAGGGCCCGCCGCGCAGCAAGGCACACAGGGAAATACGACAACGCACTATCAGTTTCGCTGGTTTCAGGACTACGGCGCAGGGGCGTCGCAACCGCGCCGGTCCGGAACGATCTCCGATCCGGGCGTCCAGAAAGGGCTGTCGCTCTCCGATGAGCAGTAACCAACAGAACCGGCGCGCCCGCATGAAGCGCGCCGGTTTGACGGATCTCTTGGTCTAACTTCAACTGTCTAGAAAAAGCCCATCGGCTTCGGGCTGTAGCTCACCAGCACGTTCTTGGTCTGCTGGTAATGGTCGAGCATCATCTTGTGATTCTCACGCCCGATGCCTGATTTCTTATAACCGCCGAAAGCCGCGTGCGCCGGGTAGAGGTGGTAGCAATTGGTCCACACCCGTCCCGCCTGAAGCCCGCGGCCGAAGCGGTAGGCGCGGTTGATGTTGCGGGTCCAGATACCGGCGCCAAGCCCATAGAGCGTGTCGTTGGCGATCGACATGGCCTCTGCATCGTCCTCGAAGGTGGTCACCGACAGAACGGGTCCGAAGATTTCTTCCTGGAAGATGCGCATCTTGTTGTGGCCTTCGAACACGGTGGGCTGCACGTAATAGCCCTCGGCCAGCTCGCCGTTCAGCTTGGCGCGCTCACCGCCCGTCAAGAGCTTGGCGCCCTCCTTCCTGCCGATATCGACATAAGAGAGGATCTTCTCGAGCTGATCGTTAGAGGCCTGCGCGCCGATCATGGTGTCGGCATCGAGCGGGTTGCCCTGCTTCACCTTCTTCACCCGGGCGACCGCTTTCTCGATGAACTTGTCATAGATCGATTTCTGCACCAGCGCGCGCGACGGGCAGGTGCAGACCTCACCCTGGTTCAGCGCGAACATGGTGAAGCCTTCCAGTGCCTTGTCGAGGAAGTCGTCGTCCTCGGCCATCACGTCGGCGAAGAAGATATTAGGGGACTTGCCGCCGAGCTCGAGCGTGACCGGGATCAGGTTCTCGGAGGCATATTGCATGATGAGCCGGCCGGTCGTGGTCTCGCCGGTGAAAGCGACCTTTGAGATGCGCTTGTTCTGGGCGAGCGGCTTGCCGGCCTCGACGCCGAAGCCATTGACCACGTTGAGCACGCCGGGTGGGAGCAGGTCGCCGATCAGATCCATCAGCACCATGATCGACATCGGCGTCTGCTCGGCGGGCTTGAGCACCACGCAATTGCCGGCAGCAAGCGCCGGTGCAAGCTTCCACGCCGCCATCAGGATTGGGAAGTTCCACGGGATGATCTGGCCGACCACGCCGAGCGGCTCGTGATAGTGATAGGCGACCGTGTCGTGGTCGATCTCCGACAGCGAGCCTTCTTGGGCGCGGCCGCAAGCGGCGAAATAGCGGAAATGGTCGATGGCGAGGGGGATATCGGCAAAGCTCGTCTCGCGGATCGGCTTGCCGTTGTCGATGGTCTCGACCGAAGCGAGCACTTGCAGGTTCTCCTGCATCCGGTCGGCGATTTTGTTGAGAATTTCCGCGCGCTTGGCGGGGGCGGCGTTGCCCCAGGCGTCCTTGGCCTTATGCGCGGCGTCGAGCGCGAGCTCGACGTCGGCCGCTTGCGAGCGGGCGACCTGGCAGACCGGCTTGCCGGTAATCGGGCTGATATTGTCGAAATATCTGCCGTCGACGGGGGCCACCCATTTGCCGCCGATGAAATTGTCGTAGCGCGTGCGCAGAGCCACCCGCGCATTCAAAGCGTCGATAACCTGGTGGAGCATGGGGATTCTCCCTAGACTTGAGCCGCTTTGTCGTTCTTCTGGGTAATCCTGGTCCCCCACCTTGACCTAGGTCAAGCAAAACCTAAAGTTGCAGACCGAACCTAGGGAGCGGCGCGGCGCCGCAGGCGTTCGCCGAAGGAAACGGCTTAGGGAGAGGTTCAGATGCGAAACATCAATCCGGTGCTTGCCTTCTTGCTCGGCGTGGCCGTGGTCGGCCTCGGCGTGCTCGGCTACATGCTCTATGAACGCCAGAACCGGCAGGTGCTGAAGATCGACGTGCCCGGCTTCCAGGGTGAGATCACCAAGGATCGCAGTGGTGGCGGTGTCGATATCGAGGTCGGCAAGGACCGGTAGGCACCACTCTACGGGATCAGCACGGCGGCGCCGGTCAGTTCGCCTTGGCGCAGGCATTCCAACGCCACGTTGGCCTCGGCTAGCGGCATCGGCACGACCGAGGTCTTGACGGGAATCGTCGGCGCCAGCCCCAGGAACTCGCGTGCATCGTCGCGCGTGAGATTGGCGACGGAGCGCAACACCCGTTCTTCCCAGAGAATGTCGTAGGGAAAGCTCGGGATGTCGCTCATATGAATGCCGCCGCACACCACCACTCCGCCTTTGCGCACCGCCTTTAGCGCAACCGGCACCAATGCACCGACCGGGGCGAAGATGATGGCCGCGTCGAGCGGCTTCGGCGGCATCTCGTCCGAGCCGCCGACCCACGCCGCACCAAGCTGTTTGGCAAAGTCTTGCGCCTTTACGTCGCCGGGGCGGGTGAAGGCGTAGACCTCGGCGCCTTGCGCGCGTGCCACTTGCGCCACGATATGCGCCGCGGCGCCGAAGCCGTAAATGCCGAGGCGGGAGAGCTTGCCTTTGAGCGGCTCGCGGGCAAGCTTGAGCGAGCGATAGCCGATCAGTCCGGCACAGAGCAGCGGCGCAGCCTCGGCGTCGCTGTAACCTTCCGGCAATTTGAACACATAGCGCGCGTCGGCCACCGTGTAGCCGGCATAGCCGCCGTCGATCTGATAGCCGGTGAAGCGCGGATCGTCGCAGAGATTCTCCTCGCCCGCGCGGCAATAGGCGCAAGTGCCGTCGGTCCAGCCGAGCCAGGGCACACCGACGCGGTCGCCGATTGCCAACTCCGTCACGCCCTCGCCGAGCGCTTCGACGCGGCCGACGATCTCATGCCCGAGCACGAGCGGCAGCTTGGGCTTGTCGAGCTCGCCGTCGAAAATGTGCAGGTCGGTACGGCATACGCCGCAGGCCGCCACCTTGATCAGGATCTGCCCGCGCCCTGGCTCGGGCACTGCGATTTCGGCGTGCTTGAGTGGTGCGCCGGCGCGCTCAAGCAGCATCGCTTGCATGCGAGATGGCCTCGCCATGATCAGCTCCGGGCGGACGACCCTAGCCTATGCGCGGCCGGCATCCTTGCATGACATCGTCTCACCGAAATCCTCGAGCGCGATATCGGCGAGGCGCGCAGGGGGCAAGAAGGCCGCGATCGAGGCGGCGATAAAGCAATAATAGCGCGCGGCGAACAAGACGCGATCCTGGTTCGAGCGGAAGCGCGCGGTACGCTCGATCCGGTCGATCTGCGTGCGCGCGGCCTCAACGACGGTCGCCAGGGCTTTGGCCGCGTCTTGGTCCATAGTCGCCATCGCCTCCGCGAGCAGCTTTTCGACGGCGGGCGCATCGAGCTTGGCGAGGATGCGGCAGCTGCCACCGGTGAGATAATCCTGGTAGGTCGGCGAGGCTTTGATGAGGGCGAGCAGTTCCTCTTGCGCCGCAACCACATTGGCCGCGAGCGCGCGTGGATTGGCTGCGCCCGTCTCGTTCCCAGACAGGAGCGCCGCCTCGACGTCAGCGCGGTACTCGAGCCATTGCTCGGGCGTGACGGGAACAGGCGAGCCCTTGGCGGCGAAGGCCACGATATCGCAGCCTTCGATATTCTTGAGGGCAAGAGCAGGCCCGGCGCTGAAACTCAGCGCGAGGCCCGCCAGCAGCAGGGGGATGGTCCTCACTCGATGCTTTCGCGAATTTGTTGCAGCAGCGACGAGCGCTGCGTCAGTGGGTTCAGCTGATAGCGGTAATAGCCGACCATGTCCTTGATGCGTTGATACTGGATCGGCGTGAAATGCTTCATGCAGGCATCGTCGGAATAATCCATGTAGTTCTCGACGGGGAGGAAGCGCGTTTCGCCAGGACAGGTCGAGGGTGTGTTGAGGGGGCAGCCCGAGGCCGAGGTCTCCTCGTAGGCGGTGTCGTCGACATCGTCGCCGGGCGCCTGACAGCCGCCCTGGAAGGTATGATAGAGGCCACACCAGTGTCCGACTTCGTGCACCGCGGTCATGCCGAGATCGAAGGACCATTGCACCGGGCGCGGGGCGTTGGGCAGGCTCGCATGATGGATCACCACGCCGTCGAGCTGAGGCGTGTCTTGTAGCCACCAGGGGAAGGTGGCGTACCCCAACAAACCGCCACCCGGCTCCGCGGTATAGATATTGAGCGCGCGGGTCGGATCCTTGCCAAGCTCGGTCTTCATCTCGATCTCTTGGTCGGTGCCGGGCTCGTGGCGGAACCAGGCGCTGTTCTCCTGCAGGTTTACGTCGGCCAGCTTGAACTGGATGTTTGCGGGAGCATAGGTGCGGTTGAGCAAGGCCATCTGCGCCTTGATCTGCCTATTGGGCAGATAACCGTTCTGGCCCTCATGAATGATGTGGAAATAAACTGGGATAGTGGTCTTGCCGCGGAAGGCGACCCGGTTGGCACGGAGCGCGGTGATGACGCGGCGCGACTGAATGCGCTCGGCGGGGGTCGGGAGCGGTGTCCCGCAGCGCCGCACCTGCGGGAGGGCGTCCTGCGCCAAGAGAGCGCCGATCTTGGTGGTGGCGGTCGCGAGGCAAGCACAAGCTGAAGACATCAAGAAACTTCGCCGGTTCACGATTAACCTCCCAAAGTCGTTTTACTCTTCAGGTCGATCGCGATCCGGCCCGCCTGCCAAGCTTGCGATCATTGCCGAGCGGCCCGGGCGAAGACTACTCCAGCTTGCTTGGTTCTGCCTAGTTAACTCTTGTAAAGCCGGAAGCAATCGGGCGTTAAGTCTTGGCGGCGTCCAGACGGCCCGCGCGCTCTTTCAGCATATCTTCGAGGCGCTTGATCCAGGCCGCGTCCTCGCCGCGGCCCTCGCGCATCTCGCGGATCAGCGAAAGGTTGCGCGCGGTCGTTTCCAGCTCCCAGCCCGCACGTGCCACGGCCAAAGCGTCCCCAAGGCGCTCTTGGGCGTCGCCAGAGTCGCGGGCGAGGACCGCAAGCTCGAGCAGCGTGGCGTGGTCCCAATAGTCTGGCGTCTTGGCTGCCTTGCGCGAGGCGGAGTAGCGAACCACGGGAAGGATCTCGGCCTGGCGTAGGTCCGGCTTCGGCATCATTTCCATCAAGGTGACGGCGTTGATGCCGGGATAGGCGTCGCGCCAATCGGCCTCGAAGCCGGCGAGGTAGGTGTCGATTGCATTCTTGAGCAGCGTGCGCGCCTCGGGCTGGTCCTCCTTCTTGGCGAGGTCCCAGCGGTCTTTGTAGATGCGCCCCAGAAGTGCGTTGGTTTCGCTCGACGGGCCGAACTCGGCGATCACTTCTTTCAGCACCTTCTCGGCCTCGGCGAAGCGGCCCTCGCGATTGAGCGCAAAGCCGAGCTGCTCTCGCATCATCTTGGCGCGCTGCAGCGGCAGCGGCATGCGGTGGTAGAGATCGATCATCGCTGCATGCGCCTTCACGTCGCGCAAGGACAGAAACAGATCGACGACTACGCCGGACTCGACCTCGAGCAGATTGGCGAGCGCGGGCTCGTTGGCGATCCGTTGCACCGCGTCGGGGCCGTCGCGCACCGCCGCGCGCAGGCGTTCCTTGTAGCGCTTCGAGTACTCGGCGACCTGCCGGAAAATGTCGGTCTTGGCGTGATCGACCTCCCAGCGCGGCACGTCCTCGACCAGCTGGAAGATCGGACTGTCGTCATGCGGGTTGCCGCGCGCGGCAATGAGTTGCTTGGCGATTTGGTCGCGTGTCGTCTCGGCATCGACCGGCTCGCCCGCTGTGTCGGTCTTGTAGGCGAGCCCACGCACCAGCGCGATGTCGAACGGCAGCACGGTTCCCTCACCGAACACGATCACGGTCGAGCGCGGGCGCATGGCGTGGCGGATACCAAGCTCGTAGAACACGTTGGGATTGGCGCCGGTGATGTCGGCCACAGCGTAGTGGCAGAGCATCAGCCGCTCGAACATCGGCTTGTGGATGGCGCCGCCGATCTTTTCCTCGTCGGCACGGATCGGCTCCAGCCCGGCCCGCTCGACGGCGGGGGCGATGATCCTGGCATAGACCGAATCGAAATTGGTGACGCGGCCGGCTGCGTCCATCTTCTTGCCGAACGGCATCAGCACGAAGCAGAGGGGCGCAAGTTGTTCCGTGTCGGCCATGATTCCAACCGTCAGCGCGCAATTCGGACGTTGCGCCGCGACGGTTCTATCACGGAAAGCCTAGTGGCGGAGGAGGGGCCAGACTGGCAGTCGCGGGCGCAGCGTAGCGGGATCGACGGAGGGGTCGACTGGCTGCTCATAGGCGCCGGAAGGACGGGCGCTCGTGGAGCCGAGCAGACGATGCGCCGGCACCGGTATTGCAGCCTGCCAAAGGGCGGCAAAAGCCAGCCGGCCGAGCCGCACCGTCTCGGGCGCAGCCTCGTCGAACAGGGTTAGCGCATTGCGCTTCTCGGCATCGCGGCGCATGGCGTCGCCCGACCAGCACATGGTCTCGCCGTAGGTCACCTGCTCATGCGCATCGAGCAGGCGCGGATTGCGCGCCCAGCGGATCAGCTCGTGAGCTGGCTCTTGCGGCGCGAGTTCGGAGAGCGCCGAAAAGAGTTGCTTGAGATCGTGGTCGGGCTCGAGCTTGGCGAGGATTACTTTGGCGGAGGCGCCCACGCGCAGGAGTGCGCCTTTCAAACCGACGAAAGCTTTGGCGGGATCCGAATCGGCGGAACGCAAGACCAGGGTGAGCGAGGCGCCCGCCGCGGCGGTATCGACGAAACGCGACATCATCTTAAGATGCCGGCGAAGCTCGTATTGTCTTGGGTCCCCCGAATTCTCCGGACCGGCCACTACACGCATGGTCCCCCTCGCATCTTGTCGGAAATGCCGGCGGCGGACGCTATGGCGCCGGCGCTTGCCTCGCTATCAATAGCCAGTACAGGGTTAAGGAAGACTTGAAGCCCGTGCCTTTCACGCACGGCGACTTCGCGCGCCGCGTTAAGCTTCGAGTAAGCTCGGTTAAGGCGCGGATCGATCGAGGATGGAAGGCGACGCTTCGCGTGCCCCGGACGATTTCGGCAAAGCAGGCAGGATAGGACCGGGGCTGATCGCCCGGCCGACGCAGCAAGCGGAGCATTACTCTTACTCGAACGCGACTAGGACCCTCTTTGGTCCCCCGCTCCGCCAGTGCCTATGGCGAGGCTCACCCCGCAGCATCTGACGCCTGAATTGTGTCGCTCTTGCGACGTGGGCAGCAAGCCGAGGGCGGACCTCACACCCTGTGGAGAAACAGCGTAGGCCGGACGCGGACAGGCGCCGCGGTGAGGCACAAACGCGCGTGCAACCGGGCGAGTTCACGCTCTATAAGGAGGCCGGAAATACCGTGTCGCTTGATTTGTGGCGAGGAGAACGCGATGGTGCCTTGGCTGGTCTTGCTCGGCGTGATCCTCGCGCCGAGCGCGGCGTTTCTGTTCTGGGGCTTCCGCGCCTCGCGACGCGACATGTCGTTGATGCGCGCGACCGAGACGACGCCGGCCGCCGAGGTCGCCAAGCTTGCACCGGGAAGCCTTGTCGAGGTGAAGGGGCATTTGCGCTGCGCCACGCCACTCACCGGAGATCTGTCGAAGAACCCCTGCGCGCATTTCGTGGCGTCGATCGAACGCGACTACGAGATCCTCGAATACGACCCAAGCCGCAAGGCGTCCTATCGGATGAAGCGAACGGCTTGCGAGCTTGCCAACATAATGTGCGCTCCGTTCGAGATCGAAGACGAGAGCGGCAGGGCGACGGTCGCGCCCGAAGGCGCGATCATCGAGGGCATCATCGCGGTCGATCGCCATGAGCGCAACGCTGCCGAAGGAGTGGCGGCCAAGACCGGCGAGGACGTGACCTTGGCACGCCGCTACAGGGAGATGCACCTGCCGCTCGATGCGGAGATCTACGTGCTCGGCGTGGTGGGCGAAGGCGGCACAATCGGGGCGCCCGCGAACGGTGCGAAGGGCCAGCGCTTTCTCATCAGCGTCAATACCGAGGAGGCGCGCACCCGTGAGCTCGGTAGCAGGGGAAAGTTGATGTTCGGGCTCGGCCTCGCCTGTCTGCTTGTCGCCATCGTCTCGTTCGGGTCGGCCGCTTGGCTGACGCTGAGCAATCTGAGCCAGGTCAATCCCCCGCAAGAGGTCTTGCAGGGCAACGTTTGGTAGGCCTGACGCAGTTGGTGCCGGCAGAAGGCAGGACTACATATCCCCCATGGCAGAAGTGCTCACCAAGGAAACCGTGCTCGACGCGCTAAAGCGGGTCAAAGGCCCCGGCGCGCAGGCCGATATCGTCGCCCAAGGCCTGGTCTCGGAGATCGTGATCCACAAGGGCAAGGTCTATTTCGCGATCCACGCCGACCCGGCGCGGCCGACCGAGTTCGAGCCTGTGCGGCAAGCGGCGGAAACCGCGGTGCGGGAGCTGCCTGGCGTCGAGGCGGTGGCTGTGACCTTGACGGCAGACCGCGCGCCCGACGGCAATGGCGGGGCGCAGGCGGCGGCGCAAAGCTCGCCCTTCACCCGCCCCGGTGCGGCGCGTGATGCGCGCCACCGTCCCGGCGGCGTGCCCGGTGTTGCCAATATCGTCGCGGTCGCTTCCGGAAAAGGCGGCGTCGGCAAGTCGACCGTCGCCGTCAATCTTGCGCTCGCAATCAAGGAGAGGGGACTAAGGGTCGGCATTCTCGACGCCGATATTTACGGGCCGTCGATGCCGCGGCTGCTTGGCTTGAAAGGCCAGCCGCAGCAAGTGGGCGCGGATAAGCTCGCGCCGATGCAAGCTTACGGTCTCAAGGTCATGTCGATGGGCTTCCTCGTCGATGAAGAGACGCCGATGATCTGGCGCGGACCGATGGTGATGTCGGCGCTGTCGCAAATGCTGAAGGACGTCGCCTGGGGCGAGCTCGATCTCTTGGTGGTGGACATGCCGCCCGGCACCGGCGATGCGCAGCTCACCATGGCGCAGCAAGTGCCACTTGCGGGCGCGGTGATCGTGTCGACGCCGCAAGACCTAGCGTTGATCGATGCGCGCAAGGGGCTCAACATGTTCCGCCGAGTGAACGTGCCGGTGCTGGGTCTGGTCGAGAATATGAGCACGTTCGTCTGCCCGCATTGCGGCCAGCCCTCGAATATTTTCGGCCATGGCGGCGCGCGCGCGGAAGCCGTGCGGCTCGGAGTGCCGTTTCTCGGCGAGGTGCCGCTGACTTTGGCGATCCGCGAGACCTCCGACGAGGGGCGCCCCGTGGTGGCGACCGATCCCACGTCACAGGCGGGCGAAGCGTTTCGCGAGATCGCGGCGCGCGCATTGGAGGAGCTCGAGCGGAACAAGCGTGGCGCGCGACAGGCGCCGCGAATTGTGATGGAAGGTTAAGGTCTTGCGCAAAGGGTTGCGATTCAGATATCTCGATTCGAGCGTAGCGAGTGCAATCCACGCAACTTTCGCTTTGCGCTGCCGTGAAAAAGAAGCGACCCAACGTGCCGGTGTTCCTGATCTACGCCGGCATTATTCATGCCATCGGGCTGGCGCTGCTGCTCCCGATCATGATCACCTTGCCGGGTCCGGGTAGCGAGATCGCGCCCGAGACATCGATCATCGACATCGAAGTTATCCCCGCCACATCGGATGCGCTTACCATCGGCAATGTCGACGAGCAGACCGCCGCGTTGCCGTCCGTCGTGCCGGTTGGGGACGGCGCGGAAAGCGGTGATCAGGCCGCGGAGGGCGTTGTTGCCAATGCTACCCCCGAGGCCCAAGCCGAGCCGGAGGCAAACGAAGACGCCGAGGCCGCTGCGGAAGAGCCCGCCAAGGTAGATTCCAAACCGGTGAAGAAAACTGCAGCTCGAAACCGGACGGTCAGGGCCGCTTCCCGCCGAGCCAAACCCGACGCCAAGATCGCGCCGTTCAATGGGGCGCTTACCGGGCTGTTCGCACCCGGTGCGCCCGCCAATCGGAAACGATAGAAGGGGCTGCCTAGGCCGCGCTCGGGCGCGGTCGCGCGGCCGAGATCGGCGTCACTTTGCCGTCGGCCGGCTTAGTGTCGGCATCGGCCTCGCCCGGATAGCCATAAAGAAAACCCTGCACCTGCGGGCAACCGAATTCGCGCAGCATGGCCGCCTGCTCTTTGGTCTCGACGCCCTCGGCGGTGATGGTCACATCGAGCGACTTGCCGAGCGCGATGATGGTCTTGACGATCGCCTTCATCGCCGGGTCGCGCGTCATGTTGCGGATGAACTGACGGTCGATCTTGATCTTGGAGAAGGGGAACCGTGCGAGATAGCTCAAGCTCGAATAGCCGGTGCCGAAATCGTCCATGGCGATGGCGACCCCGAGCTCGCGCAGGCGATTGAGCTTGGCCAGCACTTCCTCGGTGTCATTGATCAGCAAATTCTCGGTGATTTCGAGCTCGAGACGATTGGGCGGAAGGCCGGTCTCCTTCAATACCTGGGCCACGGTCTCCGCCACGTCGCCGTCGCGGAACTGGGCGGGCGAGAGATTGACCGACACGAAAAGCGGCCCGGGCCATTTGGCGGCGTCGGCGCAAGCGCGGCGCAGGACCCATTCGCCGAGCGGCACGATGAGGCCGGTGTCCTCGGCGACCGAAATGAAATGGCCTGGCGCGATCTTGCCGTGGACCGGATGCTGCCAGCGAATCAACGCCTCGGATCCGCATTGCCGCTCGGTGGCGAGATCGTATTGCGGCTGGTAGACGACCTCGAACTCCTCGCGGCCGAGGGCAAGCCGCAGCTCATGCTCGACCATGCGGCGGCGCTGTAGCGCCTTGTCCATGCTCTGTTCGAAGAAGCACATGCGCTGGCCGCCGTCGCCCTTGGCACGGGCAAGGGCGATTCCCGCGTGGCGCAGCACGAGCGTGGCGGTGTCGCCGTCGGCGGGGGCGAGGGCGATGCCAACGCTGGTGGTGATGAGCAGCTCCTTGCCCGCTACCTGAAGCGGGCGGCGCAAGGCATCGACCAGGCGGTTCATGAAGGCCATGACGTCGCCGAGATTGGTGATGTCGACGAGCGCGATGGCGAATTCGTCGGCACCGAGCCGGGCGATTAGATCGGCTTCGCGCAAAGTCCCTTTGATGCGGCCGCCGATGTCACGCAGCACCTGGTCGCCGCCCGAGTGATCGGCGGCTTCGTTGATGTCCTTGAACTTATCGATGTCGAGGCAGAGCACGGCAATATGCGTGCGCTCTTGGTGCATGCGCTCCATCGCTTGTTCGAGCGCCTCACCGAAGGCCTTGCGGTTGGCGAGGCCGGTGAGGGCGTCATGCTCCTCGAGAAAGCGCAACTGCTCCTCGGCCTTGCGGCGCTGCCGTTCGCGCATCCAGGCAAACGCGCCGGGCACGGCGATGCCGGCGCTGAGCAGAAGCAAGGTGATGGCCGCCACCAGGTTGAAATACCTGGACAGCACGGCGGCCTGATCGCTCTGGTCGAGATAGACGACAAGCGTTCCGCGCGGCTCGCCGTTGAGCGCGAGCGGCAGGGTCACGGCGGCGAAATTTGAAGGCTCGCCTCCTGCGGAACTTTGATAGAGCGCGACCTTTGGCGACTCGTCGGCCGGACTAGCAAGCAGGGTGGCAAGATTGTCGTCGAGCTGCAATCCGGAGAGCCCGCTCGTGAAGACCAGGGCGCCCGACTTGTCGTAAAGCTCGTAACGCAGCACGCGTCGGCCGTAGCCGGACTTGTCGAGGATCTCGCCGAATTGCGGCTTCTCGGACGGGCTGGTGATTGCATAGAACAGCGTATCGGGCTCATTCAGCATTTGCGCCTTGAGCCGGTTGGCGGCGACGAGGGCCTCTCGCTCGAGCTCGATACGGCTAATCTCGGACGGCGCAATAAAAGCCGCGGCGGCGATCAGTGCGCTCAGCACTGCAAGGCCGACCCAATAAGAATGTTTCTTCACCGACTCCAGGGCCGACATGAAGGCTCGCCGCTAAGCTCCCGTTTGATCGCCAATCTGGATATGCATGCGTTAAGAAGCGGGTAAGCAGCTTGATTAATAAAGCACGCCAATGGCGTCGGCGAAAGGGGGCCTACGGAAGAAATCGCCGGAATGGGCGGTTTTTCCTTGGTCAGCCTCCCGTAACGGACATTGATCGCATCAATAGTTGCTCGCCACGGCCGATGACGAAGTCGTGGCCTTTGGGCTTGCGGGCGATTGCCGAATCAATCGCCGCATGAAGCAACCGGTCGTCCTGGCTCGCCCTGAGCGGTGCGCGGAGGTCAGCCGAATCCTCCTGCCCGAGACACATATAAAGTGTCCCGGTGCAGGTGACGCGCACCCGGTTGCAGGACTCGCAGAAATTGTGGGTCATCGGTGTGATGAAGCCGAGCCTGCCGCCAGTCTCGCGCAGTTGCGCGTAACGCGCAGGCCCGCCCGTGCGATAATCGATATCGTCAAGGGTGAAGTGTTGCTCTAGACGCGCTCTGAGCAGAGAGAGCGGCAAATATTGTTTAGTGCGGTCGATGCCGATCTCGCCCATCGGCATGGTCTCGATCAAGGTCAGGTCGAACCCGCGCCCATGCGCCCAGCGAATCAGCTCCTCGATCTCGTCCTCATTCACGTCGCGGAGCGCCACGGTATTGATCTTGAGCTTCAGGCCGGCGCGCTGTGCCGCGTCGATGCCGCGCATCACCTGGGCGAGGTCACCACGCCGGGTGATGGCCCGGAACTTTGCGGCGTCGAGCGTGTCGAGGGAGACATTGATGCGCTTCACGCCGCAGGCGGCAAGCGCATCGGCATGATGCACGAGCTGGCTGCCATTGGTGGTCAGAGTCAGCTCGTCCAGACCGTCGCCGAGATGCCGCGACAGCCGCTCGATCAGCCACATGATGTTCCGCCGCACCAGCGGCTCGCCACCGGTCAAGCGCAGCTTGCGCACGCCGCGCGCAATAAAGGCCGATGCCAGCCGGTCGAGTTCCTCCAATGTGAGCAGATTCTTGCGCGGCACAAAGGTCGTGTCCTCCGCCATGCAATAGAGGCAGCGGAAATCGCAGCGGTCGGTGACCGAGACGCGCAGATAGGTGACGGGGCGACCGAATCGGTCGGTCATGCGATGTTGGGTCATGCGTCCTCGTCGGCTTCACCAAGCTTCCGCGCCTTGCCCTTGCGGCTGTAGGCCTTGGCGTTTTTCACCACGCGCTTGCGGTAGAGCGGGCTGGCAAGGGCGGCAGCCGCGGCACTGCGGCGTTTGACGGTCTTCTTTACCTTCATCCTGCGGCCGGTCTTGGGTTTAGCGCGGCCCTTGTTCGAGGTGACCGCCATGGGCTTTCGTCTCTAATATAGGCACTTCGCCTATCCATAACATGGGACGAGCCGCCCCAGGAGGTCAAAGGATGGAACGATTTAACATGTCGATGCGCAAGTACCTCAAGGAGGTGGGCGTCACCTCGCAGCAGGCGCTCGAACGCGTCGTGCGCGAGGAGAAGCTCTCGGGGAAGGGAAAGCTCAAGGTCAAGATGGTGCTCACCGCCGAGGGCACGGGGCTGAAGCACGTGGTCGAAGGCGAGATCGACCTTTCCGACGCCCAATGACGGACAGCGCTTGGCCGACCGAGCTCAGGGTCGACAAGGACAAACGCACGCTGACCGTGAGTTTTGACGACGGCAAGCACTTTTCGCTGCCGGCGGAGTTGTTACGCGTGCTGTCACCGAGCGCCGAGGTGCAGGGCCATAGTGAGGCGCAGCGGGTGACCGTCGCCGGCAAGAAGGACGTGCGCATCGCGCGCATCGAGCCGGTCGGCAACTACGCGGCGCGCATCGTGTTCGACGACGGCCACGACACGGGATTGTTCGTTTGGGAATATCTGCGCGATCTCGGTGAGAACCAAGAGGCGCGCTGGCAGGCTTATCTCACCGATCTTGCCGCCAAGGGACTTGCCCGTTGAGCGAGCTCAAGACTTGGCGTCGTGGAAGATGATGCCAAGCGTGTGACGGCTGCCCGAGCGCAACTCGCTAACGCCGTGGCGCACATTGGCCTTGGACACGCCCCGCGCACCTTTCACGGGACGGTGATGCACGGCGAATATCACCGCATCGCCCTGGGCCAGCGGCACGACGGTGGCACGTGACTGCATGCGCGGACGCTGCTCGGTGAGCACGAACTCGCCGCCTAGGAAGTCGCGTCCCGGTTCGGACAAAAGAATCGCCATCTGCATGGTGAAGGCGTGCTCGCCATAGAGATCCTGATGCAGGCAGTTGAAGTCGCCAGGGCCGTATTTCAGCAAGAGCGGCGTCGGCAGCGTCTGCCCCGCCTTGTGGCAGCGCTTGAGGAAGGTTTCGAGATCGTCGGGATAGCGGGTGCCGATCTTCATCGCCGTGTTCCAGCGATTGGCGATGCGCGCCAGAGGCGGATAGACCGCCGAGCGAAGCTCCGCGATCAAGCCGGGCAGGGGGTAGGTGAAATATTTGTACTCGCCGCGCCCGTAGCCGTGCCGCGCCATGATGACGTGCTTGCGGAACAGCGCATTGTCGGCGTAGAGCCCGGTGACCGAGCGGCAAGAGGCGGGATCGAGCAGCTTCTCGATGACCGCAAAGCCCTGGCCATCGAGATCGGCTTCAAGTCTTTCCCAAGCGATCGGCGGCATCGCTCAGCGCCCCAGTCGTTGCCAGCCTTATTCCCGCGTCAGCATAAACGGCGCGGCTTCACCCGCAAGGCCGGAAAGCTGCGCGCAGACTAATAGGGACCGCTGCCTTGCATGATCTCGCTATGGGGAAGTTCGACGCGGTAAAGCATGCCTTCGCCGCCATCGGTCAGCAGATAAAGCGCAATCGCCGGCTAGGCTGAGTTGCACCACCATCTCGCCGGCAAGCGCGCCCACCCAGATTTCCGTAGTCACGGGCTGCGTCTCCACCGCGAGGCTGGAGGGCGCGATCGACAGCGGCACCCAATAGTGCACCGGAAGTTCGGTGCCGGGCTGCCTGCTGTTCACGGCGATGGACTGACCTTCGTAGCCCGTGCCGAAGGTGGCAAGAGGCCAGCCGTAATTGCCGCCCCGCCGGATCAGATTAAGCTCGTCGCCGCCTTGCGGCCCGTGCTCGTCGGACCAGAGTTGGCCGGTGGCGCGGTCGAAGGCGAGGCCTTGCGGGTTGCGGTGGCCATAGCTCCAGATCTCCGGTCGCGCACCTTGGGTGTTTCGGAACGGATTGTCGTCGGGGATGGTGCCATCGGTCTTGATGCGCACGATGGAGCCGGCGGTGTCCGAGAGATCTTGCGCCCGCTGACCTTCCCAGCGATCGCCCAGCGAAATGAAGAGGTAGCCGTCGCCGGTCAGCGCTAACCGTCCGCCGATCTGCTCGGGCCGCGGACCCGGCGTGCCCTCGAACAGTATCCTCGTCTCGATGAGCGCATCGCTGTCGGTGTCGAACTTGGCGCGCATGACGCGCATGACCGAAGCCGTTTCATCGCCCTGCAGATAGGAAAGATAGATCAGGCCGTTCGCCTCGAACTCGGGATCGACGGCGATGTCGAGGAGACCGCCATGGCCCTTGTAGAGGACGGCCGGCATGTTCTGGACGGCGATGGTGTCCGCATTGGGCCTGACATGTTGCAGCCGGCCGGGGCGCTCGGTGACGAGAAACGAACCGTCGGGAAGCAGGGCAACCGACCAGGGTACCTCGAAGGGTCCAGCCGCCCGGATGGCGGCAAGCTCGCCCTCGGCAAGGACGAAACCGGCCTCCTGGTCCGAACCTGTGGTCCAGGTGTTGGAGGGCGGGCAGGCCAGAGCTGGGAAAGAAGAGGCAGCGACCGGAAAGGTAAAGAGCGCAGCGAACGCAACGCAACTTCGCTTGCACCGCATGAAAGTCCCCCTTTGAGTTTATGGTTGAGGCAAGACCGCTCTCTTTGTAGGCATCCGGCGTAGCCGGAGGGCGGGCAAAACAAAAACCAGTGTCCGGTTGGTTGGTTCCCCGTGGCAAAACTCCCGCCTGGCACTATATCAGTAGCATGCAAGAGCCACGGCGCACGGAACTCGTTGTCATCGGCCCGTCACGCAACGCGCTCAAGTCTGTCGCAAAAACGTGATAATCCAGGGGCAATCATGAGGCAAAATTCACTCGTGGATTCGCTGCGGAGCGCGGGGAGAAAGCGTTGAGCGATCGTGCGGAACCGAGCGCCAGGGCGATCGTGCCAGGGTTTGCGGCGCGTATCGGACACGCCGTCCTAAAGCCTTTCCGCGAGATCGCGGCGCGGCTTAAAGCGGCGCAATGGCTGATCGTGGCCGTGGCCGTGATCATGCTCTCGTTGGTGCTGATCGCAGGTTTGTCTAAGGCCTTCGCCCTGATCGGTTTTCTCAGCTTCTTGATTTCGGTGCTGCTTTTGCCGCGAAGCGACGCCGATCAGGCATTTGCCGGATCGATCGACCGCCCCCTGGTGGTCGCGCGGACCACTTCGGCGATGCATGTCATGGCCGAAGCCCTGCCCGATCCGGTGATCGTGCTCAACGCAGCGGGGCATGTGCTGTTCTGCAATGCGCCAGCGCGGGGCCTGTTCGGAACTTTGCGCGAGGGAAGCCATATCTCCTCGGCGATCAGGACGCCGGAGTTCCTCGATGCCGTTGCGGGGGCGCCCGAGCGGGGGCGCGCGGTCACCGTGACCTATGCCGAGCGCGTGCCGGTCGGCCGCCGCATGGCCGCGACCGTGGCGCCGCTCACGCGCGGCAACGAGCGTGGCGGCAATATTCTCATCCTGCTCCGCGACCTGACCGAGATCGAGCGCATCAACCAGATGCGCGCCGATTTCATCGCCAATGCCAGCCACGAATTGAGGACACCGCTCGCGTCTTTACGTGGCTTCATCGAAACCTTGCAAAGCAGCGCCAAAGGCGATCCCGGCGCGCGCGAGCGCTTCCTGCCGATCATGGCCGAGCAGGCCTCGCGCATGACCCGTCTGATCGACGCGCTTCTGTCCTTGAGCCGTGTCGAGATGAACGCGCATGTGCCGCCGTCCGATCTAGTCGATCTCAACGACGTGCTGAACCACGCCAAGGATACGCTCGACCCGCTCGCGCGCGAGACGGGCTTCAGCTTCGAGGTCGCGCGCTTCCCGCGCCCGGCGGTGGTGCGTGGCGACCGCGACGAGCTTCTGCAGGTGTTGCAGAACCTGGTACAGAACGCGTTCAAATATGGGAACAAAGGCGGGAAGGTGCGGATCGAGGCGAAGCACATCCCTTCGATCGGGCGACAGGCCGGTCGTTATGCGATTGCCGTGATCGACAGCGGACCCGGCATTGCGCCTGAACATCTGCCGCGGCTGACGGAGCGCTTCTACCGGGTCGACGTGGCATCGAGCCGGGAGAAGGGGGGCACGGGGCTTGGGCTCGCCATCGTCAAGCACATCTTGAAGCGGCACCGGGGCGAGCTTGCCATCGCGTCCAAGCCCGGCAAGGGCTCGACCTTCACGGTCATGCTGTCCGAGGCCCGGGCCAGCCAGCCCGAGCGGGGCGCCGCAGCCAGTTAGCTTTGGCTTAGCGGCAGCCGCGCCCCGGTTGCGCCGGCTGGCGATTAACCCTGCTTCGGCTATCCACAGCCTATCCACAGCAATGTTGATTTGAATCAACGACATAGGCTGTCATAAAGTGGAATCATGGCCGTCATAAAAGCATAAGGGCGGGGGACTAGCGTGCCCGGCGAGCTCGCGGCAAATGCTCGCGCTGGCGGAGGCTCACAACTACCAACGAAGGGAGAGCGAAGTGAACAGGATCAGTTTCATGGCGTCGACGCTTGCCGTCGCCGCTCTTTGCACGGCCGGCCCGGCGCTGGCGCGCGATCAGATCAAGGTCGTCGGTTCTTCGACGGTCTTCCCCTACACTCAGGCCGTCGCCGAGGAGTTCGGCAAGAAGGGCGGAAAAGCCCCCGTGGTGGAGTCGACTGGCACGGGCGGCGGCATGAAGATCTTCTGCCAGGGCATCGGCGAGGGCAATCCCGACATCACCGGCGCCTCGCGGGCGATGAAGAAGTCCGAGTTCGAGCTCTGCACCAAGAACGGGGTCACCGACATCACCGAGATCCAGATCGGCTATGACGGCTTGTCGATCGCGCAGTCCAAGAAGTCGAAGCCGATGGACCTGACCAAGGCGCAGATCTTCCTGGCGCTCGCCGCCGAGGTTCCGGACGGCGACAAGCTGGTTCCCAACCCGTACAAGAAGTGGAGCGACGTCGACAAATCGCTTCCCGACCATGTCATCACGGCCTATGGCCCGCCGCCGACCTCCGGCACGCGTGATGCCTTCGTCGAGCTTGCCATGCATGAAGGCTGCAAGGCGCTCGACTATTTCAAGAAGCAGAAGGAGTCGATGGAGAAGGCCGATTTCGAAAAGCTCGTATCCGAGAAATGCACGCCGATGCGTCAGGACGGCCCCTTCATCGAGGCCGGCGAAAACGACAATCTGATCGTTCAGCGCATCGAAGCCGACCCCAATGCCGTCGGCATCTTCGGCTACTCGTTCCTCTATGAGAATCAGGACAAGCTGCAAGGCGTGAAGATCGCCGGCACCGAGCCGAGCTTCGACACCATCGCCGACCACAGCTATGGCCTGTCGCGTCCGCTGTTCATCTACATCAAGAACGCACATCGCAAGGTGATCCCCGGCATGGTTGATTTCGTGGTCGAGTACACCAGCGATGAAGCCATGGGTAAGGACGGCTACCTGCATGAGCGCGGGCTCGTCGTGCTCTCCGACGACCTGCTGAAGGAGATGCAGGAGCGCGCCAAGGACTCGGAGAAGATGTCTCCGCCTACATCGTAAGGTGCGCGCATCCTGGGCTGGCTAGGTGCTGGAAGCGTGATCGCGACAGAGTCGCGGTCACGCCTTCGGCTAATAAGGGAGTTTGGCGTCGGCATAGGCACGACGCCGAGGCGCTGGGACCGAAGATGATCGGCTACATTCTGCTGGCGATCCTGGCGCTAAGCGTGATCAGCTATGCGATCGGGCGCCGCCGCGCGGTTGCCTCGGTCGAAGGCCGCCAGAGCGAACTCCATTCGCGTCCCAACTATCACGGTGCCTTCGTCGCCGCCTGGGTCGGCATCCCGGCCTTTCTGCTGGTGCTGGTGTGGCTCGCGTTACAAGGGCCGGTGATCGACCGGCTGCTGCTGTGGAGCCTGCCGATCGGCACCACCGACGGGATGGATACGGGCCAGATCAGCCTGCTCCTGAGCGAGATCAAGTCGGTTGCGGCCGGCAATATCTTCGGCGAACCAAGCCTCCTAGTGCAGGAGGCGGCCGAGCGCTACCAGCGATGGCAGACGATTGCCCGCTACGCGATGATTGCGGCGGTGTTCAGCGTTGCGCTGCTCGGCTTGGCCGTCGCCGCAGGCCGGATCAGTCCCGAGTTCCGCGCGCGGCACGGCACCGAGCGTGTGCTGACCGGGCTGATGATCGCCTGCTCGCTGATTGCCATCCTCACCACGCTCGGTATCGTGATTTCGCTGCTGATCGAGGCCTTGCGCTTCTTCGACCGGGTCTCGCCATTCGAATTCTTCTTCGGGCTCAATTGGGAGCCGCAAATCCCGATCCGCGAAGGCCAAGTGACGGCCGGCGGCGCATTCGGCGCGGTGCCGGTGTTCGCCGGCACGCTGCTGATCGCCTTGATCGCCATGGCTGTCGCAATTCCCATCGGCCTTTATTCGGCGGTCTATCTCACCGAATATGCGCATCCCAAAGTGCGTGCCACGATCAAGCCGGTCATGGAGCTGCTGGCCGGTATCCCGACCGTGGTCTATGGCTTCTTTGCCGTGCTGACGGTGGCGCCGGCCATGCGCAATTTCGGCGAGATGATCGGCATCCCGATCGCCCCGAACAGCGCGCTCGCCGCCGGCGGGGTGATGGGCATCATGATCATTCCCTTCATCTCGTCCTTGTCCGATGACGCGATTACGGCCGTGCCGCGCTCCATGCGCGACGGGTCCTACGCCATGGGCGCGACCAAGGGCGAGACCATCACCAAGGTCCTCTTGCCGGCGGCGCTGCCCGGCATCATGGGCGGCGTCTTGCTCGCGGTCAGCCGCGCCATCGGCGAGACCATGATCGTGGTCATGGCGGCAGGCATCATCGCCACCTTGACCGCCAACCCGCTGGAGCCGGTCACCACGGTGACGGTGCAGATCGTCACGCTCCTCATCGGCGATCAGGAGTTCGACAATCCGAAGACGCTCGCCGCCTTCGCGCTTGGCCTGGTGCTGTTCGTCGTGACTTTGGCGCTCAACGTGCTCGCGCTGCATATCGTGCGCAAATATCGAGAGAAATATGAGTGACGCCCAGACCATAGATCAGCGCGGATTGCGGGATTGGGCTTCGCCGGACGCGCAGAAGCGGGTTCGGCGGCGCTATGCGGCGGATCGCCGACTGCAAGCCTACGGCATCATCGCCATCGGCCTTGCCGTCGGACTGCTCGGCATCCTGATCGCGTCGCTCATCGTCACCGGCGGTCCGGCCTTTTTCCAGACCAAGGTCAATCTCGAAGTCTATGTCGATCCGGCCAAGGTGGATGCGAAAGACCCGGCCAAGGGGAACTTCCGCGCCATCGTGCGCGATGCGATTCTCGCCCAGGTGCCGGCACCGGAGACCGACAAGCAGAAGACGGAGATCACAAAGATTCTGACCTCCGATGCCGCCTATATCGTGCGCGACTATGTGGTGGCCCATCCCGACACGGTCGGCCAGCGCATCACCATTCCGATCGCCATGTCGGACCCGTTCGATCAGCTTTACAAGGGGGTTATTCCGAAGGAAGTCGAGGCATTGAATTGGGTCCAGGAGGGCTGGTTCGAACGGCTGCAAAATCGCGGCGTGGTCGTTGCGCGTGACGGGCGGGTCTTTCTCAAGCTGGATAGCTATCTCGACCCTGCCAAGATCGAAGCAGGGGACTTCGCCACCATCGCCCGCGACAGTCTCCAGGCCTATTTGCCGGATGTACGCGACGGCAGCCTGTTCAACATGTTCGCCGATGACGCGCCGGATGCGATCAAGCAACGGGTGGAAGCCGATCCGAGTCTGGTCGGCAAGACGGTGCAGATCGAATTCCCGGTCTCGCCGCCCTATCAAGAACTTGCCGAAGGCAAGACGCCGATGGTGCTCAATTCGCGCTTCACGCCCGAGCAGATCGCCGGCTTCGACGCGCTGATCGCCAAGGGCCTGGTCAGCCTGCCGTTCAATTGGGAACTGTTCTTCAACGCCGACAGCCGCTTCCCGGAGCGCGCGGGCCTGGCGGGCGCCATCACCGGGTCGTTCTACGCACTCCTGGTCTGCTTCCTGTTGAGCTTCCCGATCGGCATTGCCGCCGCGCTCTATCTGGAGGAGTTCGCGCCGAAGAACCGGTTTACCGACTTGATCGAGGTCAACATCAACAATCTCGCGGCAGTGCCGTCGGTGGTGTTCGGTTTGTTGGGGCTTGCCGTGTTCCTGGGCTTCTTTGGGTTGCCGCGCTCGGCGCCCTTGGTCGGCGGCATGGTGCTGTCCTTGATGACCTTGCCCACCATCATCATCGCCACCCGCGCCGCGTTGAAAGCGGTGCCGCCTTCGATCCGCGAGGCGGCGCTCGGCGTCGGCGCTTCCAAGCACCAGGTTATGCTGCATCATGTGCTGCCGCTGGCGATGCCCGGCATTCTTACCGGCACGATCATCGGCATGGCGCAGGCGCTCGGCGAGACCGCACCGCTGCTGCTGATCGGCATGAACGCCTTCATTCCCAGCGTGGAGAATATCGGCTTGCTCGAGCCGGCCACGGCGCTGCCGACGCAGATCTATAGCTGGGCGGACAGCCCCGAGCGCGGCTTCGTATCGAGGACCTCGGCGGCGATCCTGGTGCTGCTCGGCTTCCTGGTGGTGATGAACATTATCGCCATTGCGCTAAGGCACAAATTCGAACGGAAGTGGTGAAGGAACCCGAGTCATGGAGGCGAAAGTGGAGGCGCGGCCAGTGATCAAGGTGGAAGCTCCCGCTCCGGCACGGGAAGCGGCGGAGGCTCAGCGGCCAGCCGAACACGAAATCAAGATGACGGCTCGGGACGTGAATGTCTACTACGGCGAGAAGCAGGCGCTGTTCGATGTGGCGCTGGATATTCTGGATCGCTCGGTGACGGCCTTCATCGGGCCGTCCGGTTGCGGCAAGTCCACCTTTCTGCGCTGCCTCAATCGCATGAACGACGTAATCGAAGGCTGCAAAGTCACCGGCGCGATTACCCTAGATGGAGAGGATATTTACGCACCCTGGGTCGATCCCGTGCAGCTCAGGGCGCGGGTCGGCATGGTGTTCCAGAAACCGAACCCATTCCCGAAATCGATCTTCGAGAACGTCGCCTACGGCCCGCGCATTCACGGCATGATCAAGAACAAGGCCGAGGCGGAAGAGATCGTGGTGAAGAGCCTGACCAAGGCCGGCCTGTTCGGCGAGGTGAAGGACCGTCTGCACGAGCCGGGCACCGGCCTTTCCGGCGGTCAGCAGCAGCGGCTCTGTATCGCCCGGGCCATTTCGGTGGACCCGGAGGTACTGCTGATGGACGAGCCGTGCTCGGCACTCGACCCGATCGCTACGGCCCGCATCGAAAGCTTAATGGACGAACTCAAGGAGAATTATTGCATCGTCATCGTCACCCACTCGATGCAGCAGGCGGCACGCGTCTCGCAGAAAACCGCCTTCTTCCACCTCGGCAAGCTTGTCGAGGTGGATGACACCACCAAGATGTTTACCAACCCGACTGACGTTCGCACCCAGGACTACGTCACCGGCCGCTTCGGCTAAGCGGGACGCATTAGGAGCTCGAAGAGCAATGGAGCAACACGAACACATCGTCAGGTCCTACGAGGAGGAGCTTTCCCTCCTCAACAACAAGATCGCCAAGATGGGCGGACTTGCCGAACAGGTGCTCGGCCAGTCTTTCGAGGCGCTGGAGCGGCGCGACCCCGAACTTGCCGGTGCCACCATCAAGAAGGACGAGGAAATCGATGCTCTGCAAAAGGAGATCGAGGAGCAGGCGGTGCTGATGATCGCGCGCCGCCAGCCAATGGCCTCGGACCTGCGCCAGATCGTGGCGGCGTTTCGCATTTCCAACGAACTCGAGCGTATCGGCGACCTCGGCAAGAACATTGCCAAGCGCGCCGTCGCCGTCGTGACCGAGCAACAGCCGAAACAGCTCGTCCTCGGCTTGAAGCACATGGGCGAGCTGGCACTGGGGCAGCTCAAGGAGGTGCTCGATGCCTTCATCGAGCGCGATGCCGACCGGGCGCTGAAGGTCTGGTACCGGGACGAAGAGATCGACGCCATGTACAACTCGATCTTCCGTGAGCTCCTCACCTATATGATGGAGGACCCACGCAATATCGGGCTCTGCACCCATCTCCTGTTCGGCGCCAAGAATATCGAGCGTATCGGCGACCACGCCACCAATATCGCCGAGACTGTGTACTACCTGGTGCACGGCGCGGCGATCACCGATCAACGCCCTAAGGGCGACACAACGAGCACGACGCCGGTCGCGCTGAAGCGGTCGGCGGGGTAGCTCATGCTTGAGACGAACACGATGAGCCCCGGGGCCAAGGTGCTAGTGGTTGAAGACGAGGAGCCGTTGGCGCTGCTCCTGCGCTACAACCTCGAGGCGGAAGGCTATTCCGTCGACGTCGTGCATCGCGGCGACGAGGCGGAGATGGCCATCGCCGAAAGCTCGCCAGACTTGATCGTGCTGGATTGGATGCTGCCCGGTCTCTCGGGGCTCGAGCTTTGCCGCCGCTTACGCACCGGCAAGGACAGCCGCAACATCCCCATCATCCTGCTCACGGCGCGGAGCGAGGAGAGCGACCGCATCAGGGGGCTCACCACGGGCGCCGACGATTATGTGGTCAAGCCGTTCTCGCTGCCCGAGCTGATGGCGCGCGTACGCGCAATCCTGAGGCGGACCAACCCCGAACGCATTGCCTCGGTGCTCTCTGTCGGCGATATCGAGCTTGACCGCGAGTCGCACCGGGTGACCCGCAACGGCCGGCAGGTGCATCTCGGGCCGACCGAGTTCCGGCTGCTCGAATTTCTGATGCAGAGTCCGGGCCGGGTATTCAGCCGCGCGCAATTGCTCGACGGCGTGTGGGGCCGCAACGTCTATGTCGACGAGCGCACTGTCGATGTGCATATCGGGCGCTTGCGCAAGGCGATGATGCGTGGGCAGGAGACCGATCCCGTGCGCACGGTGCGCGGCGCGGGCTATGCCTTCTCCGACAAGCTGGAAGAGACCGCCTAGAAATAGCAGAGGCGCCGAGCGGGCGCCTCTTGCCGTTGTTCCTGCCGCATCGTTGATGACTAACCGCCGGCAACCCGCTTCTCGCGGCGCCGCGCCTGCACCGGCTGATAGGCCATGCGCGCGTGGTGCTCGCAATAAGGCAGCGTTCCCAGTTTTTTGCGGCCGCAGAAATGAAACTCGGGATCGCCGGGATCGCCGATCGGCCAGCGGCACATCGACTCCTTCAGAGTCATGATGCTCGCCCGCTCGTGCAGCGGGATCACCAGCTCCTCGAGCGGCTGCGGCGCCGGGTCAAGCTCCATGTCGAATTGGGGCTTGAGCGCGGTCGCCCCGCGCGTTCCGAACATGAGCGAGGTCGCGCGCGGCGCACGCGGCACATGCGTCCGGCGCGGTCGCGGGCTCGACGAGCGGGAGCTTGTCGCCCGCCCCGACAGCCCGAGACGATGCACCTTGCCGATCACCGCGTTGCGCGTCACACCGCCCAAGCGGGCGGCGATTTGGCTGGCACTTAGTCCCTCGGCCCAGAGTTTCTTAAGCAGTTCGACCCTCTCTTCAGTCCAAGCCATGGTTTGGCCTCCTCGAATTGGACTCAGAATCCCCCCGTCTGCCTAGAGACGGCGTTTCGAAAACTCGGATGTACTGATGAGATCGACCGCCCGGGCGCGACGCAGCACCCACGACATCTTGTAGCCGAGCGGTTATACGCTACAATATCCGGCAAAATCCGGCAAGCGTCCGCCACGCTTGTTGGGTCCGTTTTCCACCGGAACGGCTTTGAGTCTGCCACTTCTCTTGCCACAACACAAATCGGAGCGTGGATGGAAACGTGGATGAGCGTTGGATAAGCCTGTCATGTGCCCTAATTGACACGCCGCACGCCGCGACCTAATGCTCTGAGATTGCTCGCTGCCGCCGGACCGGCGGCAGTTTTTGTTTCAGGACAGCGAAGCTCCCATGTCGGCCCTTCTTCCGACCTATGCCCGCAGCGGACTTTCCTTCGCGCGCGGGGAAGGCGCTTATCTCTTCACTGCTGACGGCGAGCGCTATCTCGACTTTGCCAGCGGGGTGGCGGTGACCGCGCTCGGCCACGCGCATCCGCATCTCGTCAAGGCGCTGACCGAGCAGGCGAAGACGCTTTGGCATGTCTCGAATCTGCATCGCATTCCCGAGCAGGAGCGGCTCGCCGAGCGGCTCTGCGCCGCAAGCTTCGCCGACATGGCCTTCTTCGCCAATTCCGGCGCGGAAGCCGTGGAATGCTCGATCAAGGCGGCGCGGCGCTACCATTTCAAGAATGGTGCGCCGGAGCGCTACCGGCTGGTCACCTTCGAGGGCGCCTTCCATGGCCGGACGCTTGCCACCATCGCCGCCGGCGGCCAGGCCAAGCATCTGGAGGGCTTCGGACCCCCTGTCGAGGGCTTCGATCAGGTCGCGGGGTTCGACATCGATGCGGTGGAGGCCGTCATTGGCGACGAGACCGCCGGCATTCTCATCGAGCCGATCATGGGCGAGGGCGGCATGCGCGAAGTGTCCTGGCGCTTCCTCCAGGATCTGCGCGCGCTTGCGGACGAGAAGGGGATCCTGCTGATCCTCGATGAAGTGCAGACCGGGATGGGCCGGACCGGACGTCTGTTTGCGCATGAATGGGCCGGTATCACGCCCGACATCATGGCTGTCGCCAAGGGGCTCGGCGGCGGCTTTCCGGTCGGCGCTTGCCTCACCACCGAAGCCGTCGGCTCGGCGATGACCGCGGGCAGCCACGGCTCGACCTTCGGCGGCAATCCGCTCGCCATGGCGGTCGGCAATGCCGTGCTCGACGTGGTGCTCGAGGACGGCTTTCTCGATCATGTCGCAAAGATGGGGCTAAGGTTGAAGCAGCTTCTCGCCGCGCTGAAGGATGAGCATGGCGATATCGTCGAGGAGGTGCGCGGGCAGGGGCTGATGCTCGGACTGAAATGCAAGATGCCGAACCTGAAGTTGCTCGAGGCGCTGCGCGCCGAGAAGCTGCTGACGGTGCAGGCCGGCGACAATGTCGTGCGGTTGTTGCCGCCGCTCATCGTCGGCGAGACCGAGATCGATCTTGCCGGCACCAAGCTCGATGCGGCCTGCGCGACGCTGAAAAGCGACGCGCTGACACGCGCCTGACCTTTCAAGCGGCAATCGCCATGGCACCCAAGCATTTCCTCGATATCGATCTTTTGGACCGCAAGTCACTGCGCAGCATCATCGACACGGCTGCGACGATGAAGCGCAAGGGCCGCGTGCCCAAAAGCCTCAGACTGAGGCACAGCGCCGTGCTCGCCATGATCTTCGAGCGGCCGTCGACGCGCACGCGCGTGTCCTTCGAGGTGGCCATGCACCAGCTCGGCGGCAATTCGGTGGTGCTGGACCCGCAGGACATGCAGCTCGGCCGCGGCGAGACCTTGGCGGATACTGCACGGGCGCTGTCGCGCTATGTCGACGTCATCATGCTGCGCACCGGGCCGCACGAGACGTTGACCGAGCTTGCCGCCAACGCCACGGTGCCGGTGATCAACGGGCTCACCTGCCGCTCGCATCCCTGCCAGGTGATGGCCGACGTGATGACCTTCGAGGAACTGAAAGGCCCGATCAAAGGCCGCACAATCGCCTGGATTGGCGACGCCAATAACGTGGCGACGTCCTGGGTGCATGCGGCGGCACGTTTCGGTTGCAAGCTCAGGATCGCTGCGCCTAAGGCCTATGCGCCCGCGCCCGCGCTGCTCGATTGGGCGAAGGCTGAGGGCGCGGAGATCGAAGTCGGCAGCGATCCGCTGCAAGCGGCCCGCGGTGCGAATTGCGTGATGACCGATGTCTGGGTGTCGATGGGCGACAACGATGCGAAGCAGCGGATGGAGGCACTCCGTCCGTTCCAGGTCGACGAGAGAGTGATGGCGCAAGCGGCCAAAGACGCGATCTTCATGCATTGCCTGCCGGCGCATCGCGGCGACGAGGTGACGGCGGCTGTGATCGACGGCCGGCAATCTGCGGTGTGGGACGAAGCCGAAAACCGCCTGCATGTGCAGAAGGCGATCCTCTCCTGGTGCTTGAGCGCGAGCCCGGCAGCCAAAGGTGCGCGGCCGGCGAAGCGCCGTGCCGCCCAAGCGCGCGGAGCCAGGCGATGACGGAACAGACATCGGCAGCGCGGGTCGAGCTGGCCATTCCCGCCGACGATCTGATCCTGCCGTTCCAGGCGGAGCACGCCGACGTCTCTGGGCGGCTGGTCAAGCTCGGGCCGGTGGTCGACACCATCCTGTCGCGCCACGCTTATCCGGAGGCCGTTTCGCAGCTGCTCGGCGAGGCGGTGGCGCTGACGGCCCTGCTCGGGGCGGCGTTGAAATTCGAGGGCAAGTTCATCCTCCAGGCCTCGACCGACGGACCGGTCGATCTGCTCGTCGCCGACTATCAGGTGCCGGGGGGCCTGCGCGGCTATGCGCGGTTCTCGGCCGAGCGGCTTGCCGAGCTTCCACCGGGCGCAAAGCTCCTCGGCGAAGGCCACCTCGCCATGACCATCGATCGCGGCTCAGATACCGAGCGCTATCAGGGAGTGGTGCCGCTCGAGGGCGAGAGCCTGACCGAAGCAGCCGACACGTATTTCCGCCAATCCGAACAATTGCCGACCTTCATCAGGCTCGCCGTCGCGCGGCATTATCGCGCCGGCGACAAGGGCGGAAACGCATGGACTTGGCGTGCCGGCGGCCTGCTCGTGCAGAAGCTCACGCGCGAAGGCGGTCGCGGGAGCGCGCGCGGCTCGGCCATTGCCGAGGAAGATTGGGCACGCGCCAAGGCGCTAGCCGAGACGGTCGAGGATCATGAGCTGCTCGATCCCATGCTGCCGCCGGATCGGCTGCTCTACCGGCTGTTCCACGAGGAGCAGGTGCGCGCGTTCCGCGCCATTCCGCTCAACAGCTATTGCAGCTGCTCGCAGGCGCGGGTCGAGGAATTGCTCAGGCGGTTCTCGGCGGAGGATCTCGCCGAGATGGTGGTCGACGGCGAAGTCTGGGTGACCTGCGAGTTCTGCAACAGGCGCTACCGCTTCGACCCCGCCTCCTTCACCGACGCTTAAATTTCTCTATTTTGCTCCCCCCTTGCGGGGGAGCAGGCGAGCGCAAAAGCGCGAGCCGAGGGGGGTAAGCCACGGGAAGCAACCCCTTTCCCGCGATGCCGACTGGCGCTACGCGCCGGGGCATCGCTCGCTCCCCCGCAAGGAGGAGGGGAATTAAAGGGTGCCCGGCTACGCGGTGAGTTTGCCGGCGAGGCCTTCGAGGAAGGCCATGCAAGCGTCGAGTTGGGCGATGGACACATACTCATCCGCGGCATGCGCCTGGGCGATGTCCCCCGGTCCGCAGACGACTGACGCGCAGCCGGCCTGTTCGAATAGGCCGGCCTCGGTCGTGTAGGGCACGGCGTGGGTCTTTTCCTCGCCGATGAGGCCGAGTGCGAGCGCCACGGCCTCGGACTGCGGTGACGCCACGAAGGCTGGCACCGAGCCGTGGACTTCAGTGTCGATCGCAGCCTCCTTCGATGCCTGCTTCATGCGCGGCAGGAGCGTATGCGCGGCGAATGCGGCAAGGTCGCGCGGGACTTCGTCGGGCGTGGCCGAGGGAAGGCTGCGCACTTGCCACTGAAACTCGCAATGTTTGGGCACGATGTTCGGCGCGGTGCCGCCCTTGATGGTGCCGACCGATAAGGTCGAGAAGGGCGGCTCGAAGCGCGGATCGTTCTCCCTCGCAGCGATGTCGGCGCCGAGCCGCTCGAGCTCGCAGACAAGCGCCGCGCCAGCGGCGATGGCGTTCACGCCGAGCTCCGGCATGCTGGAATGCGCTTCGCGACCGGTGACACGGGTGCGATAGGCGTCGATGCGCTTATGCGCGTCGATCACCTTCATGCTGGTCGGCTCGCCGATGATGACGGCACGGGGCCGCGGCAGATCGCGCCCGAGCCGCGCGATCAGCGGCCTGACCCCGGTGCAGCCGACTTCTTCGTCATAGGAAATGATGATGTGGATGGGCTCTTTCAGCTTGCGCGATTTGAACAGCGGCACCGAGGCGAGCACGCAGGCGATGAACCCCTTCATGTCGCAAGCGCCACGGCCGTAAAGCTTACCGTCGCGTTCGGTCAAGGTGAACGGGTCGGAGGCCCAGCGCTGGCCTTCGACCGGCACGCAATCGCTATGGCCGGAGAGGCCGATGCCGCCTTCGCCTGGCGGGCCGATGGTGGCGAACAAATCTGCCTTCTCGCCTTCAGGTGACGGGACGCGCGTCGAGGCAATACCGTGGGCGCTGAGGTAGTCTTCGACGAAGGCGATCAACGGCAGGTTCGATTTGGCGCTCGTGGTATCAAAGCCGACCAGCGTGGTCAGCAGCTCGCGCGGGGTGAGGGTCTTGCGCGATGGAGGTGCGTTCCTCAGCGTCTGCGTCATGCCGAGCCGAACCGTGCGACTGAACGCAAACGCGCCCTTTCGGCTTCCACCTCGCGATTGCGTGGCGGAGCGTTCGTCACCAACGAGTCGATCAGCTCGCGTGCGGCCATGGACACTTTGTGCACGGCGCGATCGAAGGTGGCTTGGTTTGCCTGCGACGGCCGGGTGAAGCCGCTCAACTTCCGCACGAATTGCAGCGACGAAAGATAGATTTCCTCCTCCGTGGCCGGTGGATCGAAATTATGCAAGGTCTTGATGTTGCGACACATGACCATCCTCGCGTGAGTTCGAACGTTGCGGGAAAGGTTGGCATAGAGGTTCCCTGCGGGCAAGGCGGCCAAAGCGGCTCACTTGGCGCTGAGCGCCTGGTCGAGGTCCGAGATCAGATCCGCGGGGTCCTCGAGGCCGATCGAGAGCCGCACGCTATTGTCGAAGATACCGAGCTCCGCGCGCGCCTCCGGCGTCAGCCGCTGATGCGTGGTGGTGGCCGGGTGAGTCACGAGGCTCTTGGCGTCGCCGAGATTGTTGCTGATCTTGAAGATCTGCAGTGCATTCATCGCGCGGAACGCCGCGGCCTTGTCGCCTTTGACCTCGAAAGCGACCATCGGGCCGCCGCCTCCCATTTGCCGCTTGGCGAGCGCCGCCTGCGGGTGGTCCGAGCGGCCGGGATAGTACACGCGGACCACTTCATTCCGGTCCGCCAGGAAGTCGGCGATCGCCGCGGCCGAAGCACAGCAACGATCGACGCGGATCGGTAGCGTTTCGAGGCCTTTGAGCAGCACCCAGGCATTGAACGGGCTGAGCGACGGGCCGGTATGCTTCAGATAATTGTGCAGCTTCTCCTCGATGAACTCCTTCGGCCCGAGCACGACGCCGCCGAGGCAGCGGCCCTGCCCGTCGATATGTTTGGTCGCGGAATAGACCACGATGTCGGCGCCGAGCGGGATCGGCCGCTGCAGCAACGGCGTGGCGAACACATTGTCGACCACGACCAGCGCGCCGGCTTTCTTCGCTATCTTCGACACGGCTTCGATGTCGACCAGTTCGAGCACCGGGTTGGTCGGCGTTTCGAAGAAGAAAGCGCGCGTATTGGGTCTGACGGCCGCCTCCCAGGCTTTCAGATCGCGGCCGTCGATCAAGGTGGTATCGATGCCGTAGCGCGGCAGCAGATCCTCGACGATGTAGCGGCAGCTTCCGAACAGGGCCCGCGCCGAGACGACATGGTCGCCGGCCTTCAGATGGCAAAGCAAGGAACCAGCGACTGCGGCCATGCCGCTTGCGGTACCGCGCGCGGCGGGTGCGCCTTCCAGCGCGCACATGCGCGCCTCGAACATGGCGACGGTGGGGTTGGCGTAGCGGCTGTAGACGAAGCCTTCCTCGTCGCCCTTGAAACGGGCCTCGGCCTGCTCGGCGGATTGGTAGACGTAGCCCGAGTTGAGGAAGATCGCCTCGGACGTCTCGCCGAACTGGCTGCGTAAGGTGCCCTCATGCACCAGCTTGGTGGCTGGGCGCCAGTCGGCGCTCTTGTTCTTGCTATCCCTGCTTCCGGCCATGGAACGCTCCTTGAACTCTCTTGACCAGCCGGCCGCAATAAAAAACCCGGACTTTGGCTGCCGCCAAATGACCGGGATCGGCTAAGAACGCCTCGCACGGCCTTTTAGCGACTTGTTTAACGTGGCTGCAAGCCGGCCGGCCAAATCACCACGAGGGGGATTAATCGCCCCTGAAAGCCCCCGCCGTCAAGCCTCCTTCCGTCGCAGAGGGCCTTGTGAATCCGGGTACTATGTTGGAGGAAAACGCGGCCTAACTTTCTCCGACAAAACTGACGTAAACCCTTTGGGAAACCTCAGATTTCTTGCCTATTGGGATAACGATAAAAAACATTCCCTAACTCCCCAAAACAGGCTAAATTGTTACCATTCGTTATATTTGGACCCTTTTACCGACGGTAATAAGGTCCGAGAAACGGGGGTAACATGAAGCGCCATCTCACCGACGCCAGCGTTCAGCGCATCAAGCCGCCGAAGGCTGGTTCAGTCGAGATTTTCGACCTCGGCTATCCAGGTCTTGCCCTGCGAGTCGGCTATGGCGGGGCCAAATCCTTCGAAGTCTTCTACCGCCACGACAAGGAGTTGCGGCGCGAGACGTTGGGCCGCTGGCCTGGCACTAGTCTGGCCGATGCCCGCATGAAATGGCGCAAGATACGTGAGGCTATCGCCAAGGGCGAAGACCCGAAGCGGTCCGCAAAGACTCCCGCAATGGCCTTCGAGGCTGTGGTCGAGGAGTGGATGAAGCGGGACCAATCGAAAAACAAAGCCTCGTCGCAATATCAAGTTACTCGCGCCCTAGAAGCAGATTTGCTTCCGGCGTGGCGCGGACGGCGTGTCGATGAGATTACCAAGCGCGACGTTCACGATCTGCTGGACTCCATCGCAGACCGTGGCGCTCCGATCATGGCGCGGCGCGTGCAAGCCTATGTGCGGCGTTTCTTTAGGTGGTGCATCGAGCGCGACATTCTGAAAGCAGACCCCACAGCGGGGATGCCCCGCGTCGGTAGCGCCAAGAGCCGCGACCGCGTGCTGACCGATGACGAGCTGTTGAACGTATGGCGTGCTGGCGACGGTCCCTACGGCGGCGTGGTTCGCATGCTGACATTGACGGGCGCAAGGCGGGACGAGATCGCACAGCTAAAATGGTCAGAGATCGACGGAGACACGATCAAGCTTGAGGGCGACCGCACCAAGACCGGGGTGCCTCACATTATTCCGTTGTCGGCTCCAGCCAAGTCGCTGTTGAATTCAATACCGCGCATTGTAGGCAGCGAGTTTGTATTCACGATCGGCGGCACAAAACCTATTGCGGGATGGAGCAAGTACAAGATTATCCTAGATGCCGACTCAGGTGTCACGGGCTGGCGCTTGCATGATCTGAGGCGCACCGTCGCCACGGGGATGCAGAAGCTAGGCGTCAATCTACAAACCGTTGAAGCGGTGT
>JBQGDO010000077.1:0-5095 GCA_052039105.1 Methyloceanibacter sp.
TCGTTCTCTGGGTGTCCTGGGTGCTCGCGGTGTGGGCGAGCCGCCCAAAGTCCGCCTGACCCAACGCGCGGCGCCGACGGAGTGTGAAGGTCTTCACATCGCGTTCAGCTACATGTTCTCGACGCCGAAGAACGGAACGGAACACAGACGGTAAGCGTCTTCGTCGCGAAAGGCGCCGAAGCAGGGTGGGCATTGCGCGTTCTCGATTCTTTCATCCGCACCGCTTGCGCGGGCGCAATGCGCGCTGCGACTTTGTCGCCGTTGCAGGCTGAATGGCGGAAGACTTAGAATCACGCAGGCATTGGGAGAACCCAACATGTCTCACCGCACACACCGAGGTCTCACCGCCGCGTCTTGCCTGCGTTGGATCGCCGCTGCAGCAGCGGTTGCGCTATCCTGTTCGTCGACCGCGGCGGCCGAAGACTTCTACGCCGGCAGGCAGATCACCTACATCGTCGGCGCCGGCGTCGGTGGCGGCTATGATCTGCAGGCGCGGGTGACCGCGCGGCATCTCCCCAAGCACATTCCGGGCAATCCTACGATCGTCGTGCAGAACATGCCGGCGCGGATCGCGGCAGCCAACCATATGTTCACCACGGCGCCGAAGGACGGCACCCATATCGCCCTGATCCAGCGCGGCATGCTGCTGGCCAAGTTGATCTACCCCTCCGGCACCCGGTTCGAGATCGAGAAGTTCAATTGGCTCGGCAGCCTCAACAGCGAGGTTGCGGTGACGCTGGCCTGGAGCACCGCTCCGCACAAGACGGCGAAGGACCTGTTCGACAAGGAGCTGATCGTCGGCGGCATCACAGGGGTCGATCCGGAGACGACCCCCAAGCTCTACAATTCGCTCATCGGCACCAAGTTCAAGGTGGTCACCGGCTACAACAGCACCGCGCAGATCGCGCTCGCCATCGAGCGCGGCGAGGTACAGGGCATTGCCGATTGGTCGTGGTCGAGCGTCAAGGCGGTACGGCCCCATTGGCTGCGCGACAAGAGCGTGACGCTCTTGATGCAGGGCGCGCTCAAGAGCGATCCTGAGCTCGTTGACCTGCCGAATGCGCTCGACTTCATCAAGAACGATGCCGATCGCAAGGTCCTCCAGCTTCATTTCACTCAAAAGACTGCGGCGCGGCCGGTCATCGCGCCGCCAGACGTTCCCGCGGAGCGGGTCGCGATCCTGCGCAAGGCGTTTGCCGCGCTCGCGCACGACAAGGAGTTCCTGGCGGACGCCGAGAAGAGCAAGGTCGAGTTCGGCTTCGTGCCGGGCGAGGAGGTCGACAAGGTCGTGGCGCTGATCGCCGCGACGCCGGCGGATGTCGCCGATCGCTACACCAAGGCGTTCGGGCCGCCGAAATGATCGGCCAGCTGCCGGCGGGAGAGTGCTCTAACGAGCGAAACGCCGAGCCCCATCGCCTGCCGGCGGATCACCAGTTCATCAGCTTCTTGGTGGCCTGCTCGTTGTCCTTGAGGAACTTGCGGTAGTCCTCACCCTTGATGATCTGCGGGTCGAGCGCCAGCGCCTTGGCCTTGGACTTGTGCTCCTCGGAGCTGATGGTCTTCTCCAGGTAGCCGATCAGGGCGGTCTCGACGTCCTTCGGCAGGCCGGCCGGCGCGGCGATGCCGCGCGACACCGCCCACACCTCGTTGAAGCCCTGCTCGCGGAAGGTCGGCCCGTTGGGAATGAACGGCGACCGCTCGGCCGACATCACGCCGAGGATGCGGAACTGACCGACCTTGACGTCCTCGGCGACCTCGCTGACGTTGCAGGCGAGCACCTCGAGGTTGCCGGCCAGCACCTGGGTCTTGCCTTCCGGCGTGCCGCGGAAATGCACCATCTGGAAGCTCGTCCCGTTGTTGGCGCCGATGCCCAGCGCCGCGACGTGATCGTCGGTGCCGTGGCCGCCGCCGTTGAGCGTGATCGTGCCCGGGCGGCGCTTGGCCTCGTCGATGACGTCCTTCACGGTCTTGAACTTGCTGTCGGGCCGCACCGCCCAGAGATTGGGATCGACGACGTGATTGATCAGCGGCGTGAAGCTCTCCAGGTTCTCCTTGCGCCCACCACCCTGAGCCTTGTCAAGATAGCCGGCGAACATGCTCGGCGCGTTGATGTAGCCGATGGTGTAGCCGTCGGGCCTCGACGCGGCGAGCGAGCCCCAACCGATCCAGCCGCCGGCGCCGGCGCGATTCTCAACCGTCACGGACTTGCCGAGAATGGGCTCGAGATCCCTGGCAAGCAGTCGCGCCGAGACGTCGCTGCCGCCGCCTGCGGCATAGGGTACGATCACCAGGATCCCGCGGGCGGGAAACTGCTGCGCGAAGCCCGGACGGTGTCCGACGACGGACAGCGCCGCCGCACTTGCGGCCGCGCCAAGAAAGCGACGTCTGCTGCTCGAATCCATGGCCGCCTCCCTTGCGCCGGTCTCAAACGCCGGCATCGCAACATGATCGACCAAAGGTATTACCCGATCAAGGCCGTACCGCACGGCTCGCATCGCAATGTATCTCCGGCTCCGCGCCCATGGCCTGCCGGCTCAGTTGTTGGCGCAGTAGCGCACATAGGCGTCGCGCGTGCCGGGGTTGTTCCCCAGGCCCGCATTGAGCGGAAACGAAAGATTGCACTGCGTGACGCGGTCGCTGAAGCTGTTGATCGGCGGCGGGGTGTAGGGAGCCAGAGGCCGCACCGGCACGAGCGACGGCGGGCTCGGCGAAGGGACCGGCGGGAGATACGCACCGCTGCCGCGCGGAAGCGTGCGCCGGCGTTCGGCACGCTCCTGCGGATCGTCGATCCGGGCGGGCGCTTTCGGCCACTCCAGGCCCTGCATGATGACCGGCGTCCCATGCTCGTACTGGGTGATCGCCGGGGCGGCAGGGGGCTGGGTGCGCTGCTTCTTGGGACCGGCCGATGCGCCCTCGGCCGCCGCAAGCGCAAGAACGGCGGTGAGGGCGAG
This sequence comes from Methyloceanibacter sp., assembly GCA_052039105.1. Taxonomy (GTDB): domain Bacteria; phylum Pseudomonadota; class Alphaproteobacteria; order Rhizobiales; family Methyloligellaceae; genus Methyloceanibacter. Next base: position 2,952 of record JBQGDO010000077.1, read on the forward strand.
GACCAGACCTGGGATGCGCATGTCGAACGACATAGGCGTTGCGGAGCGCCCCCGCCAGGGGAAAGCCGCCTCGCCGGCCCGTGCGGTCGCGGTCGCTCGAACGACGATCCGCCGACCTTCGGCGCGTTCCTGCCATGCGCGGATACTCGTCGCTAGTGTCCGGGTTCCGACGCTTGTATCCCTTTGCAGCACGCCCGTTTACAAGCGTCGGAACCAAAGGGACACTAGCAACTCTATATTCTAGTGCGGCTTTGGATTTGACGTTCCTATGAAGGACTCGCGGCACCGCCGATAGGAACGTCAAATCCGCCGCACTCGCGTTCCATTCGCGCCGGGCCTGCAATAGACTGCCTCCGGGGGCGGGCCCACGTTCTCCTAAGCGTCTTTGGGTCGACCCCAAGTGCGGGTCCAAGTGCGGGTCGCGGCATCGACCTGCGCCCGAACTTGGTAATTTCTTCGACGCCGAGCTCGATCTCGAAGCGCCATCCGCGTGAGAGCCTCGACCGGCGGCAACACGATGGATGGCAGGCGGCAACGCACGAGGGAGGTAGCAATGGCAAGCGACGTTCGGCAGATGCCCGAGCATGTAGGCGCAGCCTACAGGGACACGGCGGACAACATCATCTTCCTGAAAAGACAGCAGTGGCTGGCGACCAACTACGCCCTGCTTCTCTATGTGGCCATCTTTGTCGTCTCGGCGCATTATTTCAGTCGAACCGACTTCGCGCGCAATTGGCTGGGCGTGCTGACGATCCTCACGTTTGCGATCCACTGGTACATGATGCACTTGTTTCAACGCGCGATCGAGAAGTCCCGCGATCGCCTGGGCTGGATGTACAGGACGTACTTCAGCGCCGACGAGCGTGCCGGTCTGGATTTGCAGCTGGAGCCGAGATCATATTGGCATCAGCCGGAGGTCTTCATCGGGCTCATAGCGATCTCGTTCGTCGGAGCTCTCTTGACCGCGATCTATCTGTGGTCGGTGCGCTGACGCTCGATCAGGGCGCGGCCGAGCCATCCGGGAACTACCCGCCGATACCGGCGGCGGCTCGTCTCGACGCCGCCGGTCCAGTCGCTGTCGGGCAGGGTAGACTGCTGGTATGATGGTTCCCGGCGAATGAGCGGGAGGAACCTCATGGTCAGGCTGCAGGCGAAGCCCGAGCCGCTCGATATCGATCTCGAGCGAACCGCGATCGTCGTGGTGGACATGCAGAACTCCTTCGTCTCGAAGGGCGGCATGTTCGACCTCGCCGGCTTCGACATCAGCGGCTCGGCGCCCGTGATCGAGGTGAACCGGCGCCTGCTGGCGGCGAGCCGCAAGGCCGCGGTCAAGGTGATCTACCTGATGATGGCCTTCAAGCCGGACTTGAGCGACGCCGGCGACCCGTCCTCGCCCGCCTATCACAAGGAGCTCGCGCTGCGCATGATGCGCAGCCGGCCGGAGCTCGCCGGCAAGCTCCTGGTCGACGATACCTGGGACGCCGCGATCGTCGAGGCGTTGGCGCCGGAGCCGGGCGAGCGGGTGATCCGCAAGACGCGCTACGACGGCTTCTGCCGCACCGAGCTCGACGCCCATCTGCGGGCGGCGAGCATCCGCTACCTCCTGTTCACGGGCGTCGCCACCAATGTCTGCGTCGAGAGCACGGCCCGCCACGCCTTCTTCAACGAGTTCTGGCCCATCTTGGTCGAGGATGCGATGAACAATTCCGGGCCGGATTTCAACCGGCAGGCGACGCTGTGGAATTTCGAGCATACGCTCGGCTGGGTGACCCGGTCCGAGCACGTGATCGCAGCCCTCAAGGCGCACACGCGGGAAACGCAGCCGGCGTGAGGCCCGCCGCTAGTGTCCCGATTCCGAAGTTCGCATCATTGTGCGGCACCCTCGTTTGCGAACTTCGGAATCGACGGACACTAGCAACTTATTGATCTAGCGTGGCTTTGGTTCAGAAGTCCGCATCTCGGACTCGCCGCAAGAATGATGCGGACTTCTGAACCGCCACACCAAAGCGCGTCTCGATCATTTTGATGCAAACTCGCAGATCCACGGGCGTCACCCGCGGGCTTGACCCGCGGGTCCATCCTCTTTGCAAGACGTTCTTGCAAAGATGATGGATTGCCGGGTCAAGCCCGGCAATGACCCGTGT
>JBQGDO010000078.1:0-3747 GCA_052039105.1 Methyloceanibacter sp.
GGCGACGATCGCGCTCATCATCGCCGCCGGCATTGCCGCCCTGCAATTCGCCCGCGCGCGCAAGCGGACGCCGGCCGCGGCAGCCGCCTGATCGACATTGGCCCACAGGCGGCGGTTTGTGAAATGGCCGGCCTGCCCGCTGACTGATCGCTTGCCATTCGATGTCCTGCGATCCGGCCCTGGCTGGTAGAGGATCGATGCAACGCCGCGGGCGGCGGGCTGACCAGGCCGTGTACTCATGGATCGAAGCGCTCGAATCAGGCGCGTTTGATCCGCTATGCCTCTGATAGCACCGCGAAAGCGGACATGGCGGGAGGTCCGGGTTGTGCCAACAGCGGTCATGGCCGCGCGCAATGTAAGCCATCGACCGAGGCAGCCGAGGCAGCCTCTCCTTGCACTTCCGCAGCTCCCCAAAAGCTGACGTAAATTCAATGATTCGGCCTCCGACGCGATGTGCCAACGCACCAAATCGCTTTGCGACAGTGGCGAGGTACGGCTCGTCCTGAGCCTTGTCCCAGGGGAGAGATCGTTGGTAGCGGGGGAAGCGCCCTGTCTTGAGGATCGAGGTGTCTTCAACCTCACTCGAGACAGGAGTTGCCTATGACAACCGAGGCTATCCCCCCGCTGCGTCAGCGTATGATCGAAGACATGAACGCGCGCAAGCTCTGTGCCGGGACGCAGAGAGGGCACATCCGTAGCTGTAGACGGTTTGCTGCTTTTCTGGAGCGATCTCCTGAGACAGCCACGTTCGAGGATGTCCGTCGATTCCAGCTGTACTTGGCCGAGGCGGGCGTGAGCATCTGCACCCGCAACTGCATCATGACCGGACTACGGTTCTTGTTCCGGGTGACGCTACGGCGCCTGGATCTGGCCAACGAGCTTTACCATCTCCGCGCGCCACAGAAGATTCCACTGGTGATAAGCGCGGACGAGGCGAAGCGGCTGCTGGCGGTTGCCGACAGTCTCAAGGCTCGCGTGATGCTTAGTCTGAGCTACGGCTGTGGCCTGCGCGCCGGCGAGGTGGTGCGGCTCAAGGTCAAGCACATCGACAGTGCGCAAAAGATCATTCGCATTGAGCAGTCCAAGGGCCGCAAGGACCGCAATGTCATGCTCTCGCCCGAGATGCTCGATCTATTGCGGCAATGGTGGAAGGTGCGCCCGTCGCGTTACGATGCGGGAACGCCGGTTCAAGAACGTTGGCTGTTTCCCGGCAGTAAGGGCAGGAGAGCCGGCAAGCCGATAACCACCCGTCAATTGAACCGATTATTCCATGAGGCGGCAGAGGCGGCCGGGATCAAGAAGAGCGTGACACTGCACGCGCTGCGCCATAGCTTCGCGACCCATCTCCTCGAGCGCGGCACCGATATCAGAATCATCCAGGCCCTGTTGGGACACGACAAATTGGAGACGACGGCGCGCTACACGCGGGTCGCCACCGGCATGATCGCCAACGTCACGAGCCCGCTCGATCTCCTGTCGCAGCCTGCGAAGAAAGCCAGGAAGAGGAAAGGCCCGCTGCCGGCCTAACCGCCCGCGGCGATGCCGCGTCCAGCGCTGGAGGTCGCGGATATCTTCCGCGACCACGGGCCGGCATGGCGTTCGGCCAACGCCGGACACGTCAGCCTTGACCAGTTGAAGGTGATGTCGGCCATCGAGCGTTGCCGCACGGCGGCGCTCGGCGGGCATGTCATGCGCTGCGAGAACTGCTCGCACACTGCAATCTCCTATAACTCCTGCCGCAATCGGCACTGCCCGAAGTGCCAAGGGACCGCAGCGAAGGAGTGGCTCGCGCAACGCGAGGCCGAGCTGCTGCCGGTGCCGTACTTCCACGTGGTGTTCTCGTTGCCGGCCCGGATCGCCGACATCGCCTATCAGAACAAGGCGATGATCTACGATCTGCTGCTCACGATCTCGGCCGAGACACTGCTCACCATCGCCGCCGATCCCCAGCGCCTCGGCGCCCGCATCGGCATCCTCTCCGTCCTCCATACCTGGGGCTCGGCGCTCACTCACCATCCGCACGTCCATATGATCGTGCCGGGCGGCGGGTTCTCGCTCGACGGCAAGCACTGGATCTGCTGCCGCCCGCGCTATCTCCTCCCGGTGCCGGTTCTCTCTTCCCTGTTCCGCCGGTTGTTGCTGGAGAAGCTCACCGCCGCTCATTCAGCCGGAAAGCTGCAGCTCTTCGGCAAGCATGCCAAGCTCAGCGATGCGAAAGCCTTCGCCGCCTATCTGGCACCACTGCGCAACAGCAAGTGGGTGGTCTACTGCAAGCGCCCCTTCGGCGGGCCCAAGGAAGTGTTGCGCTATCTCGCGCGCTACACCCACCGCGTGGCCATCTCGAATCGCCGCCTGGTCGCATGCGATGAGAAGGGCGTCACCTTCAAATGGAAGGACTACAGGATTGAAGGCCCCGAGCGCTACAAGCTGATGACGCTCCCCACCCACGAGTTCATCCGCCGTTTCCTGATGCATGTGCTACCGGCGGGCTTCCACCGCATCCGCTACTATGGCCTGCTCGCCAGCGGCAAGCGCGCCGAGAACGTCGCTCGCGCCCGCGAACTGCTCGCGCCGCCGCCAGTGCTCCCGATCGACGCCATCAAGGCTGCCAGCGCCAATACCAACGAACCGCAAACACCAAAGCATCCCTGCCCATGCTGCGGCGGCCGCATGATCATCATCGAGAGGTTCGAACCAAGCGCAACCCCGCGCTACCAACCGAGCCCGCCAAAGGCAACGATCAGGATCGACACGTCATGATCCCCGTGATGGCCAATCAGCGACCGCTACGACAGCTATCTTTCTTGCTGGCTTGCCGCCCGCCGCACCCAAGCTCGCATTGCTCACGTCAATTCCCACCCGCCCGCATTGGAATTGTCTCGTTCCGCATACATCGCGGTCGCTCCGCTCGATCTTCCGACCCTCATCTTGGAGCAAACCGACCGCACCCCTCGTCACCCCCTGGCATGATCCGGCTCAACCGCATCTCCAAATCCCCATAGTGCCGGCGGCACCGCCGCGAGCTTGCGGCTCCGCCGCCGCACTACCTCCCAACGCGATTTCGTGCCTTGGCGCTTTTCGGACGCCGGCCGCCACGTGGTGAGATCGTCGTTGCCGGCGTCCGAAAACCTGCACATAACCGGACCCGCGCGGAGCCGCCAACTGAGCGGCCTCGGAAAAGGTCGTATTGAGCCCGCGGGGATCCGACTCGCCATGTGTCCCCGCTGGCGGTATTTCGCTGGCATGCGACCTCTCGCGAAGAAGAAGGCCACCGCCGCCAAGCCTCGCGGTCGTGGCGCGTCTCGATCCTGCGCCAGCGCTCAGTATTTTGGGAACGTCCGGCCATCGTATGCGAGGGCAGCAGAGGCTGCTGCCCTCGCGGGCGTTCAACTGAATGAAGATCAGCGCCGGCGCCTTGTCGTGCGGGAGAATGAGTGACATGGCGAGCTGCCGCGGCATGATCGCCCTTGGGTAGCGAAGGCGGCGACTTGGGCGGCGGAAAATTGGGAGGGGTAGTGATGACCGTCGAAGTAATGCTCTGCGGCGCCGACAATCGGCGAGCTGTTCCGGCTTTGGGAGAGCACCCCCCTGAAATCGCTAACTCTCACCCAACTTCGAGAGTTGGCCGGTTGGGGCGCGGCAAAGCGCCCGCAAATGCTGGGTTTCTGCGTCGGCGTTCAATTTGTGGTGCTAAATTAGCTAGATGTTCGGCGCGTTTTGCGTTGACCGAATCGCGCTTTCGTGGTG
>JBQGDO010000079.1:0-14276 GCA_052039105.1 Methyloceanibacter sp.
CCGGCGACCGCGCTCGAGGCGCTCAACGCACGCCTCGACGAGATCAGCCGGCAGATTGCCGACGCGCTCGACAAGGGCGGCAAGGACATCTCGCTCGATCCGGTCGAGCACAAGCTCTCCGACATGGCTGAGCAGCTTGGCCGGGCCGAGGCCGAGCTCGCCAAGATCGGCAAGATCGAGATCGTCCTCAATCAACTGCTCGAACGCGTCGACGGCAGCGCTGCGCGCATGGAAGAGGTTGCGGTCAAGGCCGCGAGCGATGCCGCGCAGCGCGTCGCCGAGGAAGCCAAGCTGAGCTCCGGCACGGTCGAACGCCTGGACTCCATGCATCGCGACCTCATGGCCATGAGCGAGCGATCGCGTGCGAACGACGACCGCCTCGCCGGCACCATCGAGGCGGTGCACGAATCCCTGAAGAAGCTGGTCCAGCTCGTGGAGCAGAACGCAGCGGCTGCAGTTGCGCCCAAGCCGAGAGTGCCCTTCGCCGAGCGGGTGCGCCGGCTCGATCCGCAAGAAGCGTCTGCCGAGACCCCCGAGAAAGCGCCCGCGGTCATGGGCGCCTCACTCAGGAACCGGTTGGCCGCCGCCATTCCCGATTTTCAGGACAGCGAAGCCGCCCCCAATTTCGGACGCGCCAAGCGCGCGCCATTGGAGGAGAAGGCGCCGCAGCCCAAGGAGAACGCCAAGCCCCGACCCCTCGCCAAGACCGAGGATGCGAGCTTCGAGGTGCCCGACGACCTCGTCGCCGCCGCGCGCCGCGCCGCGCAAGCCGCAGCTCTCAAAGTCGAGGAACGTTCAGGCACGCGTCCGCGCAAGCTGCCGGGGGACGGCGAAGCCCAGGCGATCGCCGGGACATCCGGCAAGCGCGGACGCTCGTTCCTCATCATCTTCGCCGCAGTCCTGCTCGCGGTGAGCGCCCTGCTCCTCTACAGCCGGTTGCGGACGAAGCCCGAACCTGTGGTGATGCCGCCAGCGGCGGAGCAAAGCGCTCCTCTTCCGCCCGCTGCCACGGATGAGAGCGCGGCGCCCGACACCGACGAAGGCGCGTCCGCCCCGGCCAAGCCGATCACCGAGACGCCGCCCGAAGGCTCGACCTGGGCGCCGGAAGTCAAACCGAACATCGACGGTGACGCTGTGGGCAAAATGGGCGAGCCCGGCAATTTCACCGACGTCGCCAAATCGTCCTACCAGCCCGCCTCGGCAAACGAGACTATCCCGGCAGCACAGCCGGCCGCGCTCAAACCCGTCGAGGCGCCGGCGCTTCCGCCCGGAGTCGTGTTCACCATCGAACAACCGGGCCCCGGGCAGCCAGCTCCGGCGCTGTCGCCTCTGCCGCAAAGCCTGCCATTGCCGCCGGAAGAGCTCGGCCCGGCTCCCTTGCGCCAAGCCGCCGCCGAGGGCGATCCGCGCGCGCAATACGCCATCGCGCTGAGCTACGCGCAAGGCCAGGGCACGCCGCAAAATCTCGCCGAGGCGGCGCGTTGGCTCGAGCGCGCCGCAAGCGCCGGTCTCGCCCCGGCGCAGTACCGGCTCGGCGCCATGTATGAACGCGGTCAGGGCGTCGCCAAGGATCTCGGCCGGGCGCGGTCCTGGTATCAGGCCGCCGCCGAGAAGGGCAATGTCAAGGCGATGCACAATCTTGCGGTAAGCCTCAGCGGCCGCGAGAGCGGAACCCCCGACTACCAGGCCGCCGCCAAATGGTACGCCGAGGCCGCCGCTTACGGGCTTGCCGACAGCCAGTTCAATCTCGGCATCCTCGCCGAGCACGGACTCGGCATGCCCAAGGATCTGCCGCGTGCCTATCAATGGTTCACCCACGCCGCGAAGGCGGGCGACGCCGAAGCCGCCAAGCGGAGCGCGCAGACCAAGCCCAGGCTGGACCCGGCGGCCCGCGCCGAGGTGGAAATGCAAGTTGCTGCCTGGACCCCGAAGCAGGCGCTGGTCGAGGCCAACGAAGTGGTCCAACCCGCTGAGTGGGCGGACGCCAGCGCAGCCGCCGGCGCGTCCCTCGTCACCCGGGCGCAAACCCTGCTCAACCGTCTAGGCTATGACACGGGCACCCCCGACGGGCTGATGGGCGCCGCACGCGGGAGGCAATCAAGAGCTTCGAGCGCAAGAACGGTCTGGAAGAGACGGGCAAGGTCACCGCCCCCCTCGTCTCCAAGCTCGAGCGGCTGGCCGGCTGATCCAGAATTCAGGAATCGGAAGCCGAGAAACCGAAAAATCGACATCAGAGGTTGGAAGTCTGGGGTCAGGCTTCTAAGTTCAGATTTCCGATTTCCGATTTCTGACGACCGGCTCCGGCATCGATGTTCCAGGTTTACCTGCCCATTGCGGAAATCTCGGTAAACTTGGTGGTCATGCTGGGCCTTGGCGCGGCCGTAGGCTTCCTGTCCGGCATGTTCGGGGTCGGCGGCGGCTTCCTGCTCACGCCGTTTCTAATGTTCTCCGGCATCCCAGCCTCGATTGCGGTGGCCACCGGCGCCAATCAGATCGTCGCCACCTCCGTATCCGGGGCGCTCGCTCAATGGCGCCGGAACAATATCGATTTCCGCATGGGGGCAGTCCTGATCCTGGGCGGCGTGGTCGGCGCGCTCTTGGGCGTGCTCCTGCTCAGGGAGTTGCGCGCAGCGGGACAGGCCGGGCTCATCATCTCGCTGACCTATGTGGCTCTGCTCGGCGGCGTCGGCATGCTGATGTTGATCGAAAGCATGCGCGCTATCCGACGCACGCGCGCCGGTAAGCCTGCTTCCGGCCGCAAGCCCGGGCAGCATAGTTGGGTTCATCACCTGCCTTTGAAGCTCCGCTTCCCCCGCTCGCGGCTTTACATCAGTGCGATTCCGCCGCTCGTGATCGGCTGGCTGGTCGGGCTGCTCACCGCCTTTCTCGGCGTCGGCGGCGGTTTCATCATGGTTCCGGCCATGATCTATCTTCTCCGCATGCCGACCAACGTCGTAATCGGGACCTCGATCTTCCAGATCATCGTCGTCACCGCCCTGGTGACCGTGCTGCACGCCGATTTCAACCAGACGGTCGATGTGGTGCTCGCCTTCATTCTCGCCGCCGGAGGAGTGATCGGCGCGCAGTTCGGGGTAAGCGCCGGGCAGAAGCTGCGCGGCGAGCAATTGCGCGCCCTGCTCGCGGTGCTGGTGCTCGCGGTCGCGCTTCGCCTCTTGTTCGACCTCGTGCTGAAACCGGACGAGCTTTACAGCATCGCTCCCTTGATGGCAGGCGCCTGATGCGAGCAGCTCTTTTCATCGCTTCGCTCTTGCTGACATCGCCGGCTGCGGCGATTGAAACGGCAACGCCTCAGCCCGTCGCCAAGGAAGAGCTCCAGGCCGATCTCTCCACCCGCGACATTTCCATTCAGTCGAACTTCACGGGCATCGAGATCCTGATCTATGGCAGCGTCGATTTCAGCCAGACCCAGGCATCTGACGTCGCCTACGACGTGATCATGGTCGTCCGCTCCCCGGCCCAGCCGCTCGTGGCGCGCCGCAAGCAGCGCGTGGCCGGCATCTGGGTGAACAGTCCGGGCGAGGTCTTCCCCGAGGTGCCCGGCTTCTATGCCGCTCTGTCGACGCGGCCGTTTAGGGCCGTCGCTCCCGACGAAACGCTCAAGCAGCTCGGCATCGGCTTCGCCAATCTCGATTTCGGCAGGCCCGCGCGCGAGGACGCGGACGACGCGAAATATCGTTCGGCCGTCATCCGGCTGAAGAAAAGGCAGAAGCTGTTTCAGGAAAACGACAGCGGCGTCACCTTCATCGGGCGCAGCCTGTTCCGCGGCAGCGTGGCCATGCCGGCGAATGTCCCGACCGGGCGCTACACGGCCGACGTCTATCTGTTCCGCGACGGCGCGCTGATCAGCAAGAATCTGAGCACGCTTGAAGTGAGCAAAGCCGGATTCGAGCGCATGGTCTATACGCTCGCCTTCGAGCAGCCGCTGGTTTACGGACTGTTCGCGGTTCTCATCGCGGTGCTTGCCGGCCTTGCCGGATGGTACGCCTTCCGCCGCGAATAGGTCAGTCCGGCAGCAAGAGGCTGCCGAGCACGGGATAGACGTCGGCGCGGCCCATCATCCACGCTTCGAGCCGGTGGCGCAGGAAGAGCGGCCCGAACGCCGCGTCGAGCACGTTCAACCCGCCCGCATAGGCCCCGAACGCTGGCATCACCAAGCGGTTGCCGTCGGTGGCGAAGCATCGCCGCCGGATCACCGTGCCCCTGCGCGCGATGCGAGCGACCGGGTGCAGATGGCCGGCGATCTCGCGCGCCGCCGCCGCAGGCGAAGGCTCGTGCCGCAGCACCAGCCCGCAAATGCTGAGCGTGGCGCATACCGTGCCGCCGATCGAAGCCGGCAGATGCGGATCGTGATTGCCGCAAATCCAGTACCATTCGCGCCCCTGCTGCAGCTTGCGCAGGAAACCGAGATCGTCGGCGGCCAGTTGCTTGGCCGACTCGGCACGTTGGAAGCTGTCGCCGAGCGCGACCACGCGCGAAGGATCGACGGCGCGGATCGCCTTGCTCAGCCGCTCCAAGGTCGTGCGCGTGTCGTAAGGCGGCAGCAACATGCCGAGCGCGGCAAACGCGGCGCCTTTCTCCAAATGCAGGTCGGCGACGAGCAGCGTGTCCTCGTCTTCCCAATAGAGCGCGCCGGCGGCAAGCGGCCGCATCGTGTGGCCCGCAACGCTGACATGCGATCTGAGCGAGGGTGCGCTTTCCGGCATGAGATCAAGTTTCGCGTTGAGCATGTCCGCTTAGGGCCTCCGCGATGAGCTCTTCAACCGTCTCACGCAACAAGACCTCGCTCGCCTCCCCCGGCACGCTCTCGCGTCCGATCTCGAGCATCACGGGCACAGCAAGCGGCGAAACCTGCCGCAACGCAATATGCCTGATTCGCCCTTTGATTCGCTTCAAGAAATTTCCGAGACGGCCGACATCGATCAGTCCGGTCGCGGCATCGGCGAACGCGGCCTTGAGCAGAATGTGATCCGGCTCGTGCTTGCGCAGCACGTCATAGATGAGATCGGACGAGACCGTCATCTGCCGTCCCGTTTTCTCCTGTCCTGGATGACGGCGCTCGATCAGTCCTGAGATGATGGCGCAGACTCGGAACGAGCGCTTCATCAGGCTCGACTCCGCCAGCCACGCATCGAGATCGTCGCCGAGCATGTCCTCGTCGAACAGCTTGCCGAGATCGAGCCTTCCGGAGCGCACCATCTCACCCATGTCGTTGAGGCCCCAGATGGCGAGCGCATATTCGTTGGCGACGAAGCCGAGCGGCGCCGCCCGCGCCCGCTCCAATCGCCGCGTCAGCAGCATGCCGAGGCTCTGATGCGCCAGCCGTCCCTCGAACGGGTAGCAGACGAGATAATGCCGCTGGCCACGCGGAAAGGTTTCGACCAACACCTCTCCGGGGTTTGGCACCACCGAGTACTCGGCTTGCAGACGCAGCCAGTCCGATACCTGATCCGGAAGCCGCGGCCAGGCGCTGCGGGCGGCAAGCAGCTTGCGCACACGTTCGGCGAGATAGGTCGAAAGCGGGAATTTCCCGCCGTCATAGGCCGGTACCATCGGCTCGGTGGCGTGCGCCCGGGTGACGATGGCGTCGGTCTCGCGCAAGCCCTCGAAGCGCAGCACTTCGCCGGCAAATATGAAGGTATCGCCAGGGGTGAGCTGCTCGATGAAATATTCCTCTACCTCGCCGAGCAGGCGTCCCGGCGCGAGCATGCTCGACGGCTTGAGCGCCCCGCCTTTCAGCCGCGCGAGCCGCACCCGGATCATCGGTGCCTCGACGATGGTGCCGACATTGAGCCGGTATTGCTGGGCGATGCGGGGATGGGCGATGCGCCAAAATCCCTCCGGCGTCCGCTTCAGCTTGGCGTAGCGCTCGTAATTGGCGAGCGCATAGCCGCCGGTGGCCACGAACTGCACCACCTGGTCGAAACCTTCGCGCAATAGCCCCTGATAGGGCGCGGCACTCGTCACCTCGCGATAGAGCTGGTCCGGATCGAACGGTGCCGCGCAAGCCACCCCGAGCACATGCTGCGGCAGCACATCGAGCGCGCCGGGCCGCATCGGCGGGGTGTCTTGCGCGCCCTCCTCCGCGGCTTCGAGCGCCGCCTGGCACTCGATCACCTCGAAACGGTTGGCCGGCACCAGCAGCGCCTTCGACGGCTCGTCCAGCCGGTGATTGGCACGGCCGATCCGCTGGGCAAGCCGGCTCGCGCCTTTCGGCGCGCCGACATTGACGACGAGATCGACGTCGCCCCAGTCGATGCCGAGGTCGAGGGTGGAGGTGCAGATCACAGCGCGCAGCTTGCCTTGCACCATCGCCGCCTCGACTTTCCGTCGCTGCGCCACGTCGAGGGAGCCGTGATGCAACGCGATCGGCAGATTCGCGTCGTTGTAGCGCCACAGTGCGTGGAACAGCATCTCGGCCTGCGAGCGCGTATTGACGAACACGAGCGACATACGGTGCGCCTTGATCGCGTCGTAGATCTCCGGCAGCGCATAACGCGCCGAGTGTCCCGCCCAGGGCAGCTCGGCGTCGGATTTGAGGATGGAGATGTCGGCGCGCGCGCCCTCGCCTGCGGTGACGATCTCGGCAAGCTTGGTGGCGGCGTGGCCCTCATGCGGCACGAGGAAAGCGGCAAGCTCGTAAGGCCGCGCGACGGTGGCGGACAGGCCGATCGCGGTGAGGCCCGGGGCGTGGGTGCGCAACCGCGCGAGATCGAGCGACAACAGATCGCCGCGCTTGCTGGTGGCGAGCGCATGCAGCTCGTCGAGAATGACGTATTTGAGCGAGCCGAACAGCTCCGCCGCGCCTTTGTGTGACAGCATCAGTGCGATCTGCTCAGGCGTGGTGAGCAGGATATCGGGCGGGGCGATGCGTTGCCTTGCGCGGCGCGCTTGCGGCGTGTCGCCGGTGCGCGTTTCGAGCCGAATCGGCAGGTTCATCTCCTGGACGGGTATCGCCAGGTTGCGGGCGATATCGACCGCGAGCGCCTTGAGCGGCGAGACATAGAGCGTATGCATGGCCCGCTCCGGCTTTCGCTTCGCCGGGCGCTGCGCCAAATCGACGAGGCTCGGCAGGAAGCCGGCCAAAGTCTTGCCGCCCCCGGTCGGCGCGATCAACAAGGCGTCCCGGCCGGCGCCGGCCAGTTCCAGCAACTCAAGCTGATGGGCATGCGGGCGCCAGCCGCGGCGGGCGAACCAGCCGGCAAAGGGCTCCGGCAGCGCCGCCTCTGCCGGCGCCTTTAGTTTTGCAGTCTGGCTTGCCCGCATGTTGTTCCGCTTGACCTTGGCTAGGCTTCGCACCAATTCTGGCGTAATTCGAGTCGAAGCTCACGGGCCTTATGGCGCCCTTCAGGGAGCGGAGAGATGGAACGGTTCTTTGGCGGCAATCCGGCGCTGGTTCTGACCAGGCTGGCAATTCTGTCTCTGATCGTCGGCGTCGTGCTGGCCGCGCTTGGCTTCAGCCCCTTCGAGTTGATCGAAAGCCTCCAGCGCCTGGCCGAGCGCATCTACGACATGGGCTTTGCCGCCGTCGAGAAGGGCTTCCGCTATTTCCTGCTCGGCGCGGTGATCGTCTTCCCGGTCTGGCTGGTGGTGCGCCTGCTCAAAGTCGCCGGCGGCGCCTCGAACAGCGATCTGGTCGACCGCGGCTCGCGCAACCGCCAAGCCTAGAGGATTTCCAGCACTTTCTCCGGCGGACGGCCGATGGCGGCTTTGCCGCCAGAGACGACGATCGGCCGCTCGATCAGGATGGGATTTGCGACCATCAGTGTGATCAATCGGTCGTCACTCAACTGACGATCCTTGAGGCCAAGTTCCGCAAAAAGCGCCTCTCCCTTGCGCACGAGATCGCGAGGGCTCAGCCCGAGCTTCTTGAGAATGGCTTTGAGCTCCGCTGCGGACGGCGGCGTCTTCAGGTATTCGATCACCTTGGGCTTGACGCCCTGCGCCTCCAGCAACTCAAGCGTGGCGCGCGACTTCGAGCAGCGCGGATTGTGATAGATCGCGACGGTCATAGCGCCCGCTCAGCCCATTCGCCCGCGCGCCGGCCGATCAGCAGCGTAAGCGAGTTCGCCCCCTCCTTTTCCATTGCCGCGACCAGGGCCTGTTTGATGCGGCCGATCAGGCCGGGCCCCTCGAACACAAGCCCGGTATAGAGTTGGAGTAGGGAGGCGCCGGCCTCGATCTTGGCGAGCGCCGTCTCGCCCGAGTCGATGCCGCCCACCCCGATCAGCGGCAGCTTGCCCTCGGTGAGCTGGTAGACGCGAGCCAGCATGCGGGTGGCGCGCGCGAAGAGCGGCCGCCCGGAAAGACCGCCTGCCTCATTAGCGAAGCTCCGATCACGCAAGCCGTCGCGCGCCAAGGTGGTATTCGCCACGATGATCCCGTCGGCGTCGTTCGCAAGGATCACGCGCAGCACCTCCGGCACGTCTTCTTCGGCAAGATCCGGCGCAAGCTTCACCAGCAGCGGCGGCTTGTGCACAAGCGCGGCGCGCGCCTCCTGCACGCGCTTGAGCAAGGCATCGAGCGCCTCCGGCGCCTGGAGATCGCGCAGGCCCGGCGTGTTGGGTGAGGAGATGTTGATGGTGACATAGCTCGCCGCCTCCGCCATGCGCTTGATGCCCTCGACATAGTCGGCGATGCGGTCGGGGCTCGTCCGTCCCGCTCCGAGATTGACGCCAACGGTGCCTTTAGGCCGACCGCGCAAACGGGCTAACGCCGCATCTTGCCCTTCATTATTGAAGCCGAGCCGGTTGATGACAGCGCGGTCTTGCAACGAGCGGAACATGCGTGGGGATGGGTTGCCGGCCTGCGGGCGCGGCGTCAACGTGCCGACCTCGACGAAGCCGAAACCCATGGCGAGCAGCTCGCGCGGCACCCTCGCATTCTTGTCGAAGCCCGCCGCCATGCCGACCGGATTGGGAAAATCGAGGCCGAACAGTCGCTGCGCCAGGCGCTTGTCGTCCGGACCTTCGGCGCGCGGGTAGATTCCAAGTTCAAGTGTCTTGATGGCGACATCGTGCGCGCGCTCCGGCGGTAGCGCGAGCAAGAGGCTCTGCCCCAAACCGAACAGCGCGCTCATGCAAACGCTCCCTCTGGGAGAACGTGCTTCCCATTTGCGTCGAGCGGCAAAGCGTCGGCCCAGAGCAGCGCGCCAAGATCGAGCCGCGCGTAAAGATGCGGGAACAGCTCGCCGCCGCGCGAAACCTCCCATTTCAGCGCCGATCCCAGCCTGTCCGGATCGAGCGCAAGCAGGACCAGCCCGTCCTGGCCGGCGAAGTGCTTCGCCAAGGTGCCTTCGAGCTGCTGCGCCGCCGAGAGATGGATGAAGCCGTCTCTGGTGTCGTCGGGGGAGCCGGTGAAATATCCCGCGCGCGCCGCCTCCGCGAAGGCAGCCGCGCTCAGGACTTTATAGACAGGCTCCGCCATGGCTCACGGCGGAGACTAGCCGGAGCCCTACCGCGCAACAAGGAACCCCGAACTTGGTCTAGGCGGACTTCTTCGACTCGGTCTTCTTCTGCCGCCCGTTGCGTTCTGTCTCGTCTCGCTCCTTCAGCGCCTCGTTGAGATACCAGTCGGCCATGGCGAGATGCTGATTGACCACCTCGCGGTGAGAGGCTTCCTGCGCGCGCTGGACAAACTTCTTGGCTTCGGTGATGCAGTCCATGAACCCCCTCCTATGACTTGGGCACTCGTCCCTATGTCGTTAGGCCAATTGGGTTTTAGGAGGGGCCGGCGGGGCCGGGACGCAATTCGAGCGTACGCCATCGTGCACTGTCAAAGAGGGTGGACAAACGACGCAAATCAGCCAATAATTCCTAAAATAGGCATAAATTCCGCAAGGGGCCGGCCTCGTGAACAGGCTTACCCATGCCAGGGTGTGGCACGCCATCGACGCGCTGGCGCGCCGTTATCATTTGTCGCCTTCAGGCCTCGCCAAGCGGGCCGGACTCGATCCCACCAGTTTCAACAAATCGAAACGCGTCACCGGCGAGGGGCGCCCGCGCTGGCCGACCACGGAAAGCATCGCCAAGGTGCTCGAGGCGACCGGCGCCAGCTTCGAGGACTTCACCGCGCTCGTCACGGCGCAGCCCAAGGGAAGCCGAAGCCTCGTCCAACCCATTCCGCTGATCGGCCTCACCCAGGCCGGCGCCGGCGGTTTCTTCGACGATGGCGGCTTCCCCGTCGGCCAAGGCTGGGATCAGATTCGCTTTCCCCGGGTGGATGACGAGAATGCCTATGCGCTTGAAGTCACCGGCGATTCCATGCAGCCGCTTTATCGCGACGGCGACCTCTTGATCGTTTCGCCGAACTCCGCCCCGCGCAAAGGCGATCGCGTGGTGTTGCGTACCACCGACGGCGAGGTGATGGCGAAGATCCTGGTACGGCGCACGGCCAAGACGGTCGA
The DNA here is from genome assembly GCA_052039105.1 of Methyloceanibacter sp. Taxonomy (GTDB): domain Bacteria; phylum Pseudomonadota; class Alphaproteobacteria; order Rhizobiales; family Methyloligellaceae; genus Methyloceanibacter. The sequence goes on from JBQGDO010000079.1 coordinate 10,424, forward strand.
GCTTGCCTCGTTCAACCCGGCCCATCCCAATCTGGTCTTTCCCATCGACCGTATCGATTGGATGGCGCGCATCGTCTGGGCAAGCCAGTAACAACCACCGACCCGGCCCTAGAATGGCCTGATCTCGCCTGTTTCATTGTGCGGGGGTATCGATGGAACTGGCCTCGCGTATTCTCTCCATTCTGCTCGGCGCGGCCGTGATGGTGCTCTTGCTGTGGCCGGTCACGATTCCGCTGGGCTTCGGCGAAGTGTGGTGGGCGAGCCGCCAAGCCCACCCCCCGGGGAAGCGCGATGCAGCGCCCAAAGCTGCGCCCGCAAGCGAGCCGGCCTTGGCTAAACCCGAGTCCTCGCCGGCCGCTCCCTCAGTTCCACAAGAACCCGAGCCCATCGCAAAGAACGGCGAGACGGCCATACCCAAACCGCAAGTCGCCGCCCTCGACAGTGCCGACAAGACCGGCGCTCTCGGACCGCAAGCGGCTTCTCCGCAGGCGGCAACCAAGATCTATCGCCGCGTGACGGTGCGTGACGGCGGCACCTTGCAAGCCGACGGCGTGGTCATCAGGCTAGACGGCATCGCTGCGCGGGACGCGGAAGCGACCTGCAAGAATGCACGCGGTAAGACCTGGCGCTGCGGCGCCGCCGCCAAGGCGGCCTTGACGAAATTGATCCGCGGCCGCGCGGTCACTTGCACGCTGCCGAAAAGCGGCGAGCACAATATCATCGTCGCCCGCTGCTCAGTCGGCGACATGGATCTCTCGACTTGGGTGCTGCGCCAAGGCTGGGCCGAACCGAAAAACGCCGAGGCGCCCCTTGCAGAGGCGGCCACTGCCGCCAAGAAGGAGCGCCTCGGTCTTTGGCGCGACGGCGACTAGTCGCAGCTATTGCGGTGTGCTGTCAGCCGCTCCGGAGGTCTCCCCGGCGGTTCTGTCTTTGCGTGCGGGCTGATCGACCTTGCTCGTATCGCTCTCCGGCGTTTCGCCGAGATGGGCGCCCTGATGGGTGCCTTCCTCCTTGCCCATCTTGGCCGAATCCTCGGCGGTTTCATCCTTCTGGCCCACACCCGCAGCTGTGTCCTCGGCGGCAATGATGATGCTGCCCTGCGGCAGCGGAAGTTCATGCTTCGTGGGCAGGTCCGCGCGCGAGGTCACGCCGACAGTCAGCGCGATGACCGCGGCGCTGGCCAACCATGTTCCTGAACGGGTCATTCCGTAACCTCCTGAAATTCGTCGAAAACACGAATCCCTCAGGAGAAAAACCGCCCAACCCGAGCTGGGGTTCCGACAAATCAGGTGAGCGGATCGCCAGAAAAGAAGCGATCCAGGATCGCGTCCCGGATCGCTTCCTATCTTTCCCGCGACGGCCGTTATTCGGTCGACGACTTCTTGTCCATCGCGCCCGACTCGGCCGGCGTCCCTTGCATGTCCTTCGCCGTCGCGGCGTCGGCACTGACCCAGCCCTTCTCGCAACCTGCCTTCCACTCCTCCTGAGAAATCTTCGCATCGTTGGAGGTGTCGACCATTTGGAAGTTCAGGATGAAGGGCACGGCCTTCTCCTTGGACAGCGTATCGCCGTCGGGACCGGCGGTCTCCCAGGCCTTGGTGCATTCGGCCTCGCTCAAAACCTTGCCCGGACGGCCCGAGGGCGGGTCCTTCTGCGAGCCTTCAGGAACCGGAGCGCCACCGCCGGCCAGCGCATAGCCGGCACTGACGAGCAGCGCCGCGGCTGCGAGTGTTGCGACTTTCATGGGGAATCCTCCAGACATGGTTGATCGGACCGCCCCGGCCCTTCGTCATGCAGGATTGAACCCGGCCCCGATAGCTTTGGTTCCGATATTTCAAATCGGCGACAGCGGAGAGAGTTAAGATGCGACGAGCTCGCCGGCCAAGGCCCGGGCGATCAGCGCACGGGTCTCGTCGATGCCATAAAGCTCGACGAAGGAGCCGAAGCGCGGACCCTGTATCTGGCCGAGCAGCACCTCGTAGAGCGCCGCGAACCAGTCGCGCAACGGCTCGAAGCCGTGCTCCTTGCCGACGGCATAGACCTCGGCCTGGATTTCCTCGGCGAGCACGCCCTTCGGCAGGTTGGCGAGGCGCTGGTCGAGATCGGTGAGCGCGGCGCGCTCCTTCTCGCTTGGCGCACGATAGCGCTTCGCCGGCTTCACGAAGTCGTGGAAGTAGCGTATCGCGTAGCCGACCAGCTGATCGAGCAGCGGGTGCTCCTCCGGCGTCGCCGCCGGCGCATAGCGGCGGATGAAGCCCCACAGCACCTCCCGGTCCTCGGAGTTCGATGCGCTGGCGAGATTGAGCAGCAGCGCGAAGCTGATCGGCAGCTCGGCCGCGGGCGGCTCGCCCTGATGAATGTGCCATACCGGATTCATCAGCTTGGCCGCCGGCTCTTCCTTGGGGAAGGCGGCGAGGTGCCCGACATATTCGTCCACCGCGCGCGGGATCACGTCGAAATAGAGGCGCTTCGCCTTGCGCGGGCTCTGATACATATAAAGTGCGAGGCTCTCCGGCGCGGCATAAGTCAGCCACTCCTCGATGGTGAGTCCATTGCCGCGCGACTTCGAGATCTTTTCGCCGTTTTCGTCGAGGAACAGCTCATAGATGAAGCCTTCCGGCTGCTGTGCGCCGAGAATCCGGCAGATGTGACCCGAGAGGCGGACCGAATCGATCAGGTCCTTGCCGGCCATCTCGTAGTCGACGCCGAGCGCCGCCCAGCGCATCGCCCAGTCGGCCTTCCATTGCAGCTTGCAATGGCCGCTCGTCACCGGAACCTGGGTGAGCTTGCCGCTGTCGGGGTCTTTGTAGACGATCGATCCGGAGGCGAGATCGCGGTCGATGATGGGGACTTGCAGTACGCGCCCCGTGGTGGGCGAGATCGGCAGGAAGGGGCTGTAGGTCGCGCGGCGTTCAGGTCCGAGGGTGGGCAGGATCACATCCCTGATCGCGTCGTAATGCTCGAGCACCCTAAGCAAGGTCTTGTCGAAGCGCCCGCTCGTGTAGCACTCGGTCGCCGACAAGAACTCGTAGTCGAAGCCGAACGTGTCGAGAAAGGCCTTCAGCCGCGCATTGTTGTGATGACCGAAGCTTTGGTGGTCGCCGAACGGGTCCGGCACTTGCGTCAGCGGCTTGCCGAGATGCTGCGCCACCATCTCCTTGTTGGGGATGTTGTCCGGCACTTTGCGCAAGCCGTCCATGTCGTCGGAGAAGCAGATCAGCCGGGTCGGAACTTTGTCCTCCGTGAGCACGCGGAAGGCATGGCGCACCATGGTGGTGCGGGCGACCTCGCCGAACGTGCCGATATGCGGCAGGCCAGAAGGCCCGTAGCCGGTCTCGAAGATGATGGCGCCGGTGGGCTTGGGGATGCGCTTCAGCCGGCTCAGGACCTTGCGCGCCTCCTCGAACGGCCAGGCCTTGCTCACATGCGCATGCGCGAGCAGCTCGGAATTCACCTCGATCTTGGGGCTCGTCTTCGGCCTAGGCTTGACCGCAGCGGATGTCTCTCTGGCCTTCGGCATGGTCGCAGGCTTGGTGTTTCCGAAAATTCTTCGCGACAAGTTTCACAGTTTTGTTGAGGGCGCAATCTTTCTCGGAAACTCAACGGGTTCAGCCCCGGCGGGAACGATGACGAAGCCCTGCTGGTTTTCTAACGGGAGCCTGACCGGCTCTTACCAGGGGGTACCCCAAATCTCGTTGTACGTCGGCTACTGGATGCGTGGCATGACTCGGATCAGCATGGTCATGGTCAGGTGCCCTGTTACGGGCCGTGAACTCTCGACCGGAGTCGAAATGGATGCCGCAACATTCGAACGGCTCCCGGAGATTCGCGCGCAGATAAGATGCCCGGCCTG
>JBQGDO010000080.1:0-2858 GCA_052039105.1 Methyloceanibacter sp.
GTTCGTGATCCTCGGCGGAGCGATGGGCCCCACGGTGCTGAACGCCAAGGGAGTGAGCTCGCTTGCCGACTTGCCTTCGCTCGATGAGCTGAGAGGCAAGCTGATCGGCCTCGTTCAGGCGCCCGCGAGCAAGATCGCGCGCACCCTGAACGAGCCCGGCGCGCAGCTTGCCCGCGTGTTCGGAGCTTACGGCAACAAGGATGCAGCAGCGGCGTGACGCCGGATCAATTGATACGAGAGTCAAACCTACGAGGATAAGTCGATGGCTGATTTGCAGAAAATTGTGGACGAGCTTTCAAGCCTGACGGTGCTCGAAGCCGCCGAGTTGGCGAAGCTCCTGGAAGAGAAGTGGGGCGTCTCCGCCGCCGCTCCCGTGGCCATGATGGCCGCGGGCGGCGCTGCCGCGGCCGGTGCCGCTCCCGCCGAGGAGAAGACCGAGTTCACCGTGGTCCTGGCCTCGGCCGGTGCCCAGAAGATCAACGTTATCAAGGAGGTGAGAGCGATCACCAGTCTTGGCCTGAAGGAGGCCAAGGACCTCGTCGAAGGCGCGCCGAAGCCCGTGAAGGAAGGCGTGGCCAAGGACGAGGCCGAGAAGATCAAGAAGCAGCTCGAGGCTGCCGGCGCGACCGTCGAGTTGAAGTAGCAAGGCGGGTTGAATTGGCTCCGGGCGAACCCCAAATAGAGTGGTTCGCCCGGGCCAAAACCCACCAACATCGTGTGATTGACGCCTCTCCAGACTCCCTCCCTTCCGCCAGGAACGGGGAGTCCGGCGAGCCGTCCTGACGAGCCTAAGAGGACCAATAATGGCGCAGCAGACTTCGCAGCAGACTTCTTCGGATGGGCATAAGCGTTTGCGGAAGATGTTCGGCAAGATTCATGAAGTTGCCGAGATGCCGAATCTCATCGAGGTTCAGAAGCAGTCATACGATCAGTTCCTGATGGTCGAGGAGCCCGAGGGCGGACGCGCCGACGAGGGGCTTCAAGCCGTGTTCCGCTCCGTGTTTCCCATCAAGGATTTCGGTGAGCGGGCCCAACTCGAGTTCGTCCGCTACGCCTTCGAGCCGCCGAAATACGACGTCGAGGAGTGCCAGCAGCGCGGCATGACCTATGCCGCGCCGCTCAAGGTGACGCTCCGACTCATCGTGTTCGACGTCAACGAGGAGACCGGCGCGCGCTCGGTCAAGGACATCAAGGAGCAAGACGTCTATATGGGCGACATGCCGCTGATGACGTCGAACGGCACCTTCGTCATCAACGGCACCGAGCGCGTCATCGTTTCGCAGATGCACCGCTCACCGGGCGTGTTCTTCGATCACGACCGCGGCAAGACGCACTCTTCGGGCAAGCTCTTGTTTGCCGCACGGATCATTCCTTATCGCGGCTCCTGGCTCGACTTCGAGTTCGACGCCAAGGACATCGTTTAGGTGCGCATCGACCGGCGCCGCAAGCTGCCGGTGACGACCCTGCTTTATGCGCTCGGGCTCGAGGACGAGGAGATTCTCTCCACCTTCTACGACCGCATCACCTTGAAGGCGACCAAGGAGGGATGGCGCATGCCGTTCCGCCCGGATCGCTTGCGCGGCATCAAGCCGACGTCTGACCTGATCGACGCCAAGACCGGCAAGGTGGCGATCGAGGCCGGGCGCAAGGTCACTGCGCGTCTTGCCAAGAAGCTCGCCGACGAAGGTCTCAAGGAGCTCTTGGTCAGCGACGAGGACCTCTATGGCCGCTACCTCGCCCAGGACGTCGTCAATATGGAGACGGGCGAGATCTATGGCGAGGCGGGTGAGGAGCTCGATGCCAAGCTGCTCGCCAAGCTGAAGGAACTCGGGCTCAAGGAGATCCCGATCCTCGACATCGACCACGTCAATGTCGGCGCCTTCATCCGCAACACGCTCAACATTGACAAGAACTCCAATCCCGAGGAGGCGCTGCTCGACATCTACCGCGTGATGCGGCCGGGCGAGCCGCCTACCCCTGAGGCTGCGCAGACTCTGTTCAACGGCATCTTCTTCGATGCGGAGCGCTACGACCTATCGGCCGTGGGCCGCGTGAAGATGAACATGCGTCTCGATCTCGACGCGCCAGACACGGTGCGCACCTTGCGCAAGGAGGATATCCTCGCGGTGATCAAGACCTTGGTCGATCTTCGCGACGGCAAGGGCGAGATCGACGACATCGACCATCTCGGCAACCGCCGGGTGCGCTCGGTGGGCGAGCTGATGGAGAATCAGTATCGCGTCGGCCTGTTGCGCATGGAGCGCGCGATCAAGGAGCGCATGAGCTCGGTCGATATCGACACCGTGATGCCGCAAGACCTGATCAACGCCAAGCCGGCGGCGGCCGCAGTGCGCGAGTTCTTCGGCTCCTCGCAGCTCTCGCAGTTCATGGACCAGACCAACCCGCTGTCGGAGATCACCCATAAGCGGCGCCTGTCGGCGCTCGGCCCGGGCGGTCTCACGCGCGAGCGGGCGGGCTTCGAGGTGCGCGACGTGCACCCGACGCATTACGGCCGCATCTGCCCGATCGAGACGCCCGAAGGTCCGAATATCGGCCTGATCAACTCGCTCGCGACCTATGCACGGGTGAACAAATACGGCTTCATCGAGAGCCCGTACCGCCGCGTGGTCAAAGGCAAGGTCACCGACGAGGTCGTCTACCTCTCCGCCATGGAGGAGGCGCGCTACATCATCGCTCAGGCCAACGCCAAGCTGAACCCCAACGGCACGTTCGCCGAGGACCTGGTGGTTTGCCGCCACGCCGGCGACGTGGAGCTCGAGCCGCCGGAGAAGGTCGATCTCATCGACGTGTCGCCGAAGCAGCTCGTGTCGGTCGCGGCCGCGCTCATTCCGTTCCTC
>JBQGDO010000081.1:0-26528 GCA_052039105.1 Methyloceanibacter sp.
ACGATCCACCGGATAGACATATATGGGGTTGTAGTAGCCCATTAGCACTAGGGGTGTCGATTTATCCTTTTCTCTGAAAGACTTAACCATGGCGAGCGTCTTCTTCATGGTCTGTCCGGCGTGAAGCGCCCGTTGCGAAGAGGCCTGGATCGCCGGCCCGTCGGCCATGGGATCGGAGAATGGCATGCCGAGCTCGATGATGTCGGCCCCGGCTTTGGGCAGCGCATCGAGGATGGCGAGCGAGCTGTCGTAATCGGGATCGCCGGCGGTAATGAAGGTGACGAGGCCTGCGCGCCCCTCCCGCTTCAGCTCGGTAAACCTCTTGTCGATCCGCGTCATCGCAGTGTTCAGTTCGACCCCCGTGCTTTGGCGCTCAGATAGCTCGCAACGGAATCGAGATCCTTGTCGCCGCGGCCAGACAGATTGACCACCATCAAATGCGACTTCGGCTTCGCCGGCGCGAGATCGAGCACACGCGCGAGCGCGTGCGCGGGCTCGAGCGCCGGGATGATGCCTTCGAGCTTGCTGCAAAGCTGGAAGGCAGCCACCGCCTCGTCGTCGGTCGCCGAGAGGAATTTCACCCGGCCGACATCGTTGAGCCAAGCGTGTTCAGGGCCGATGCCCGGATAATCAAGGCCGGCAGAGATCGAATGCGCCTCCTCGATCTGCCCGTCCTCGTCCATTAGGAGATAGGTGCGGTTGCCGTGCAGCACGCCGGGCCTGCCACCGGCGATCGAGGCAGCGTGCTTGCCACTGTCGAGACCGTGACCCGCAGCTTCCACGCCGTAGATTTCGATATCCGGCTGATCGAGGAAGGGATAGAACAGCCCCATGGCATTCGACCCGCCACCGATGCAAGCGATTAGCGAATCGGGCGGCCGGTTCTCTGCCGCAAGCATCTGCTCGCGTGTTTCGCGGCCGATGATCGACTGGAAATCGCGCACCATGGCCGGATAAGGATGCGGACCGGCGACCGTGCCGATGCAATAGAACGTGTCGTGCACATTGGCGACCCAATCGCGCAACGCCTCATTCATCGCATCCTTGAGCGTCTTCGAGCCCGACTCCACGGCACGAACCTCGGCGCCAAGCATTTTCATGCGCAGCACGTTCGGCTTCTGCCGCGCGACGTCGACGGAACCCATATAGATGATGCAAGGCAGACCGAATTTCGCGCACAAGGTCGCGGTGGCGACGCCATGCATGCCGGCGCCGGTCTCGGCGATGATACGCGTCTTGCCCATGCGCATGGCGAGCATGATTTGCCCGAGCACGTTGTTCACTTTGTGCGCGCCGGTATGATTGAGCTCCTCGCGCTTGAAGTAGATCTTGGCGCCGCCGCAATGCCTGGTCAGCCGCTCGGCGAAATAGAGCGGCGAAGGGCGGCCGACATAGGTCGCAAGATGCGCATCCATCTCGGCCTGGAAGCGGGGATCGGCCTTGGCTTCGTTGTAAGCGCGCTCGAGATCGAGGATCAGCGGCATCAAGGTCTCGGCGACGAAGCGGCCGCCATAAAGTCCGAAATGGCCGCGCTCGTCGGGGCCGCCGCGGAAGGTGTTCAACTGAGTCTGTTCGCCGCGCGTGCTCATGATGCTTTGGCCCGCGCTTGAGAAGCGGCCACTTTCGCCGACCGGATGAATTGTCTCACCAACTGCTCGTCCTTCTCGCCGGGCGCACGCTCGACGCCGGATGAGACATCGACCAGAGTGGCGCCGGTCAGCCTGATCGCTTCGCCGACATTGCCGGGCGTCAGGCCGCCGGAGAGCGCGAACGGCGCGGTGAAGCTGCGGAGAGCGCGCCAGTCGAACGCGACCCCATTGCCTCCCGGGAGCGTCGCGTTTGGATCGGCCTTCGCGTCAAACAGGACATAGTCTGCATTACCGGCAAATGCGCCGGCTGCTGCCAGATCGGACGCGTCCGCGATGGCGATGGCCTTCATCACAGGCAGACCGGTGCGCGCCTTGATGGCCGCGACCCGCTCGGGCGTCTCGCTGCCGTGCAGCTGAAGGATATCGGGCTGCACGGTCCCGGCCACGCCGTCGATCAGCATATCGTTCGCATCAACCAGCACGGCGACCGTGCCGATCTTGCCGCGCGCGGCGCGCGCCAGATCGCGCGATTGGTCGAAGCTTAGGTTGCGCGGGCTCTTGGCGAAAAAGACCAGGCCGACATAGTCGGCCCCCTCTTCTGCCGCGGCTTTAACGATAGCAGGCGTCCGCACGCCGCAAATTTTGACCTTGACCGGCACGTCCAAGCTCTCGGGTGAGGGTTTTGGCGGCTTTCCGGGCTCGCGTTGGCGCACCCTATGCCAATCGGGGCCTCAAAGTCTACCGCACCGCAACATCGGCGTTGCCGATCCGTTTAGCGGGGGTTCAGGAGCCGGGTGCGGCTTCGCCAGCGCCAAAAGGCCACTCCGCCCCAAATAACCTCGAGAACGCCAAAAGGCCACGCACCCTGGAGAAAACCGTAAACCGAGGCGAGCACGCATGCCCCGGCCATGGCCAGAATGTATCGAGGGCTGCGGTCCTCAAGCGCATAGAAGACCAGCATGGCCGTCACGGTCAGGAGACCGAAAAGGGTCAGCGCATCCATAGGTTGCTCAGATTAGTCAACTGTCAGCCGCGGGTGATTGGAGGCCGGACTGACGCCCTCAAGTTCCTTTTCCAGGCGGTCGGCCTGCCTGCGCCAATCACGCGCTTGCCTGGTTTCCTCCCGCGCCACGCGGCGCCATTTGCCCTGGTTGAACCAGGCGGCGGCACCGCCGAAGACGAGGCCGATGGCAAACGCGCCGAGCAGGAACAGGAAGAGCGGCGCTTCGAGCGTGAGGCCGGGCTCGGCGCGGCCAAAAGGATCAAGGATGAGAAGTGCAGGCTTGCGGTTGACGACGGCAAGCGCCACCAGGACTGCGCCGAGCGGCACGACGATCAGGGCGAGAACGAGCTTACGCCACACGAGGGCTGGCTCCTTGGCCCTCCGCTAGCGGAGGCCATCGGGATTGAGGCGCTCGCGCAGCTCCTTGCCGGTCTTGAAGAAGGGCACGTATTTGTCCTCGACGAAGACCGTGTCCCCGGTGCGCGGATTACGTCCCTGGCGCGCCGCGCGATGCTTGACGGTGAAGGCGCCGAAGCCGCGCAGCTCAACCCGGTCGCCGCGGGCAAGCGCGCCCGTGATCTCGTCGAGCACGATGTTGATGATGCGCTCGACGTCGCGATGGAAGAGATGCGGATTGGCGGCGGCCACCTTCTGAATCAATTCCGACTTGATCATGTCCAACCCCCCGATTGGCCGGCCGCCGCGTAAAGGCGAAAGGCCCGCTTTCCCCGCTAGTTAGCCGCAGGGTGCCAAACCGAAACCAGACCGTCAAGCTTGAGCGTTGCGGTGATTTGGGCGGCAAATCCGGCAATTTGCTCCGCGGAGATGCCGAAGAGTCCCGCCAGGGATTGCACCAGCCAGCCAAACAGGCCGGAACTCTCCTCCTTCGGCTTCCACTCGACGACCTTGAGCCCGGAAGGCACCTTCCGCTCCTTGGTCAACCAGGACACGGCGGATTTCTCGTCGCCGACCTCGTCGGCGAGCTTGAACTCCACCGCCTGGCGCCCGGAATAAATGCGGCCCTCAGTCAGGCCCGGGACGGATCCGGTGTTGATGTCGCGGCGCTTGCCGACCAGATCGACGAACCAGACCTTGGCGTCCTCGACCATCTCCTGGGCGACTTGTCGACCCTGCTCGTCGGTCGGCTGGAAGGGACTCGGCACGGCCTTGAGCGACCCACTCTTCACCTCCTCGACCTTGATGCCCAGCGTGTGCAGGAGTTCGGTCACCTCGGCCCATTGGAAGATCACGCCGACCGAGCCGGTAATGGTGTTGCCGTAGACGAAGATGCGGTCGGTGGCGAGTGCCACGATATAAGCCGCCGAGGTCGCGAGCGTTCCGCACACGGCGACCACGGGCTTCTTCTCGGCGAGGCGCCGGATCGCGTCGTACATGGCCTCGCCCCCGGTGGTGGTTCCGCCCGGAGAGTTGATGGCGATGATCACGGCTTTGGCCTGACTCGCCTTGCCAACCTTCTCGATCAGCTCCTGCATCTTGCGGTCGTCGGTGATGACGCCGGAAACGGTGACGCGGGCGATATGCGGCAGGAGACCGGCGGGCCCGGCAGCCTCTTTGTCGCTCATCAACAGCGCACCGAGCAGAACGAGCGCAAGGGCCACCGCGGCGATGCGCCAAGCGGTCAGACGCCGCTTGAGGCGGCGGCGGTCGATTACAGTTTCGGTGTCCAGAGCCATCGAGCCTCGTGCAAGGACCCTTGGCGCTTAGCCTGCCTTAGGCAGACCTATCACGCCTACTCTTCCGTGGCGCTCGCCTCGGTGTCGCCCTTGGCCGCGCGCTTGCGCTTGGGCTTGGCGGCGGGCTCCTCGCCCTCATCGCCCTTGGCCTTGTTCAACGCCGCGCCGAGAATGTCGCCAAGCGACGCACCGGAGTCGGTCGACCCATATTGCGCCACCGCCTCCTTCTCCTCGGCGATCTCCAGAGCCTTGATCGAGACCGTGACCTTGCGCGTCTTGGAGTCGACCTGGGTAACGACCGCGTCGAACTTCTCGCCGACGCCGAAGCGATCGGGCCGCTGCTCAGAACGGTCGCGCGACAGGTCGGAACGGCGGATGAAAGTGGTGAGATCGTGATCGAGCAGCTTGGCATCGAGGCCATTGTCCTTGACGGCAAGCACCTCGCAGGTGACGCGCATGGCCTTCTTCAGCTTGGCAGACGGCGCGCCGGCGGCGAACGGGTCTTGGGTCAGTTGCTTGATGCCGAGGCTGATGCGCTCCTTCTCGGAGTCGGCCTCGAGCACAGTGGCCTTGGCGCTGTCGCCCTTCTTGTAATCCTTGAGCGCCTCTTCGCCGGGTTTGGTCCAGTCGAGATCGGACAGGTGCACCATGCCATCGATGCCGCCATCGAGCCCGATGAACAGGCCAAACTCGGTGATGTTGCGGATCTGGCCTTCGATGACAGAGCCGGGCGGATGGTTGGCGGCGAAGGCGACCCATGGATTTTCCTGGGTCTGCTTCAGGCCGAGCGAGATGCGGCGCTTGTCGGGATCGACCTCGAGCACCTGCACCTCGACCTCTTGGCTCGTCGAGACGATCTTGCCGGGATGGACGTTTTTCTTGGTCCAGCTCATCTCCGAGACGTGGATCAGTCCCTCCACTCCCGGCTCAAGCTCGACGAACGCACCATAGTCGGTGATGTTGGTGACCGTGCCCTTGAAGCGCGAGCCGACCGGGTATTTGGCGGCGATGCCCTCCCATGGGTCGGCCTCGAGCTGCTTGATGCCGAGGCTGATGCGCTGGGTCTCGGGATTGATGCGGATAATCTGCACCTTCACCGTGTCGCCGACATTGACGATCTCGGACGGATGGTTGACACGCCTCCATGCCATGTCGGTGACATGCAACAGGCCGTCGATGCCGCCGAGGTCGATGAAGGCGCCGTAATCGGTGATGTTCTTCACCACGCCGTCGATCACCTGACCCTCTTCGAGGCGGGCGACGATCTCGCTCCGCTTCTCGGCGCGCGTCTCCTCGAGCACGGAACGGCGAGAGACGACGATATTGCCGCGGCGGCGATCCATCTTAAGGATCTGGAAGGGCTGCGGCACGTTCATCAAGGGACCCACGTCGCGGATCGGGCGGATGTCCACCTGGCTGCCGGGGAGAAAGGCCACCGCCCCGTCGAGATCGACGGTAAAGCCGCCTTTGACGCGATTGAAGATCACGCCTTCGACGCGCTCGCCGGCCTTGTATTTCTCCTCGAGCCTGGTCCAGCTCTCCTCGCGGCGCGCCTTCTCACGCGACAGCACCGCCTCGCCGGCGGCGTTTTCGACGCGCTCAAGATAGACATCGACCTCGTCGCCGACGGACAGCTCCGGCGCGCGGCCAGACAGGCCGAACTCTTTCAGGGGGATGCGGCCCTCGGTCTTCAGCCCGACGTCAATTACAGCGACGTCCTTCTCGATGCCGACAACGGTGCCCTTGACCACACTGCCTTCCTGGAGCGCCGTCCCGGTGAGCGACTCTTCAAGCAGAGCTGCGAACTCGTCGCGGCTCGGATGGCTTACGCTGGTTTGCGGCTCGGTCATCTAGGCTCCACCTCGGCATCGCATCATACAACTCTCCCGCCTCGTTTAGAGGCTTTTCAACCCCGCTTGCGCGGGCGCAAGGCATTGCGAATGACGACGAGAAGACCCTCGAGGCCCCCTCCTCCGCTCGCTAAACCTCGCGGAAATCTTCGAAAAGTGATGCGCCAATGCAAAATGGGCAGGAGCCTCAACCGGCCTGCCCCGCATGGCCCATCGCAGCATCGATCAAAGCGATGGCTGCCTTGAACGCGGCGTCTATATCCAAATTCGTGGTATCGAGCAAGACTGCGTCTTCCGCCTGAACCAGGGGGGCAACCGCGCGATTCCGGTCGCGCTCGTCGCGCCGCCTGATATCGGCCAGAACGTCAGCCTCGGCGACGGCGTTGCCCGCCGCGTTGAGCTCGAGATAACGGCGGCGAGCGCGCACCTCCGGTGTGGCGGTAACAAACAGTTTCACGTCCGCGTCTGGGCAGACCACCGTGCCGATATCCCGGCCATCCAGCACCGCGCCCGGTTGTTGCCCGGCGAAGCGGCGCTGATAGCCGAGAAGGACCCTCCTGACCTCAGGGTGGCTGGCAACGATGGAGGCTGCCTCGCCGAGACGGCCTTGCATTAGGGACGGGTCGGAGAGGGTCGTCAGGTCAAGCGCCCTGGTTGCGGCAAGCGCGGCCGCGACATCGGCCGGATCGGCGCCTGACCCCAGCATGTCGCGCGCCACCGCCCGATAGAGCTTGCCAGTATCGAGATGGGCAAGCCCGTAATGGGCGGCGATCATCTTGCCGAGAGTCCCCTTGCCCGAAGCTGCGGGTCCATCGATGGCGACGATCATGCGTCGCGCCTGGCGCGCTCGATGCCGGCGCGGATCAGATCGGCCGCCTCGGTGGGATCGGCCCAGCGCTTCAGCTTGGCCCATTTGCCCTTTTCGAGATCTTTGTAGTGTTCGAAGAAATGGGCGATCTGTTCGATGACGATCTCCGGCAAGTCGCGATAGCTGCCGACCCGCTTGTAGAAGGGGTGCAGCTTGTCGGTCGGCACGGCGATGATCTTCTCGTCAATCCCCTTCTCGTCCTCCATCAGGAGCGCACCGATCGGACGGGCGCGGATCACGACTCCCGAGGCCACCGGCGTCGGCGAAACGACCAGACAGTCGACGGGGTCGCCGTCCTCGGACAACGTATGCGGGATGAAGCCGTAATTCGCCGGATAGAACATAGCCGTGTGCAAGAAGCGATCGACGAACAGCACGCCGGACTTCTTGTCGAGCTCGTATTTGACCGGCGCGCCGCCTTGGGGAATCTCGATGACGACGTTGACCTCGTGGGGTGGATTGTCGCCCACCGGAATGCTTGCGATGTCCATGGCCAACCCCAAACACTGTTCATGTCCGCCCCGTCAAGGCGCAGCCGCACTATGAGAGCTTGGCCCCAAGCTTCGTCATGAGCTTCGCAAAGTCGGGAAAACTGGTTGCGATCATCGAGATGTCGTCGACCTTAACGGGCGACCGCGCGCCGAGCCCGAGCGTGAGAAAGGCCATGGCGATGCGGTGGTCCATCTGCGTCTCGACCAAGCTGCCGCCTTTGACCACGCCGTGACTTTCAACGATGAGGTCATCACCCTCCACGCGCGCGGCGACGCCACAAGCGGCGAGGCCGGCGGCGGTCGCGCTCAAGCGATCGCTCTCCTTCAGCTTGAGCTCGGAAAGGCCCTCCATGTGCGTCTCGCCCTCGGCAAAGGCGGCAAGGCAAGCGAGCACCGGATATTCGTCGATCATCGACGGTGCACGCTCGGCCGGCACGCGCACGGCTTTCAGCGCGCTCGACCTCACACGCAGATCGCCGACAGGCTCGCCGCCTTGCTCGCGACGGTCCAGCACCTGAATGTTGGCGCCCATCTCGCGCACGGTCTCGATGAAGCCGCTGCGCGTTGGGTTGAGCAGCACATTCTCGATCACGATGTCGGACTTGGGCGCGATGAGCGCCGCGGCGATCATGAAAGCGGCCGAGCTCGGGTCGCCGGGAACGCGGACGGAGACGCCTTGCAGTTCGGCATCGCCGCAGACGGTGATGGCGCGTGCGCCGGCGCCGCGTTCCTCGATGGAAATCTCGGCGCCGAAAAACGCCAGCATGCGCTCGGTGTGATCGCGCGCGGGCAAAGGCTCGACCACGGTGGTGCGGCCCGGCGCATGCAGACCGGCGAGCAGCACCGCGGATTTCACCTGCGCCGAGGGCACGGGCAGGTCGTAGACGATGGGCAAGAGGTCGGAAGTGCCGCGCACCTTGAGCGGCAGGGTGGCATGATCCTCATCGGCATCGGTACGAAGTCCCATGGCGGCGAGCGGCGCGAGCACGCGTCCCATCGGCCGGCGCCGTAAAGAGGCGTCGCCGGTGAACTCGGCTTCAAAGTCGTGACCCGCGACGACGCCAAGCATCAGCCGGCTGCCGGTGCCTGAATTGCCGAAATCGAGCACGGAGCCCGGCGCGCGCAAACCGCCGACCCCTTGACCCTTGATAAGGACGGCGCCATTTGCGCGTTCGACCTCGGCGCCAAGCGCGGCCACGGCCTTTGCCGTCGCCAGCACATCCTCGGCCTCGAGCAGGCCATCGATCTGGGTTTCGCGCGTGGCGAGCGCCCCCAAAATCAAGGCGCGATGGGAGATCGACTTATCGCCCGGTACCCTGATGCGGCCGGAAAGGCCCGCGGAGGGGCTGGCGGTCAAGGGCTGCTTCATAGGGTCTCAGTCCGGGGTTTCCAGGCGCTTGATAGCTTTTGACAGCACAGATATGGCGTGGCAATGGGGACAAGCAATCGAAGGGAAATACGAGGAGTGTCGATGTCGAAACCCGCACGGGGAACCAAGCGCGTTTGCCCGAGCTGTGGGGCGCGGTTTTACGACTTGAACCGGTCGCCGATCACCTGTCCTGTTTGCCAGGCCGTCTATCAGGTGACGGCGCCGGCATCGCGCCGCGGCGAACGCGCTCAGCCGGTAGAGGTCCGGAAGGTGGAAGAGCCGCAGGCCGAGGCGCCGGTGGCGGAGAGCGCCGAGGTCATCAGCTTGGAAGAGGTGGAAGAGGCTGGAACGGAGGCCGCGATCGAAGACGAAGAGATCGTCGATCTCGGCGACGATGAGCCCGAGATCCCCGCCGGCGACGACGACAACGCCTTCCTGGAAGAAGAGGAAGACGGCGAGGCCGATGTCTCGGGAATCGTGGGCGACAAGCCCGAGGAAAGCTGAGATTCAGGTTCGAGATGTCAGGTATCGGGTGTCAACTTTGACACACGCGACCTGCGCGCCTAAATCTGATACCTGACACCCGATAACTGAAGGGGCCATAGCTCAGTTGGGAGAGCGCGTGAATGGCATTCACGAGGTCGGCGGTTCGATCCCGCCTGGCTCCACCATTTCCCAAAATCCCAAGTTTGACTGTGCGGCCTCGCTGCCGCGCATGGGTTTCCGCGCTTCTATCCGACTCCCTCGACCTGGTTTTGCCGATGCGCTAGCCTTTGCCGGGGTGAATTGTGGCGGGGGGATCCGATGATGCAAGAACGTCCGTCGGCTGGCGCGGCCGAGACGAGCGCGGCATCCTGGTTTTTGTTGCACGACGATAGGCAATTCGGTCCGCTCTCCGACCGCGAATTGCTCCTCCTCGCGGAGCGCGGCGGATTGAAAGCCGACGATCTTCTTTGGAGATCGGGATTCGATGAATGGAAGCCTGTCTCTGCCATCTGCGGCACCACGGCGGCTACGCTTCCCGCATCCCACGCTGCCCCGGTTCAAGTCGCTGGGGCACTGCCGCGCGAGGCAACGAGCGTCGATGAAGGAAAACAGGGCAAGCGCAGCCTGAAGGCGAGACTCTATGAGGAGCTGCAAAAGTTCCTCGTGATGTTCGCCTATCTCTGGCTCGTGTTCTTCGTATTTCTCGTGCATGAGTGGACCGTCTTGGCGAGCCACAATATCGGCTTCCGCTTCTATGGCCTGGCGCTCGTGAATGCACTGGTTCTTTCGAAAATCATGCTCATCGCCGAAGGTCTGAAGTTTGCGGACGGGCTCAACGGCAAGCCGCTCATCTATCCCATCGCCTTCAAGTCGGTCGCTTTCTCCGTGCTGCTGATGTTCTGCTACATTGCCGAGGAAGTTGCGGTCGGGATGTTCCACGGCAAAGGCCTCGCCGAGGCTTTTCCGCAGATCGGCGGGGGCGGCTGGGCCGGCGTGGTAACGATCGGCGCGATCATGTGCATCGCGCTGATGCCGTTCTTCGCTTTCAAAGAGATCGAGCGCTCCATCGGCGAGGCCGAGTTCCGCGCACTTATGTTGGGTCCTGGCAGAAAGGTCGAGCGCGAACGTCTGCAGCCTGGTGCTCTTCTGACTCCAGCCGAGTAGCGTCTCCTATTCAGCGCCCAACACGGCCACGGCAATATCGGCGCTGCGCGCCGCACTGACCTGGCTAGCAAGATTTTGATCGTAGGCGCCGGGCGCGATCAGGATCGTGTCGCCCGCCTTGGCCGCATTGAGGACGTGAGCAAGGGTCTTGAACGCAGTGGCGGGAGAGCGGCCATCATGGCTATCGCTGCCGCTCGTTGAATTGACGTACCAGATCATGGCTCCATCCGACCGCACGCTCGGGGCCGGCAGAGCTTAGGGCAAGCCGGAGGGCAGAAATAGAGACCCCAACACATCGCGGTGATCGCCGCTGCCGCTCTGCTTGAATTCGCAAGGGAATTTCCCATATGCGTGACGTCTTTCGCTGGATTTCGACGCATATCGTCAAGTGCTCGGCGCCCGCGGCGGGCCGAGCCGCATGCTTGGGGCGCCGGCAGGGCCTCGTTCACGCCGACGGGCATGGCGTAGCCGCTTGATGCAAAGGGCTTTCGCTCAATGTCGCGTATGACCATTCTCGACAAAGATCTCTGGCTCCGGCTCACCGCACCGGGCGTTCTCGGCGGCGCAGGCAAAGCCGCCGACGGCGGCTACCCGCCCTACAATATCGAGCTGCTCTCCAACAGCGAGAGCGAGCCCGCGGCCTTGCGCATCACGCTCGCCGTCGCCGGTTTCGCCCCCAATGAACTCGAGGTCAGCATCGACGGCGGCGAGCTTCTCATTCGCGGCAAGCAACAAAACGACAAGCCGCGCGACTATCTGCATCGCGGCATCGCCGCGCGCCAGTTCAAGCGCAGCTTCCAGCTGGCAAGCGGCGTCGAGGTGCGCAAGGCGGAACTCAACAACGGGCTGCTGGCCATCGAGCTGGTGCGGCCTCGCGCCGAGAAGCGCGTCGTGAAAGTCGGCATCACCGCCAAGTAAGTGCAACCTTTGAACCCTTTTCCCCGTAGCTTCGTCATCACACTCCAGAAGGAGTCGACGGAAGATGAATGAGTTCGAGAAAGAAAAAGAAGATCGCCGCAAGCGCGCCCTCATGACGCGGAGCGAGTTCGCGCAACTCGGCGACGGCGAAGTCGCGTATATCAAGCAGCTCGACTCGGATGCCGCCGAGCGGCTGTTCCCGGCGCTGTCCGATGCGTCCAAGGGCATCGACCTCTATGCGGTGCTCGGCGCCGACGGCACACCCATCGCGCTGACCGACAGCCGCAATGCAGCCATCGCCAACGCCATCGAGAACGACCTCGTGCCGGTCAGCGTGCACTGAGATTTCATGCGGTGATTGCGATCAGCGCGCTCGCGCCAAGCTAGGCGGCGTGGGATGAGGCTTCGCCCTCGGTCAACACCGCGTAGAGCGCGGCCGCGTCCTTGCAAGCGCGTAGCTTCTCCACCGCGCTCCCCTCGCGCAGCAACCGCGAAATGCGGGCGAGCGCTTTGAGGTGGTCGGCGCCCGCGCCTTCCGGCGCGAGCAGCAAGAACACAATGTCGACTTTCTCCCCGTCGACGGCCTCGAAGTCGACGGCCTCGGGGAGCCGCGCGAACAGGCCGACGATCCGCTTCAATCCTTTGAGCTTGCCGTGCGGAATGGCAATGCCGTGGCCAAGTCCGGTCGAGCCGAGGCGCTCGCGCTGCAGCAGCACGTCGAAGATATCGCGCTCCGGCAAGCCGGTCAGACGCGCCGCGCGTGCCGACAGCTCCTGAAGAAGCTGCTTCTTGGTCTTCGCCCGGAGCGAGGCAATGACGGAATCGGGGGAGATGAAATCGCTGAGAAGCATCTGCATACCCCTCTGATGGGCGCGACGCGCGGGGTGGCGAAATCGCCTAGCCCCGCTTGCGCGCCTTCTTAGCCTTCGACTGCGCGCTGCTCTTGTTGCGCGCGGTGACGCCCGACCGCTTCTTGGCAGCGGACGGCGCGAGACTTGAGCGCAGCGACACCGCCGGATCGATCCAGCCGATATTGCCGTCGTCGCGCCGGTAGACCATGTTGATCTCTCCATGGCTTGCGTTGCGGAACATGACGAAGGGGCGGTCGGATAGATCCATTTGCATCACCGCGTCACCGACCGACATCTCGTGCACAGGGCTCTCGGCCTCGGCGATGATAACGGGATTGTCCTCATCGCGTTCCTTATGCTCCGCTTGCGCGGCCTGAATCACATAGTCCGTTGCCGGCGTCTGTCTGCGCGGCGTCTCGCCGCCGCCCTTCCGCTTAAGTCTCCGTTTGTAGCGGCGCACCCGCTTCTCAAGCCGTTCGCAGGCGAGGTCGGCGCTCTGATAAGGATCGGGCGCCTCGCCACGGGCCTCAAAGGCTCATGCCCTGCCACAAATGGATGCTGCAATTGGTGCGAAACTCCCCGTGCTCCTTTTCGATGCGCACGTGGCCCGTCGTGTCACGCCCGATGAACTTCTCGACGGTTTGCCCCACGCGTCCCTGGACGTAACTGCGCAACGCCTCTCCGACGTCCAGATTCTTTCCGGTAACTTGTATCGTCATTGCCCGCGGAAGACTGTCGTATGGCCCTTTCCACCGTGTTTCCCGGGCGCATGCCGCTTTTGGGGGCCGATCTTCGCCGGGGCGATTAGTCAATGCCCTGAGCGCAACCTTCGCTCGGCCTCCACCGCGGGGCCGGAAGCTAGACCGCTCGTCCCGGGGTGTCAAACCAACTATTTCGCGCTGCCCTCTTTACACGATTTACCTTCCAAGCCAGGGCCTTAGCCACGGCTCAGAGGCTCGCGCGGTCGGCGATGCGCTTGAGCCTGCGGCGCTGCACCGAAGAGGGGATTCGCAGCGCTTCGCGATATTTCGCCACGGTGCGCCGCGCGATGTCGATGCCGTCGCTTCGCAAGCGCTCGACGATCTTGTCGTCCGACAGCACATCGCAGGCCGGTTCAGCATCGATCATGGCGCGGATGCGGTCGCGCACGGCTTCGGACGAATGGGCATCGCCGTCGCTGGTGGCGGCGATGGCCGAGGTGAAGAAATATTTCAGCTCGAACAGCCCGCGATTGGTCGCCATGTATTTGTTGGCGGTGACACGGCTCACGGTGGATTCATGCATGGAGATGGCGTCGGCCACTGTCTTCAGGTTCAACGGCCTGAGGTGGCGCACGCCATAGGTAAAGAACGCATCCTGCTGCTTCACGATCTCCTGCGCGACTTTGAGAATGGTGCGGGCGCGCTGGTCGAGGCTCTTGACCAGCCAGTTCGCCGTCTGCAGGCAGTCGACCAGGTAGCTCTTGTCCTCCTTGCGCGTCGCCGACTTCGAAACGGTGGCGTAGTAGGTCTGGTTGACCAGCACGCGAGGCAAGGTGTCGCTGTTGAGCTCGACATGAAAGCTGCCGTCGGGCAGCGCGCGGACCAGGACGTCCGGAACGATCGGTTGTGCCGGAGTCGAGCCGTATTTGAGCCCGGGCTTCGGATTAAGCCGCCTGACCTCCTTGACCATGTCGAGAAGGTCCTCGTCGGAGACTTTCGCCGCGCGTTTGAGGGCGGCGAGATCGTGCACCGCCAGGAGATGGAGATTGTCGATCAGCGCCGCCATGGCCGGATCGCAGCGATCCTGCTCCTGCAATTGGAGCATGAGGCACTCTCGCAGATCGCGGGCGAAGACCCCGCAAGGCTCGAAGCCTTGCATGACCGCAAGCGTTTCCTCCACGAGCTCGATCGGTGCGCCGAGCAGCTCGGCCAGACTTTCGAGTTCGCCGCGGAGATAGCCGGCCTCGTCGGTCATGTCGATGAGATGATGTCCGATCAGGCGCCGCGCCGGGTCGGCGAAAGCGAGCAGCAGCTGCTCGGTCAGATGGTCCCTAAGTGTGCGTTCCTCGGCCACATAGGCCTCGAGACTCGACGCCTCCGCTTCGCTGGCGCGCGCGACCTGGCCGAGCGCGGTCCAGCCTGAATCCTTGAGAGCGCCGGGCGAGAAGCCGTCAGCCTCCGGAAATACATCTTGCGGCTCGGCGTCGAGATCCTCGGTCCGGCTCTCGGACGATTCGAGATCGATCCAGTCTCCTTCGTCGGCGTCGCCGCTATCCGGTTCCGCATCGTTGGCGGTAGCGCCCGATGGCGCGGTTTCCCCCTCGCCATCATCCTTGGTGGCAGGAGGCTCAGGCGACATGCCTTCTTCCGGTTTGGCCCGCTCGAGCAGCGGATTGCGCTCGAGTTCAGCCTCGACGAAGCTCGCGAGCTCGATATTGGAGAGCTGCAACAGCTTGATCGCCTGCTGCAGTTGCGGCGTCATCACCAGATTGTGTGTCTGACGGAGTTCGAGCTTCGTCGTGATCGCCATTATCGAACTCACTCACGCTCCGGCGGCTCAGATTTTGAATTGGTCGCCGAGATAGACGCGCCGTACTTCCTCGTTGTTGATGATCTCCTGGGCGGTGCCATGAGTTAGCACCATGCCGTCATAGATAATATAGGCGCGGCTGACGAGGTCGAGTGTCTCTCGCACATTGTGATCGGTGATCAAGACGCCGATCCCGCGCTGGGTAAGATGACGTACGAGTGCGCGGATATCGTTAACGGCGATGGGGTCGATGCCGGCGAAGGGCTCGTCAAGCAGCATGAAGGAGGGGCGCGTAGCAAGCGCGCGGGCAATTTCGACTCGGCGCCGCTCGCCGCCCGACAGCCGCATCGCCGGAGACGTCCTTAGGCGCGTGATGCGAAATTCTTCGAGCAGCGCGTCGAGCTGCCGCTTGCGTTCGCGCCGATTGGGCTCGACCGTCTCCAGCACGGCGAGAATATTGTCCTCGACGGTGAGGCCGCGGAAGATCGAGGCCTCCTGCGGCAGATAGCCGATGCCGAGCCGCGCGCGGCGATACATCGGCAGCTTGGTCACGTCGACGCCGTCGATCTTGATCGAGCCTTCGTCGGCGGGGATCAGCCCGGTAATCATGTAGAACACGGTGGTCTTGCCGGCGCCGTTTGGGCCAAGCAAGCCTACCGCCTCGCCGCGGCATAGATCGAGGCTGACGCCGCGCACCACGGTCCGCTTCTTGAAGGCCTTGACCACGGAACGAACAGTGAGCCGTCCGACCCCCGGATCGGCTTGGGCTCCAGGAGCCTGGTCAGGTTGCGGCGCCTCGGCCGGGATTGGCTCCTTCCGTGCGGTGGCTGGCTGGCGGCCTGGGAACGACAGCAATTTGCCCACTTCCCCTTCCGTTCCTACGCGTTGAAGCGCCGGCCGGTGTGCATTCTACAAGCGCCCGAAGCTAGAAAGGCTGCTGCTTGGTCGGATCGAGCGGCCACGGGACATCCGGTTCGTCGGCAGGCGTCTCATTCGGTGTTGCCTCAGTTTGGTCCGGCGTTGCGGTCTCGGCCGCCGCGTTGCCGGGCTTCTTAGCAGCCGCCTTCGAGTCGTCGGCCTTGGCGCCATCCTTGCCTTCCTGTTTCGGCATGAACAGCGCACGGATGCGGCCCCCGGCGGCGGCATTGCCCGTGTTCTCGAATCGGCTCTCGCCGGTCTTGAGGTCGATCACGAGCCGGTCACCCTTTAGCACATTCTTCCCCTGGGTTAACACCACATTGCCGCCCACGGTTACCAGCTGCGAGGGAAGATCGTAGAGCGCCCAATCGCTTGTCGTGGTCTGATCGTCCTCGCTGGTGATGACGACCTCGCCCCTCGCTTCGATCTTGGTAATCTTGGCGTTTTCATTGCCGGCGCCATCCTCTGATTTCGGCTCCGTCTCGGCAGGCTCGGCGCTCGCGCTCTTGCTCTCCTTCTTGGCGCCGGGGGTGAGCTTGTCGCCGCCGACATAGTGCACGTTCAACTCTTTGGCGCGCAGGGTCGTAGTGCCTTGCACAGCTTTCACATTGCCCTTGAAGGTCGCAACCTTCTGCTTGTCCTGCACCACCAGCACGTCCGACTCGATGTCGATTGGATCGGCGGAGCTCTGCGAGAGTCCGCCGAAACTGTTGGTCAGGGTTTGGGCCGAAGCCGGCGCCTCGAGCGAGAGCATGGCGGCAAGCAGAGCAATGCCGGACAGGACCGAGATCGAGGGGGGGCTGGCCGGCATGCTCATTGTCCCTCTCCCGGCAGCGCGCTCGTATCCTGCGGCGCGGCCCTGACTTCAGGCAGCGGCGGCACCGCCATGGGCATTGCGCCCGTGTCCTGCGGAACGACGGCGGCTTCGGGCAGCGGCGGAGCGATCACGGGGAGTGCGCTCGTGTCCGGCGGCGGGGCTTGGGCTTCCGGCAGCGGCGGCATGGCGAGCGGGTCCTCTTGTTCGACCTTCGGCTTGTCCGGCTTCGCCTGCTTATCCTCGCGGACCACGTGCACACGAACCTTGCCGCGGAAGGTGAGCGTGCTGTCGGAGGAGCGGAAGGTGAGCGCGCCGGCCCTGACGCTACCATTTGGCAAGTCGAACACCACCGGGCGATGCGAGCGCAAAGTCTGCGTCTTGGTATCGAGGCTCGCATGTTTCAGCTCGCCGGTGATACCCGAACTGGTGGCAACGGTGATCTTGTCCTGCATCACCAACCGCTCGCCCTTGCTGTTGAACACGCCGCGCACGGCCCGCATGCGCGACCATCCGCCGTCGGCGCTCGACAGCTCCGCCCTGATGGCGTGCAGCTTGATGATGTTTGGGTTCTTGACGTCCTGGTCGGCGTAGTCGGCGCCGATGAGGTAGGTGCCGTTTTTCTTGTCGGTCCCCTCGAGCTTGGGATTGGTCATGCGCAGATTGCCGTCGGCGACCTCGATGCCGTCGATGCTGGCAGTGAGATCGCCGACGCTGATGCTCATGCCAAGCTTCGAGGTGACGAAATAGGCGGCGAGCACGAGCACGGCCACGACCGGCAGCGTCTTGCGGAGGAAGCGGACGAGGCGGGTATGCCGCTCGGCGCGGGCAAAGGCGCGGGCGCGCTCCTGGGGGGTACGAATGAGGTAGCCCCCAGCGCCGGCAGCAATATTTGCCTCAATCGCCATCGACCCGCCCGAAATCCCAAAAATCCGGCGATTTGACGCCGGCCGCCCAAGCTAGCCGCAGGACTATGATCACATTGCGACCGGAAGCCCGGGCTCCGGAGCCCGCTTCATGGCCCTAATGGGCGAAGGGATCGATCTCAGACCATCCTCTGAGGTCAAGCTCGGCCCGCGCCGGCAGGAACTCGAAACAGGCGCGCGCCAGGCTGTCACGCCCCTCGCGCTTCAGCATGGCGTCAAGTTTCTCCCGGAGGGCGTGCAGATGCAAGACGTCGCTCGCGGCATAGCTGAGCTGCTCTTGGGTGAGCTCGGCGGCCCCCCAATCGGAAGATTGCTGCTGCTTGGAGAGCTCGATGCCAAGCAGTTCCTTGCAGAGATCCTTGAGGCCGTGACGGTCGGTGAAGGTACGGGCAAGCCGCGAGGCGACCTTGGTGCAGTAGACCGGCCGCGGCATGACGCCGAGGAAATGCTTGAGCACGGCCATGTCGAAGCGGCCGAAGTGAAACAGCTTCAGAATGCTTTCGTCGGCCAGAAGCCGCTTCAGCTCGGGCGCGTCATAACGGCCGGAAAACTGGACCAGAACAGCCGTTCCGTCGCCCTCTGAGAGCTGCACCAGGCAGAGCCGGTCGCGGTAGGGATCGAGCCCCATCGTCTCGGTATCGACGGCGATCGCGCGGCCGGTCAGGCGGCCGGGCGGCAGGTCATCCCTATAAAGTTCGACGTTCGGCGGCTGGCTCAAGCTCGAAGCGCTCCTTTGCGGACCCTATTGTTACCGCAAAGCGCCTTAAAAAACCGGGAATGGTGCCCAGGAGAAGACTCGAACTTCCACGGCCTTGCGGCCACTGGCACCTGAAGCCAGCGCGTCTACCAGTTCCGCCACCTGGGCTTGATGCCCCTCAAGTACGGTCGGGCCCTGGTAAAGTCAATCAGGGGGCGGCGCTTCCCACGGCTTGGCCCCCTCGTGTATTGCTGCGGGTGCGAATAGCGGAGCGCCAGTAGCGACATGGCCATAACTCTCGACAATCGGGCGCTTGTCACCATCTACGGGGGCTCCGGCTTCATCGGCCGAAACGTCGTGCGTGCGATCGCCAAGACCGGCGCGCGCATGCGGGTCGCGGTTAGGCGTCCGGAACTCGCCCTGCATCTCCAGCCGCTCGGCGGGGTCGGCCAGATCAACGCCGTGCAAGCCAATGTGCGCTTCCCCGACTCGTTGCTTGCCGCGGCAGACGGCGCCGATGCCGTGATCAATCTGGTGGGCATCCTGTTCCCGACCGGCAAGCAGACGTTCAAAGCCGTGCAAGACGAAGGCGCGCGTCATGTAGCCGAAGCGGCGCGCGCGTCAGGCGCCAAGGCGCTCGTGCATGTCTCCGCGATTGGCGCCGACTCCGATTCACCTTCAGTTTATGCGCGCACAAAGGCAGCAGGAGAGGCTGCCGTCAGAGACGTCTATCCAAAGGCTGTGATCTTGAGGCCGTCCGTCGTGTTCGGACCCGAGGACGATTTCTTCAATCGCTTCGCCAAGCTTGCGCGTATCGCGCCGGCGCTGCCGCTGATCGGCGGCGGCAAGACACTGTTCCAGCCGGTGTTCGTTGGCGACGTGGCGAAGACCGTGGTGGCAAGCCTTACGGGTAAGGCGAAGCCAGGCGCGATTTACGAACTCGGCGGTCCGGAGATACTCACGCTCAAAGAGGTGATGCAGCGCGTGCTTGACTACACGATGCGAAAGCGGCTGCTCGTGCCGCTGCCGTTCTGGCTCGCCAAGCTGCAAGCGGCGTTTCTGCAATTGCTGCCGAAGCCGCTGCTCACCATCGATCAGGTGCGGCTCCTGCAAAGCGACAACCTCGTTAGCGAGGAATCCAAGCGGCACGGATGCACGCTTGAGGGCTTAGGCATCGAGCCCATCGCAATTGCCGCCGTGGTGCCGGACTATCTCGAACAGTTCCGGCCGCGCGGGCAATTCTCGCAGTATCGGCCGAAACCGTGACTGCTCACGTATAGAGCATGACGAGCAGGAAGCCGCCGAGCACCATGCGATAGAGCACATAGGGCAGAAAGCTCACGCGCTTCACCAGCGCCATGAGAAAGGCGATCGCCGCCAGTCCGGCAAAGAACGTCAAAATGGCGCAATAGACGGCGTCCATGGTGACCGGCTCGCCGCTTGCCATCGCATCGCCGACAGTCAGCACGCCAGCGCCGGCGATGGCCGGAATGCCGAGCAGAAACGAGAAGCGCGCAGCGTCGGATCGGGTGAATCCGAGAAAGCGTCCCGCGGTCATGGTGACACCGGAACGGCTGGTTCCGGGAATCAGCGCGAGCGCCTGCGCCACTCCGATGATCATCGCGCTGGTCAGGGTCATGTTCTTAATGGTGCGGTCCTGCGGCCCGACCATGTCTGCGATCAGCATTAGGATGCCGTAGAAAATCGTGTTCCACGCCACCACGGCGACGTTGCGCTCGAGATCTGCGAAGCCGAACTTTTTTAGGAAAAGACCGAAAGCGACCGCCGGGATGGTGGCCAGCAAGATATAGATGGCGAGCTTCCCATCATCGGTCACTTTACCCTTGAACAGTTCGAGAGCGCCGACCACAAGCCGCCACACGTCGCGCCAGAAATAGATGAGAATGGCAAACAGCGTGCCGATATGCGTCATGACGTCGACGACGAGGCCTTGATCCTGCCAATGCATGAGCTGAGGCACGAGGATCAGATGGCCCGAGGAGGAGATCGGCAAAAACTCGGTTACCCCCTGCACGATGGCAAGGACGATAATCTGCTCTATCGTCATGGGCCCCTCGTTGCCCCGCTTGTTCGACGCGCGGGCAGGTTCTATACGAGGCTAAAGTCTCGCGCGATTCATTTTGCAACACTAGCCGCCTGACGGGTCGATGGCGACACTGCTGCACTATCCGTTGTGCGCGTTTTCCCGGTCGATCCGGCTTGCGCTCGCCGAGTGTGGCATCGAGGCCGAGCTCGTCGAGGAAAAACCGTGGGAATGGCGCCCGGAGCTGATGGCCCTCAACCCGGCGGGAACGCTGCCGGTTCTCGTCACTGACGAAAATCAGCCGATTGCCGGCGCCTATGCGATCTCCGAATATCTCGCCGACACTGCCGATGAGCGCGACGCGCGCCTGTTCCAGCCTTTCCCCGGAGATGCTCTGGCGCGGGCCGAGGCGCGGCGCCTTACAGAGTGGTTCCACCGCAAATTTTATGAGGAGGTGACTGCCTATTTGGTCGAGGAAAAGGTATTCAGGCGCTTCGGGCCGCAGAGCGCCTCGCCCGACATGGAGGCGATGCGGGCGGGGCATGACAATCTGCGCTATCACCTCGCCTATATCGGCCATCTCGCCGACACCCGAAGCTGGCTGGCGGGAGATGCCATGAGCTTTGCCGATCTCGCCGCTGCCGCGCATTTGTCTGCGCTCGACTATCTCGGCGAGGTTCCTTGGGAAGAGCACGAGCCGGCCAAAAACTGGTACGCGCTGCTAAAGTCGAGGCCGTCCTTCCGGTCGCTGTTGCAGGACAAGGTGGCGGGTTTCCTCCCCTCCGGTACTTACGCCGATCTCGACTTTTGAGGCAGCCGCCCCGAAATTGTGGCATGGCGAAGACGTTGAAAGAGAGCATCGCCGAGGAGGCCAAAACGCTTGGCTTCGACGCCGTGCGCTTCACTTCGGCCGACCCGGTAGCCGGCGCGAGCCGCTCGCTCGACCGGTTCCTTGCCGAGGGGCGGCAAGGCGACATGGATTGGCTTAAGCGCACCGCCGAGCGGCGCAAGGCGCCGCGCGCGCTCTGGCCGGACGCAAGAAGCGTCATCCTGCTCGGCCTGAATTACGGGCGCCGAAGCGATCCGCTTGCCATCTTGGGTGAGCCGTCGCGGGGCGCGATCTCGATCTACGCGCAAGGAGCCGACTATCACGACGTGCTCAAGGCAAAACTCAAACCGCTCGCCACACGGGTGCAGGCGCTGACGCAAAGCGAAGTGAAGATCTTCGTCGATACCGCCCCGGTGATGGAGAAGCCGCTCGCCGCGCGCGCCGGTCTCGGCTGGCAGGGCAAGCACACCAATCTTGTCAGCCGCGCGTTCGGCTCGTGGCTGTTCATCGGTTCGATCTTCACCACCGCCACCATCGAGCCCGATTCCCCCGAAGACGATCATTGCGGTGCGTGCCGGCGCTGTCTCGATATATGCCCGACACGCGCCTTCACCGCGCCCTACCAGATCGACGCGCGGGCCTGCATCTCCTATCTGACCATCGAACATAAAGGGCATATCGCGCGGCGTTTCCGCGAAGCGATAGGCAATCGAGTTTTCGGCTGCGACGATTGTCTGGCGGTCTGCCCGTGGAACAAATTCGCGAGCACGGCGCATGAGGCGAAGCTCAGCGTGCGGGCGGAGGGCGACAACCCTCCCCTCGTCGAGCTTCTCGTTCTCGATGAGCCTGCGTTTCGCGCGCGCTTTCGCGGCACGCCGATCAAGCGCACCGGGCACCACCGCTTCCTGCGCAATGTGTTGATCGCCGCCGGCAATTCCGGGGATACATCGCTTTTGCCGCTCGTCGAGGCGCGGCTTGGAGATGAGTCTCCGCTGGTGCGAGCCATGGCGGTATGGGCGTTGGCGCGACTATCTCCGCAGCGCTTTGCCGCGCTTCGCGGCGCCCATGGTAACGACCCCGATCCCGCCGTGCGGGGCGAGTGGCTGGGAGAAGCGGCATGAGCCGGCTATTCGCCTTCGGACTCGGCTTTTCGGCGCAGGCGCTCGCCGCGCAACTTGCCGCCAGAGACTGGGAGATTGCCGGCACGGCCCGGGATGTGGGCAGGATTGGCCAGCTGGCCGAGCGCGGCTACGCGGTGGTGCAGTATGCGGGTGAGGCTGAGAACGTCGCCCTTCCCGAGGCGCTGCGCGGCACGACGCATCTGCTTCACTCGATTCCGCCGGGGCCCGAGGGCGACCCGGTGCTCGCGCATTATCGCGATGCCATTGCCGCGCTGCCCGGGCTTGAGTGGATCGGCTATCTCTCGACGGTTGGCGTCTACGGCGACCAAGGCGGGCGCTGGGTCGACGAGACGGCGCCGCCCAAGCCGAATAGTGCACGCACCGAGGCACGCGTGGAAGCGGAGAAGGCGTGGCTCGCCTTTGGCCAAGAGACAGGCGTGCCGGTGCAGATTTTCCGCCTCGCCGGCATTTATGGGCCGGGCCGCTGTGTGTTCGACAAGCTGAAAGCGGGAACCGCGCGGCGCATCAGCAAAGACGGTCAGGTGTTCAGCCGCATCCATGTCGACGACATTGCCAATGTGCTCGAGGCCTCAATCGCAAGGCCGCAAGCGGGCGCGATCTACAACGTTGCCGATGACGAGCCCGCCGCGCCGGGCGACGTGGTCGCCTATGCGGCGGAGCTGATCGGCATGCCGGCGCCGCCGGAAGTGGACTTCGCAGATGCCGATATGACGCCGATAGCGCGAAGCTTCTACGAGGGAAGCCGGCGCATTGCCAATCAACGCATCAAGTCGGAGCTTGGCGTCAAGCTGCGCTACCCGACTTACCGCGAGGGCCTCGCCGCGCTGCTAACTTCTGACTGAGACTTCCGCACCAACGCCTCCACAGTTGCTTCGAGGCGGCGGAGATCTTGCGGCCGCGACTGGCGGTGGCCGCCGTCCTTGACCAAGGTGACTTCGACATCCTCGCAGCTCAGGAGATCGACGAGATCGAGCGCATGGCCCCAGGGCACGTCGGGGTCGCACATGCCTTGCAGGATGCGCACCGGCACACCGAGTTCGAGCAGGCCTTCGCCGAGCAAATGCGAGCGGCCCTCCTCGATCAGCCGCTTAGTGATCGGATAGGTCTGGCCGTAAAGCGCCGGTTCGTAATAGACCCCTTCGCGCTCAACCGTCTGCTTCATCTCCGGCGTCATGTGGTGCCACATCAGCCGCTCGGTCATGTCCCAGGCCGGCGCGATCAGCACAAGCCCCGCCAGCCGTTCGAGCGCGCCCTCTTGCGCAAGCTTGCGGGCAAGCAGGAGTGCAATCCAGCCGCCCATCGAGGAACCGACCACGATTGTCTTCCGCCTTGGTAGCAGATCGAGCATGGCGCAAGACTCCCCGAGCCAATCGCCGATCGAGGCTTCGAGCATGTCGCCCTCGGACAGGCCGTGACCCGAATAGTCGAAGCAGAGCATCGGCAGCCCTTGCCGCTTGGCCCACTCGGCGAGCGTCGTTGCCTTGGAGCTCGTCATGTCCGACAGGAAGCCGCCGAGCCACAACAGCGCGGGGCCGTCCTGCGTGGCATCGGCGAAGCGGTAGGCGATGCGCCGCTTTCGCCGGGTTCCGATCTCCAAGAATTGCGGTTCGTCTGCGCTCACTTTAAGAACCTTGGACCATGGCTCACGTGACCATCTTGCAGGCGGTGCCGCGCCTCGAGACCGGCGGCAGCGAGCAGGCGGCGGTCGAGATCGCGGCGGCGCTCGGCGCTGCCGGGGCGCGCGCCCTCGTTGCCACCGAAGGGGGCCGCATGGCAACCGCCTTGGCCGAGGCTGGTGGCGAAATGGTGCCGCTTCCCATGGCGAGCAAGAGCCCCTTTACCATGCTGGCCAATGCGCGGCGGCTCGTAGAGCTCATCGAGACGCGCAAGGTCGACCTAGTGCATGCCCGCAGCCGCGCGCCTGCATGGAGCGCACTCGTCGCCGCGCGGCGGACGGGGCGCCCTTTCGTCACAACTTACCACGGGTCCTACGCGAGCCCGGGTCCGTTCAAGAATTGGTACAACAGCGTGATGGCCCGCGGGGACTTGGTGATCGCCAACTCCGAATACACCGCGCGCCTCATCGCCGCGCGCCACGGCACGCCGCGCGAGCGCATCCGCGTGATCTATCGCGGCATCGATCCGGAGCGCTTCGCGCCCGAAGCGGTGAGCGAGCAGCGCCTCGCGCGGCTGCGTGCCGCCTGGGGCGTGCGCCATGGTCAACCGGTCGTCTTGCAAGCCGCCCGGCTAACGAGCTGGAAAGGGCAACGGCTGGTCATTGAGGCGGCAAATCAATTGCTGGGCGAAGACCGACTCGGCGATACCGCCATCATCATGGCCGGAGACGTGCAGGGACGCACGGCCTACCGCAAGGAGCTGGAAAGGCAGATTGCGCATCTCGGGCTGACGGACCGCGTCAAGCTGGTGGGCCATTGCGACGATATGCCGGCGGCCTTTGCGCTGGCGCGGGTGGCAGTGATCGCCTCGACCAGCGCCGAGACATTCGGACGCACGAGCATCGAGGCGCAGGCGATGGGCTGTCCAGTGATCGTGAGCGACATTGGGGCGGCGCCGGAGACGATCATTCCCATCTCGGCAAACCGCCAAGACTTCACCGGCTGGGTCGTTCCCTGCAGCGACCCAGGGGCTATCGCTGCGAAACTTGCCGACGCTCTGGCGCTTAAGCCAGAGGCCCATGCCGCGCTTGGCGCGCGCGCGCGCCGCCATGTGCTGGCCAAATTCACCTTGGGTGAGATGCAGCGGACCACCCTGGCGGTCTATGACCAATTGCTCGACACGGACCTGGCGGCCCGGTTCGCCGCACATTCAAAGGCGTCCTACACGCAAAGTTCACCATAGCGGGCCGGGAAAGCCGGCATCCCGCGAAGAACCCGGCTTGACTTGTCAGCTACATTTGCCTTCCTGTAGAACACTCCAAGTTGGCAATTGCGAAACGCGGCGCTCTCTCGCCTCACTGACGGGGGGACAGGCTGCCGCGGTTCGGGAAGAGGAGAGAGAGACATCGTAAGGCGGCCGACGAAGCTTGCCCCCGACCGGGGAGGTCCTCGTATCAACGAGGGCATCGACACTCCAAAAATTCAGCTCATTGACGCCACCGGCCATAATGTCGGTGAGGTTTCCATCGCCGAAGGCCTCGCGCGTGCTGCGGAGGCCGGTCTCGACCTGGTCGAGATCGCGCCCAATTCCGTGCCGCCGGTGTGCAAGATCCTCGACTACGGCAAGTACAAATATCAGGCGCAGAAGAAGGCGGCCGAAGCCCGCAAGAAGCAGCGCACGGTCGAGATCAAAGAGATCAAGATGCGGCCGAACATCGACACGCACGACTACGACGTGAAGATGCGCTCGATCCGTCGCTTCTTCGAGGAAGGCGACAAGGTGAAAGTCACGTTGCGCTTCCGGGGCCGTGAGATGGCGCATCAGGAGCTTGGTGCGCAATTGCTCGATCGCGTCAAAGCCGATACTTCGACCATCGCCAAGGTTGAATCCGAGCCGCGGCTCGAAGGGCGGCAGATGGTGATGGTGCTGGCCCCCCGCTAAGCGATTTGCCGCGGGCTCCCGGCCTTCCCGCTGGCCCCGCTCTCGTTCAGTGCCGCCGTCACCATCGAGGCAGGTTCCGGAGTTCCAAACAGGTATCCCTGGCCTGCGTCGCAGCCGAGCTTCTTGAGCATCTCCACGGCCTTGTGGTTTTCGATCCCCTCGGCGGTGGTATTCAACCCAAGCGCGCGGCTCAGACTCAGCATGGCCTTGACGATGCGCGCCTCCTCGGGCTTGTCCAGCATTTGTCCGACGAAGGAGCGGTCGATTTTGATCGTGTCGAGCTCGAGCTCGCGCAAATGATAGAGCCCGGAATATCCCGTGCCGAAATCGTCGAGCGCGATGCGCACGCCGAGGCGGCGGAGCGATTGTAAGGTAGCCTTGGCGTCGTCAAGCCGCTGCACTACCGCACTCTCGGTGATCTCGACAACGAGGCGATGGGGAGGGAAAGAGACCTTGTCCAGGAGCGCGCGGATCCGTTTAGCAAGATTCGCGTCGGAAATCTGCCGAGGGGAAAAGTTCATCGCAATATAGAGGTGCTCGGGCCATTGCTCGGCATCATGCATCGCCTGCTCGAGCAGGTGGTCGGTCATTTCGTTGATGTTTCCCGTGTCCTCGGCGATCTGAATGAACACTTCGGAAGTGAGCACGCCGCGGGTCGGGTGGATCCAGCGAGCCAGCACCTCGAAGCCGACCACTCCTGAGTGATCGAGATCAACGATCGGCTGATAATAGGGGACGATCTGACCTGCCTTGATGGCGCCCCTGATCTCGGCCTCCAGCTCGACGCGCTGTTGCAGCTTCCGATC
>JBQGDO010000082.1:0-43495 GCA_052039105.1 Methyloceanibacter sp.
GGTGAGCGCGCCGAAGAAATAGATCGGGCTCACCACCAGGAAGGGGAAGATCAAAGCGACTTGGCTGTAGCCGGCGGTGAGGAAGGTCAGTTTCTTCCGCCGCCGCATGATGTCGTACCAGTTGCGGATCACCCATCCGAAGCGGTCGCTCAGGCGCTCCTTCTCCGCCGGTTCCCCCGCGAGCAAGGTGACTTCCTCGGCGTTCTCGCGCAAACGCACCAGCGAGAAACGGAAGTCCGCTTCGTAGCGCTGCTGATCGAAATTGAGCTTGATCAGCGGTCGCCCGACGAGATGCGTCACCCAGGTGCCGAAAATGGCGTAGATCAGCGCCGCCCACACCAGATAGCCGGGAATCTGGAAGGTGCTGGAGCCGATCATCAGCGGGGTCGCCGCCGACAAGGTCCACAAGATCCACACGAACGAAACCAAGGTGACGATCGAGCCCAACAGACCGATGCCGATATTGAGCGTGTTCTCGATGAACTCACGCACATCGTCGGCGATGCGCTGATCGGGATTGTCGGCCTGATCACCCTTCAGCCGCATGCGGTAATGCGTGCTCTGGTCGAGCCACCGGCCGAGATAGCGGTTGGTGAGCCAGTGCCGCCATCTGATGGTCAGCCATTGCTGCAAGTAGAGCTGATAGACGGCGCTGACGATGAAGAAGGCGGCGAGCACGCTGAACACGCCGATCTGATAGATAAACGTGTTCCAGTCTTTGTTTTGCAGCGCCGTGTAGAAGGTGTTGTACCAGGAATTGAACTGAACGTTCAGCCAGACCTGGAACAGCTGCAGTGAGATGACGGAGGCCAGCAGCACGCGGCCGGCCCAGCGATCCTCGGACCGGAAATAGGGAACGGCAATGCGGGAGAAATCTCTATACGTGCTCTTGAAGTTCGCCATAGGGCGGGCCGGCTCCGAGTCACTCCCGGATGGAGGCAAAACTTGCCGACGATAAGGCCAAAACCGGGCATGGGGGAAATTACGTTTATGTAAGGCCGCCGTGAGCGGGCACGCGGCAAAATGCAGCGGCGAAGGGCGCCAACCCTAGGCCGCCGCGCCGCCGAAGGCCTCCCGGTACCGATAGATCCTGAGCGGCCAAGGCGATATCAACCTGTCGAGGGTGGCCTGACGCGGCGACGGTGCCATGGGTTCGAAGGCGCCCCCCAGGCACTCCGGGTGTTGCGGATTGAGATGGATGAAATAGCAGTCGCGCGGATGCGCCCGGAGCGAGGCGACGAGCCGATCGGCAAATTGCTGCATCACCTTCTTGCCGAAGGGGCTGAAGGAATAGATGACCAGCTTCTCCCGGGGCAGGTCGTATTTGGCCGCGTCGATATTGTGCGCGATGACCGGAGCGCGGAGATGGCCCAAGGCTTCCGCTCTGGCGATATTGCCGACGGCCTGGCGGTGCAGCGGCTCGGAGAACTCGACGCCTTCGACGCGGCGAAATGGGCGGGCGCCGGCCCGCAGAATGACCCGGCCCTTGCCCGAGCCAAGATCGACGAACACAAAATCGCGCGGGTTGATGCCAAGGCGATCGAGGGCGCGGCTCAAGACCCAGGTCGGCGTGCCGATATATTCGGACGCTTGCTCCGCGTTTGCCCCTTGCAGCGATAGCTCACTTGGCCAATGCCGCCCCGATGCGTCGATGCCGAGACGCCAATCCTGCCAGGGGTCCAGCAGGTGGCGGTGCAAGCGTATTTGCAGGATTTGGAATATTCGAGCGGCGATTGCCAGCGCCCCATTCCTCCATTGAGAGTTGCTTGAGTGAAATTAGTGGGTGGGCGCGCCTCCGTGCAACCTTCGTAAACCTAGCGTTAACGGCGACCGGCGCGGTCGGGAAGCCACGGTGGCGCGAAAGAAAAAGGGCCGCTCGAGTGAGCGGCCCTTCCACATTTCGTCTGAGGCTTCAGGACTACATCAGGACTACATCATGTCCATGCCGCCCATGCCGCCGGGAGGCATGTGCATGTGCTCGTCCTTCTTCTTCGGCGCCTCGGCCACGCCCGCCTCGGTCGTGACCAGCAGGCCGGCCACCGACGCCGCATCCTGCAGCGCCGTGCGCACGACCTTGGCGGGGTCGATGATGCCCTTGGCGATGAGGTCGCCATATTCGTCATTCTGGGCATCGTAACCGAATGAGGCGGACTTCTGATCGGTCACCTTTCCGACCACGATCGAGCCCTCGACGCCGGCATTCTCGGCGATCTGCCGGATCGGCGCCTGGAGCGCGCGGCGCACGATATTGATGCCTGCCTCCTGGTCGTCGTTGTCGGCCTTGGTCTTGAGGCTCTTGGCCGCCCAGAGCAGGGCCACGCCGCCACCCGGCACGATGCCTTCCTCGACTGCGGCGCGCGTCGCGTTGAGCGCATCGTCGACGCGGTCCTTCTTCTCCTTCACCTCGACCTCGGTCGCGCCGCCAACCTTGATCACCGCAACGCCGCCGGCGAGCTTCGCCAGCCGCTCTTGCAGCTTCTCGCGGTCGTAGTCGGAGGTCGTATCCTCGATCTGCTGCTTGATCTGGGCAATGCGCGCCTTGATGTCATCCTTCTTGCCGGCGCCGTCGACGATGGTGGTGTCGTCCTTGGTGATCGACACTTTCTTCGCCTGACCCAGCATCTTGATGGTGACGTTCTCGAGCTTGATGCCGAGATCCTCGGAGATCATCTCGCCGCCGGTCAGGACGGCGATGTCCTGCAGCATGGCCTTGCGGCGATCGCCGAAGCCCGGCGCCTTCACCGCCGCGACCTTCAAGCCGCCGCGCAGTTTGTTGACGACGAGCGTGGCGAGCGCCTCGCCTTCCACATCCTCGGCGATCACCAGCAGCGGACGCCCGGACTGCACCACGGATTCGAGCAGCGGCAACAGCGACTGCAGACCCGAGAGCTTCTTTTCATAGATTAAAATGTAGGGGCTATCGAGCTCGGCCACCATCTTCTCGGCATTGGTGATGAAATAGGGCGAGATATAGCCGCGGTCGAACTGCATGCCCTCGACCACTTCGAGCTCAGAGTCGAGGCTCTTGGCTTCCTCGACGGTGATCACGCCCACATTCCCGACCTATTGCATCGCCTCGGCGATCATGTCGCCGATCGCCTTCTCGCCATTGGCGGAGATGGTGCCGACCTGGGCGATCTCTTCCGAGCCTTTTACCTTCTTCGACTGCTTCTTGATCTCCTCGACCACGTCGACCACGGCCTTATCGATACCGCGCTTGAGATCCATCGGGTTCATGCCAGCGGCGACCGCCTTCAAGCCCTCGCGAACGATGGCTTGAGCCAGCACCGTGGCGGTGGTGGTGCCGTCGCCCGCCGTGTCGTTGGTCTTGGACGCGACCTCCTTCAGCATCTGCGCGCCCATATTCTCGAACTTATCCTCGAGCTCGATCTCTTTGGCGACGGTCACGCCGTCCTTGGACGAGCGCGGCGCTCCGAACGACTTCTCCAGAATCACGTTGCGGCCCTTGGGGCCGAGCGTGACCTTGACCGCATTGGCCAGCACGTCGACGCCGCGCAGCATCCGCTCGCGCGCCTCGGCCGAAAACTTCACATCTTTCGCTGCCATCTGAACTTGCTCCGGTCGTTCTGACGTGGGGTGGCTGTGGGGGTTGTGGGAACGGGATCAGCCGAGGATCCCCATGATGTCGGACTCCATCATGATCAGGAGGTCCTCGCCGTCGATCTTGACCTCGGTGCCGGACCATTTGCCGAACAGCACCTTGTCGCCGGCCTTCACGCCCATGGGCTGAAGCTTGCCGTCCTCGCCGCGGGCGCCCGGCCCGGCGGCGATCACTTCGCCGGTCTGTGGCTTCTCCGCGGCGGTATCCGGGATGATGATGCCGCCTTTGGTCTTCAGCTCCTCCTCGAGCCGGCGCACGACCACGCGATCGTGCAGGGGTCGGAATTTCATGGATCTGTCTCCGAAGAACTTGCTGGAAAATAAAGGATTGTGCCGGGTTGGCACTCACGCTTTGCGAGTGCTAACCGCTGCGCGTGAGATAAAGTCGCGCCACGCCGCTGTCAAGGCGAACGACCCGCCTTATTGCGCCACCCGGCGGGTGAACGAGACGAGATAGTCCGCCGACCGGATCTGGAATACCGGATCGTCGGGCGGACCTGAAATGCCTTCGGTCACGTTCCCCGGCAGGAAGGAGAACGCGTCGCAAGTTGCATTCGGCGCCAGCGCCTCGATGCTGATCTTGCCGAGCGGCGTGGTCGCGCGCCCGTCCTCGTCCTCCCATCTGGTCGTCGGGTCGGAGGTCTGATCGCCGTCGCGCCCGCGCACCGCCACAAGCTCGAACGAGACCGGTCCCTTGGCGAGCCGCTCCTTCATCTCCGCCGCGTAGAAATCCGCGCCTTTGGCCTTGGCGTCCTCGTCGGAGAGCCCCAGCTCACCAGCATCGGGGATAGCCTTGTATTTGACGAGCGCGGTCTCGCCC
This sequence comes from Methyloceanibacter sp., assembly GCA_052039105.1. Classification (GTDB taxonomy): domain Bacteria; phylum Pseudomonadota; class Alphaproteobacteria; order Rhizobiales; family Methyloligellaceae; genus Methyloceanibacter. The sequence goes on from JBQGDO010000082.1 coordinate 4,442, forward strand.
TGCGCATTGGTAAAGGTGAAGCCATGCACGCCGAAATAGTCGACGCCGGCATAGCTCGCCGGCACGGGATGGCTGGCGAGCCATTCGCCTTGCCGTTTCGCCTCCGGATGCGCGGCGAAATACGCCCCGACCTTCGCCTTGTCGCCCGAGGCGATCGCTTGCAGCAACTCTACGAACAAAGCGGGGGTCGGGGTGAGAAACACCGGCGCCGAGATCAGCACGAGATCGGTCGAGGCGCCGCCGCCGAGATCGAAGCGGATGGCAAGTCCACGCACATTGTCCTTGGCGTTGTCCGGCGCTTGCGGATTGCCGCCGCCCATCGAGAAGCGCGCGATGACCGGTACCTGCTTGGCGAAATGCGCGGCCTTGGACAGCTTGGCGGCGTCGGTCGCCGGCGTGAACTGGCCGGTCAGGCAAAATCCTTTGGCGTGGCCCGAGCGGGTGCCGGGATATTTCCCGAACACGCTATTCAACGCGTCGACCAGCTCGACCGGGGTGGTCGGATCGGCCGCGCGCGTTGTCCCCGTAACGACAAACAAAGACAGGCCGAGCAGCGCCGTCGCCCCGATAGTGATGAACTTGATTTTCATTTTCCGGCCCATCCTCGAACACGCGATTGAGAAGAGAGACTAGCCCAGGAATTTGACATTTGGGCAGCGCGGTTGGTCGCGCCCACGATTTGTTGAAGTGTTCAACCCCTAGGCAAACGTTGGCGCAGGAGGCGCACGGCGCGGCTTGGTTTCAGCGCGCTCGGCTGCTATCACTAGGGCGGGCGGGCCGCCAAATTGCTGTTGCCTTACAGGGGCCTGTCGCCGCATGATTTTTGCGACGGGGGGTGGACGTGGCGGACACCGTTGCCTTGGCCTCTAGGCGGAGCGGCTCCTCGGGAGGGCTCAGCATGCTCGACGTGATCGTCCTGATTGCCATGGCGGTCACTGCGCTCGCCTTCGCGGTGGGCCTCATTGCCCATTCCGGCATCGCGCAAATCCCGGCCCTGATCGCCGCCGCCGCGCTCTATATGGTGATGGCGGCCTCCTATCTCATGGTCGCGCGTTCGCGCCCGAGCGGCGGGAGCGGCGCGCGCCTTGGCGATTTCGAGGAGGCGCTGGAAATCATCGACAGAGATCTGCAGCGCATCGACCGCCTGGAGGAGGAGATCTCCCGTCTCGATCTCGTCACCGACCGGGTAGAGCGGCTTGATCAGGCTGTGAGCGAATATGCTGCCGCGCAGCCGATCGGCGGCTTGAGCCGGTCCGAGCACTTCGCCCAGGAGTTCGAAGAGATCCATGCGAAGATCGAGGCTGTGCGCGCCGACCTCGCCGGCGAGGCGCACAACCAGCGCGAAAAGATGACCGCCGACCTGCGCATGCTGGAAGGCCTGATCAAGCAGCTTTCGCACGAATTGATCGCAACCTCCGGAGTCGAGCCTGCCGCAGCGCCAGCACGCTCTGCCGCCTTCGTCGCCGAGGTGGCGAAGATCGAGCCCGAGCCTGGGCCGGAACCCGAACCCGAACCGGAACCTGAGCCTGCGGCCGAACCGGAACCCGAGCTCGCAACCGAGCCGGAAATTGAGGAAGAGACTCTGACCGTCATCGCCCTCGAGGAGGCGGAAGAGGTCCTGGTCGAGGCCGAAGAGCCGCTGCGCGGCCTCGGCGACGATGATCTGCCGCTACGGGGCGAGGCCGAGGAGGAAGCCGCCTCCCTCGAAATGGAGCCTGTCGCCGGCGAACCTGCCGCGCCGGTCGCGCCCGAACCTGCGCCCGCCGTAGCGGAGACGATCGAGACGAACCCCATCGACTCCCGCGAGATGCTCGAAATCATGAGCCAAGCCATCGAGGCTGGCCGCGTTGATCTCTACCTCCAGCCTATCGTCACCTTGCCGGAGCGGCGTCCTTGCTATTTCGAAGCGCTGACGCGCATCCGCACCAAGACCGACAGCCTCATCCTGCCGGCCTCCTACCTAGCGGTGGCCGAGAACTCCGGACTGATGCCGTTGATCGACAATGTCCTGCTGGTGAAGAGCGTGCAGACCTTACGCCGGCTCCGACCGGAGTCGCCGATCAAGGGCGTATTCTGCAACATTTCGGTCAAGACCCTGCTCGATCCCGAGTTCTTCCCCGAGCTTGTCGAGTTCATGGAGGAGAATGCGGGTCTCAGCGACAGCCTGATCTTCGAATTGACTCAGGCCGGGCTCATGTCGCTCAACGAAGCCGAGCTCGGCGCGCTCGATACCTTGGCCGCGCTTGGCTACGGCTTCAGTCTCGACCATGTCGCCGATCTCGAGATGGATTTTGTCGGCATGCGCGACCGCGCCTTCCGTTTCATCAAGGTCGGTGCCAAGCCCTTCCTCGACAGTATGAAAAGCAGCTCTTTTTCAGGCGCGGATCTGAAACGCGCGCTCGACGACTTCGACATGAAGCTGATCGTCGAGAAGGTCGAGGACGAATTCCAGGTGGCGAAACTGCTCGACTACGGCGTTGACCTTGCCCAGGGCTATCTGCTCGGCAAGCCGAAGCCGATGAGCCCGGCACTATTCCGCGAGATCGAGGGCGCCGCCGCCTGAGCCTTAAGGCAGCTTACCTTCTTGCCCGGAGCCTCTTAGCCGCGACGTATTTCTTTCCTCTTGCGGCGCCGGCGCCATCGTCAAGAACCACCGAGTTGACGGACGTTGCGTACGGAACCGTGCGGGCGGGCGGGGCCGGCGTCAGGGACAAAGACGCGGCGATGGCAAGACCCGACAGAATGATAACCGTGCCAGTCATGGCGCTTCTCCTCTCAGTGTTGCCTGCTGCTTAGTCGCAGGCCCGCACTGAGAGGTTCATGCCAATCAGCAGCCTACTCTCCCGGCGGGGGAGTTACGCCGGTTTCCAGGTCCTGCCAGAGCTCCTTGTTCTCCACGTCGCCCGAACCGCCCTCCATCGGTGGCTCTGCGACCGGAGCTTTCGGAGCTTCTTCTTCCTTCTTGCCGACCGCGGCTTCCGGCGGCGTGACGTCGGGGCGCAGATCCTGCCAGACCTCCTGATTCTCCAAATCTTGCGCCAGGACGACGAGCGGCACGGCGCTGTTCAGGGGAAGCGATGTGACGGCGAGGGCCGGGGCTGCGACGGTCAAGCTGCCGAGCGCCAAGGCGCCCGCTTTGAGCAGTGAGTGAACCATTGTCGTAAATCTCCTGGTGGAATGCCGTCCGTGCTCGGACCGCGGGCGGCTCGGCGGCACGCTTGCCACAAATCTCTGTAAGAACCATCCAGATTATACGCCGCAAACTGTCCCGAATTATCGGAAAAATGCGCCGCGAAAGCCAAGCCCGGTAACCTCCCTGTGGCCGTCTTCGCGGCAATGGCGAGACCATTTGGGGTCAAAAGAAATTAATCCCCGCCTCCCTGGACGCACTTAGACTCGAGGCAACCTCGTCCACTGAAGGGGCGTTTCTCGAGGCGTTCGTGAGGCGGGACGGGGTGCGGCGCCCGCGGGTTCGGCTTCGCAAGCCGGGTACTCGGGCCGCATCGGGGGTCCCCCCGGGACCATTACGGGTCCCTGTCAGGAGCTGACTGACGACTTGGCCTCGCGCTCCGTTCGAGCGCGGTAAGACCAATCGAAAGCGGGGCCCGATGCCGAGCAAAGACGCCGCAAATGAGCATGCGCTACCGGCCTCCGGCCTACTTGAGCGCATGTGGCGCGCCGGAAGGCGCCCGCCGCGGTCTGGAGACAGATCGCGGACACCATACTGGACTGCGCCTTTCGGCGCGCCACCCCCTCGTGTCTTGAGGGGGAAGAGAAGAGCAAAGCCCGGGTGCTTTGGCATCGCGGCAACGGAGTCGCATGCCTTGACCCTGCCTTAGCGAGCCTCTAACCCGGAGCGCCATGACCGTCCCCGTCGCCATTCCCATCATTGAGCAGATCAACGAGCTGGCTTCACACTACTCCGCCTGGCTGGTGGACATTTGGGGCGTGATGCACAACGGCCGGCGCGCCTTTCCCGGCGCGGTGGAGGCGGCGCGAGCCTTTCGCAAGCAGGGCGGCATCGTCGTGCTGCTGTCGAACTCGCCGCGGCCAAGTCCCTCGGTGCAGGAACAGCTCCGCCATCTCGGCGTTCCCGACCAGGCCTACGATGCGACCGTCACCTCCGGCGACCTCACCCGGCACGAACTCGGCAAGCATGAAGGCGCCACCGTCTACCATCTCGGGCCCGAGCGCGACCGGCCGATCTTTCACGGTCTCCCGGTCAAGCTCGGCCCGCCCGAGGAGGCGGCGCTGATCGTCTGCTCGGGACTGTTCGACGACGAGACCGAGACGCCCGACGATTATGTCGAGCGCTTGCGTGCGCTCGCCGCGCGCAGGCTGCCGATGATCTGCGCCAATCCGGATCATCTGGTCGAGCGCGGCGACCGGCTGGTCTATTGCGCCGGCGCGCTGGCCGCGATCTACGAGCGGGAAGGGGGCAGCGTGATCTATGCCGGCAAGCCTTATGCGCCGATCTACCTGCTCGCACTCGAGACCATCGCCAAGATCGTCGGCCACGACGTGCCGCGCAGCGAGGTGCTCGCGATCGGCGACGGCGTGAACACCGACATTGCCGGCGCGGCAGCGCTCGGCATCAGCTCCGTATTCGTTGCGAGCGGATTGCATGTTCCGGCGAACAGCGGCGGCGATGCCGGCACAGACGCGCTCGATGCGCGCCATCTCGCCGAACTGTTCGCGCAAGCGGGGAGGCCGCTTGCCGCCATGCCGGCGCTGGTCTGGTGAGTTAGTTGTCGCGGAAAAGCGCGTCGATGCGTGCCTGGACCTCGTCGGTCGTGCCGGACAGCGAAGGTCCATCAAGCCCTCGCGTCTTGCCTGTCGCCGCTGAAGCTTGGGGTTTTCCTCCCGCGGCGCGCTTTCTCGCCAGCACGCGGTCTAGCGACTCGGCGATCTTGGTGACGCGCTGGCCGACCAGGTCGTGGAAGCCGCACGCCGTCATGATGGCGAAAATGGCCTCTTGCGCCTTTTCCGCCTCTTCCTTGTCGGCGAATGCGAGCAAATGCTCGGCCGAATCGAGGATGCGGCCGGCGGCGTCTTCGGCCGTCGCGCGGATGGCTGCAAGCTCGCGCAAAGTGTTCACCAGCACGGTGATCTCCTCGGCGACTGTGCGGCCGCCCTCGAGATCCTTCAACTGCGCACGCGGCCGCGACCGGCGCTTTGCGGACATCCTTCCGCGCCCTGGCATTGCCCCCACCCCTCGATGTCTGGAGCTATTCGCCGAAAACGGCGTCGATCTTCGCTTTCAAGGTCGCCGCGTTAAACGGCTTGACGATATAGTTGTTCACCCCGGCCTTCTTCGCCGCGATCACGTTGTCGGTCTTCGACTCCGCCGTCACCATGATGAAGGGCGTGTGCGACAGGCGGTCGTCGGCGCGCACCTCGCGCAACAGCTCGTAGCCCGTCATCGGCTCCATATTCCAGTCGGAGATGACGAGCCCGTACTCGTTCTGTCGCATCAGGCTGAGCGCAGAGCTGCCGTCGGAAGCCTCGTCGACATTGGCGAAGCCGAGTTGCTTCAGGAGATTGCGGATGATCCTGATCATCGTCTTGTAGTCGTCGACGACGAGCACCTTCATGCTATGATCGACAGCCATTATGTCCTCCACTCCTCACGCCCCCGGCCGTTCGGCCTGACCTGCGTGAGGCGTCCAGCCAGCACTAAGCGCGATCGGCCTGTCCTCGTTGGAACCTTACGGTTTGGCCGTGAATGGATGGTTAAGCCCATCCAGCAGCAGAGATTTTTGCTCCGGCCAAGCCGCGGACGCGCAATATTGCAGCGCAACAAGGGCTTCGCTATTTTGCCCGCCATCGTTAAGCAGCAGGGAAATCACATGAGCAACAATGGGAAAGGTACCGGGCTCGGCCACGGTTATTATTTCGAGGACCTGTTCGTCGGTATGGAAGCAAGTGTCGCCAAGAAGATCACCGAACAGGATATCGCCGCCTTCGCCGAACTTTCTGGCGACGTCAACCCGGTGCATCTCTCCGACGATTTTGCCGCCGGTACCATCTTCAAACGGCGCATCGCCCACGGCTTTCTCACCGGCAGCCTGTTCTCCACCGTGCTCGGCACCAAGTTGCCGGGGCCCGGCTGCATCTATCTTTCGCAAAGCATGAAGTTCAGGGCGCCGGTCTATATTGGCGACGAGGTGGTGGCGACCTTGAAAGTGACCGGGCTCGACTCGGAAAAAGGCCGCGCCACGTTCGCTTGCGACGCAGCTGTCAACGGCAAGACGGTGCTCGAAGGAGAAGCCGTAATGATGGTCGACCGTCGCGCGCCGCGCCAATAGCGGGACTAGAGCCGTTAGCCATGCAGATTGTGCGCTCTTGGCGGGACGTGCCGCCCGACCTCAAGGGTGCAAGCCTTGCTATCGGCAATTTCGACGGGGTCCATCGCGGCCATCAGGCGGTGCTCGGCGAGGCGATCGGAATCGCCAAGCGGGAAGGACGCCGCTCGGGCGCGGTGATCTTCGAGCCGCATCCGCGGCAGTTCTTCACCCCGGACCAGCCGTTCTTCCGCCTCACCCCGCTTGCCCTGAAGCTTGAGCTGCTTGAGGCGCTTGGTCTCGATCAGACCTTCATCATCGATTTCAACCGGGAGCTTGCCGCGCTGAGCGCGGAGGACTTCGCCGGCGAGGTGGTGGCAAAGGGGCTCGGCGCGAGCCATGTCGTGGTAGGCCACGACTTCGCTTACGGCAAAGGTCGCAGCGGCACGACCGAACAGCTTGCCGTGCTCGGCAAGCAATTTGGCTTCGGCGTCGATGTGGTGGCGCCGGTCGGCGCCTCCGGAACGACGTTCTCCTCGAGCAAAATCCGCGAGCATCTCCGCCGCGGCGAGGTCCGCCCGGCGGCGGATCAGCTCGGCTATTGGTGGCGGGTACGCGGCCAGGTGAGTGAAGGCGCCGGCCGCGGCAAGGGTCTCGGCTTTCCGACCCTGAATCTGCCGCTCGCGCCCGGCCAGGATATCGGCCACGGCATCTATGCCATGCGCGTCGACCATGCCGGCCGGCGCTATCATGCCGCCGGCTATGTCGGCGCCCGCCCGACCTTCGGCGAAGGCGAACCGGTGCTCGAAGCCTATCTCCTCGATTTCGCCGGAGATCTTTACGGCAGCGAAGTCGAAGCGGAGTTCATCGCCTTCTTGCGTCCCGACCAGACCTTTTCCAGCGCGGCAGCACTCGCCGACCAAATGCACGAAGACTGCGATCGCGCCCGCGAAGCCTTGATGCGGATCGACCTCGACGATCCGATGCGCCGCTACAAGCTCGGCCGCGCGCTCGCCGAGGAGGACGACTCTATTTGATCTCGAACGGCAGATCCGTGGTTGCCGACTTGCCGCTATTGGTGTCGTGAATGGTGATGCCGAGAATGTAGGAACCTTCCGGCGCGCCGGTCACATCGAGCTTGATGTGACTCATATAATCGAGCGGCGGCTCGCGCGCATCGAGCTCGAACTCCCCGAAGCCGCGCTGGCCGGCGAGCACTTGGCCGTCCGGCGAACGGATTTCGAAATCGACTACGAGCTTGGAGGAATATTCATCCCCTTCCTTCCTCCAGGCGACGCCGATCGGCTCGGTATAGACGATGATCGGCTCGTCGGTCCGAAACGTGTTGTCGGCGCGCGGCTGATAGGCAGCGAAGCCCTCGGGGATGTCCTTGACGAACAGAATGCGGCGGAAGCCGAGCGGCGCCTTGTTCAAGGCCTCAGTCACTGCGGTGCGCGCGCTGTCGATGGCCTCGATGGCACGGTCGAGCTCCGCCTGATTCGGCTGTACGGCAAAAACCGCTGAGGCGGTGCAGACCCAAACCCCTAACGCGCGAAATGGAAGACGCATCGAGAGACCCCCGCCGCTAGTTACGTCCTGGCACGAGCTTAGCAGGCGCCGGCGCGGCTGACAGCGGCGAAGCGCGGCGAGGAAGCCCTTTCATGTGGAGAGCGCGGTTGCTAGAACGCCGCGGGGACTGAAGCGGGGAAGGCAAAGAAGCAAGGGTCATGGCGAAAACCACCAAGAGCGGCAAGACATCCGCCAAAGCGACGCGGGCCAAAAGCGCAACGCGCAAAGCGAAGGGCGCATCCAGGGCGGCCCGCAAGGTTGCGGCCGGCAAGTCCAAAACCGCGCCCAAGCGCAAAACAGTGAAACCCGCAACCAAGCCGAGATCGGCCAAAGCCGCCAGCGGCAGGGGGTCCAAGGTCAAGCCCAAGACGAAGCCGGTTCCCAAGGCGAAGGCGTCCGCGAAACATCGCGTAAAGCCGGCCGCCAAAGCCAAGCCAAAGGCTAGAGAGGTTGGGCCAGGCAAGCGCGAAAAGGCGAGGCCGCAATCGCTGGTCGCGCGCCTCGAAGCGCAAGCCGTGCAGGCCCAGACCGGCCGCGACTGGAGCGAGACGCTATTCCTGCCGAAGACCGATTTCCCGATGAAGGCCGGTTTGCCCGAGCGCGAGCCGGAACTGCTCAAGCGCTGGGAGAGGCTCGGCCTTTACAAGCGGCTACGCGCAGAGGCGAGGGAACGCACCGCCTTCGTGCTGCATGACGGTCCGCCTTATGCCAACGCCAACATTCATATCGGCACCGGTCTGAACAAGATCCTGAAAGACGTGCTGGTCCGCTCGCAGCAGATGATGGGCAAGGATGCCAATTACGTGCCGGGCTGGGATTGCCACGGGCTGCCCATCGAGTGGAAGGTCGAGGAGGAGAATTACCGCTCAAAAGGCAAGTCGAAGCCCGATCTCTCCGACGCCGAGGCAATGCTCGCCTTCCGCGCCGAGTGCCGCGCCTACGCCGAGCACTGGCTCAACGTGCAACGCGAGGAGTTTAAACGCCTCGGCGGCGTCGGCGACTGGGCGCATCCCTATACCACTATGAGTTTCGACGCGGAGGCCACGATCGCCGCCGAGCTGATGAAGTTCGCCATGAACGGCCTCCTCTATCGGGGCTCGAAGCCGGCCATGTGGTCGGTGGTCGAGCGCACGGTGCTCGCCGAGGCGGAGGTCGAATATGAGGAGATCGAGAGCCCGGCGATCTGGGTGAAATTTCCCGTCGCCTCCTATGCCGGACCGAGAATCGATATCGGTCCCAATGACGACGAGTTCTTCTTGCCGGACGAGATCAGGAAAGCTTCGGTTGTCATCTGGACGACGACGCCCTGGACCATTCCCGGCAACCGCGCGGTCTCCTTCTCGCCGTCGATCGACTATGGCGTCTACGAGGTCACGCATGCGCCGGACGACAATTGGGCCAAGGTCGGCGACCGGCTGATCCTCGCCGACAAGCTCGCCGAGGACGTGTTCAAGGCCGCGCGTGTCACCGCGTGGCGGCGCTTCGGTCACATGCCGGCGCCGGCCCTTGAAGCGATTACCCTTGCACATCCCCTGCGCGGCCAAGGTTATGATTTCGACGTGCCGCTGCTAGCCGGCGAGCATGTGACGGAAGATACTGGCACGGGCTTCGTCCATACCGCGCCCGGCCACGGTACGGAGGATTTCGAGGTCTGGGAAGAGAACAAGGCCGCGCTGCAAGCGCGTGGAATCGACACCGGCATTCCTTTCACGGTCGACGAGGCGGGCTTCTTCACCAGGGAAGCGTCGGGCTTCGAGGGCAAGCGCGTGATCGACGACAAGGGCAAGTTCGGCGACGCCAATTTCGCGGTGATTGCCGCGCTGACCGAGGCCGGCGCGCTGATCGCCCGCGCCCGCCACAAGCACGACTATCCGCATTCCTGGCGCTCGAAAAAGCCGGTGATCTTCCGCGCCACGCCGCAATGGTTCATCGCCGTCGACAAGGATATCGGGGCGAGCGGCGACACGCTGCGGCAGCGCGCGCTGAGATCGATCGCGGCGACGCGCTGGGTCCCGCCGCAGGGCGAGAACCGCATCACTGGTATGGTCGAGACGCGCCCCGATTGGGTGGTGTCGCGGCAGCGCGCCTGGGGCGTTCCGCTCACCGTGTTCCGCCACAAGGAGACCGGAGCGGTCGTCCCGCGCCGGGACCTCGCGCGCTCGCAGGAATTGATCGACAGAATCTTCGTCGCCTTCCGCAGTGAGGGCGCAGATGCCTGGTTCAAGCAGGGCGCCAAAGAGCGCTTTTTGCACGGTCTGGTCGACAATCCCGCCGACTGGGAGAAGGTCGACGACATTCTCGATGTCTGGTTCGACTCCGGGTGCACGCATGTCTTCGTGCTCGAGCAGCGTCCCGACCTCAGATGGCCTGCCGATCTCTATCTCGAAGGTTCGGACCAGCATCGCGGCTGGTTCCAGTCCTCGCTCTTGGAATCCTGCGGCACGCGCGGGCGCGCTCCCTACGACGCGGTCGTCACGCACGGCTTCGTGGTGGACGAGGACGGGCGCAAAATGTCGAAGTCGGTCGGCAATGTGGTGGCGCCACAAGACGTGATCCGCCAATCCGGCGCCGAGATCTTGCGGCTCTGGGCCATGAGCTCCGATTATGCCGAGGATCTGCGCATCGGGCCCGAGATCATCAAGGCGAATGTCGAGTCCTACCGCAAGCTCCGCAACACGCTTCGCTTCCTGCTCGGCAATCTCGCGCATTACCGGCCCAATCTGGCTACGCCCTACGCGGAAATGCCGGAACTTGAGCGCTATATGCTTTCGCGCTTGGCCGAGCTCGAAGAGGTCGTGCGGGCGGGCTACGACGCCTTCGATTTCAAGCGCATCTTCCACGCGCTGCTCAATTTCGCCGTCAACGATCTCTCGGCCTTTTATTTCGACATCCGCAAGGACGCGCTCTATTGCGATCCCTATGACAGCACCAGGCGCCGCGCCGCGCTCACCGTGCTCGACCGTGTGTTCGAGGCGCTCACCGCCTGGCTTGCGCCGATGCTCTGCTTCACCATGGAGGAGGCCTGGCTCAATCGCTTTCCCGATGAGAAGGGTTCGGTACATCTCCGCCTCTTCCCGCAAATCCCCAAAGAGTGGCATGACCGGAAACTCGCCGAGAAATGGCGCAAGGTGCGCATAGTGCGCCGCGTCGTGACCGGCGCGCTCGAGATCGAGCGGAAAGAAGGACGCATCGGCTCTAGCCTCGAGGCCGCGCCCAAGGTCTATGTCGCCGACAAGGAACTCCGCGCCGCGCTGTCTGGCATCGACCTCGCCGAGATCGCCATCACCAGCGGCGCGCGGCTTCTGCTCGGCGAGGCTCCGGAGGGCGCCTTCCGCCTCGACGAGGTCAAAGGCGTGGCCGTGGTTTTCGAGCGGGCGAGGGGGCGGAAATGCGCCCGTTCCTGGAAGATCCTCGAAGAGGTCGGCTCCGACCCGGAGTTCCCCGAACTTTCCTTGCGCGATGCGGCGGCGGTCAGGCAGTTCGATGCAAGCCGCGCGGCCGCCGAGTAGCGCCATGCCGAAAGCGAACTGGTTCTGGGGTCCACTGTCGCCGCTCGGCCTTGGCGTCGCGCTGCTGACGGTGCTTGTCGATCAGGCGCACAAAGCCTGGATGCTCTATGTCTATGACATCGCCGCCAGGGGCACCGTGACCTTGACGCCGTTCTTCGACCTGATCCTGGTCTGGAACCAGGGCATCAGCTACGGGCTCTTGCCGCAGGAAAGTGCCGCCGGCCGCTGGGGTCTGATCCTATTTGCGGTTGCCGCAAGTCTCGCGCTTGCGGCCTGGCTTGCGCATCAGACCACGAAGCTCGCCGCAATCTCGATCGGCCTGATCATCGGCGGCGCCATCGGCAACGCCATTGATCGCGTGGTTTATGGCGCGGTGGCGGATTTCTTCTCGTTTCACGCGTTCGGCTTCCAGTGGTACGTGTTCAATGTCGCCGACATGGCCATTGTTGCCGGGGTCGTGGGACTTCTATATGACTCCTTGTTTAGGGGTCACAAAAAGGTCGGAAACCCTTCTAAACTGTAGCGAAAGCCGGAATCGCGGGGTTTTCAGGGGGGAGCCTTGGTGCACGCCACACGCATAAATCGCTCCCTTCGGGCGGCCGGTCTGGCAGCGACGCTTGCCGCCATGCTTGCCCTTGGCGGCTGTGGCGGCATTGAGTTTCAAGGCGCGGTCTTTGATGCGGTCGGCCTTTCCGGCAACACGAACGAACCCGATGTGAAAATGGCCGAGAGGCCGCCGCTGCTCGTTCCGCCCAATCCGCAAGCTCTGCCGCAGCCTGGCACCGGCGTCGCCGTGGCGACGGCCCGTGAGGATTGGCCGAAAAATCCGGAGGTCGAGCAACAAGAGGTCCAGGAGGCGCAGAAGCAGGCCGCTATCAAGGATAGGCCGGACCAGACGCCGCTCCATCCCTATATCGGCAAGCCGACCCTCTTCACCAAGCTACTGCCGAAGAAAGAGGCGCCGCCGCCCGACGACGTTCCCGAGCCCGATCCGTCCGACAAGCCGAAGGAGGACACGGCGCAAGCGAAGCCGCAGCCTCTCAAGCCGCACGTGGCTCAGGAGCAACCAAATCCCGAGGAAGATTTGTTCAAGCCGGTCACGCCGGACAGCTACAAGAATCCTAACGTCCTCTACTAGACCGAGGCCCCTTTAGGTGCCTTGGCACCGATTTGGCTTGAAAATGCCCGTCCAACGCCTGAAATGTGAGGCCAGGACTTCCGGCCTGGCGTTCGGCCCGACTGGATCTCAACCTGTGACACATTCCCGGTCCCGATCAATGACGATGTGGTTTTTCGATCAGTTTCTCTCCGCGCTCGATCCACGAGCAGGATTGGCGCTTGCTTCGCTCGCCTCGCTTGCCGTCGCGGTGACGGCACAAGGCGTGCACGCCTCGCCCCGCGTCACCGAGTTCACCTTGAAGAACGGATTGCACGTTCTCGTCATTCCTGACCATCGTGCCCCAGTGGTGACGCAGATGATCTGGTACAAGGCCGGCGCCGCGGACGAGCCGCCGGGGTCCTCAGGCATTGCGCATTTTCTCGAGCATTTGATGTTCAAGGGAACCGACCAGGTCGCGACCGGACAGTTCTCCAAGATCGTCGCCAGGAACGGGGGCGAGGACAACGCCTTCACCAACCACGACGTCACCGCCTATTTCCAGCGCGTGTCCAAGGACCGGCTGCCTCTCGTCATGGAGATGGAGGCCGACCGCATGGCCAATCTTCGCCTCACCGAGGGCGATGTGGCGACCGAGCGCAATGTCATTCTCGAGGAGCGCCGCACTCGGGTCGACAACGATCCCGGCAGCATTCTGCAAGAGCAGATGATGGCGGCGCTCTACGCCAATCACCCCTACGGCATTCCCATCATCGGTTGGGAACACGAGATCAGGGGGCTTGGGCGTTCTGATGCGCTCGCCTTCTATCGGCGCTTCTACGCGCCGAACAACGCCATCCTGGTGATCGCCGGCGACGTGGAGCCCGATGAGGTCAAGACGCTCGCCGAGAACACCTTCGGCAAGATCGAAGCAAATGGCACGGCGAATGGCCGCCACCGGCCAAAAGAGCCGCCGCGCTTGGCGCCGGTGCGGGTAACCCTTGAAGACGCGCGCGCGGGCCGTACCACCGTGCAACGCTATTATCTCGCACCGAGCTATGCTTCAGCCGAGCCGGGCGAGGCCGAGGCACTGGACCTGTTGATGCGCGTCGCCGCCGCCGGCTCGGTGAGCCGGCTCTACAAGCGGCTCGTGGTCCAGGAGAAAAAGGCAGCGAGCGCCGGCGGCTGGTACTCGGACTCCGGCGTCGATTCCGGCCGGCTCGGTTTTTACGCTATCGCCGCGCCCAACGTTTCCGCCGAAGAACTGGAAAAGGGGATCGAAAGCGTGATTGCCGATCTTCGCGACAAGGGCGTTACCCAAGACGAGCTCGATCGCGCGCGCGCCTCCTATCTCGCCGAGTTCGTCTACACCCAGGACAGCCAATCACGTATGGCGCGGCATTATGGCTGGAGACTGGCAACGGGCATGAACGTCGCCGATGTCGAGCAATGGCCGGACCGGCTCAAGCGCGTGACGGTGGCAGACCTGCACCATGCCGCCCGAAAATATCTGGTCGACAAGAATTCAGTCACCGGCTATCTGCTGCCCGCTCCAGACTTCACGAGCAGCGTCACCGAACAGCCGGCCAATGCCCCTAAAGGCAAGTCGTAGCCTGCCATGGCGGTTGGGCTCCGGGCTCCATCCCTCCTATCGCTTGGCCTGGGGCTGGCTTTGGCAGCCAGCGCCGCAGCGTCCACGCCTGCGGCCGAGATCGACACAATGAAAATCCAGCGTGTGATCAGCCCTGGCGGCATCGAGGCGTGGCTCGTCGAAAGCCACGACAATCCCCTCATTGCCATGCGCTTCGCTTTTCGCGGCGGATCGAGCCAAGACCCGCAAGGAAAGGAAGGGCTCGCCTATTTCGTCACGGCCATGATGGACGAGGGCGCGGGCCCGTTCGACGCGGTCGGCTTCCAGGAACGTGCGCAGGCGCTTGCCATGCGCATGGATTTCGACGCGAGCCGCGACGTGATGCTCGGCAATGTGCAGACACTCTCCGCCAACAAGGATGAGGTGTTCGATCTCGTCCGCCTCGCGCTCACCGAGCCGCGCTTCGATCAGGATGCGATCGAACGCGTACGGGCGCAGATCCTGGCCGGCCTGAAATTCGACGAGAACGATCCGGGCACCGTAGCTTCGCTCGCCTGGGATCGACTGGCGTTCGGCGATCACCCCTATGGGCGCCCGATCAAGGGCAGCAAGGCCTCGATTGCTTCTATGACACGCGAAGACCTCAAGGATTACGTCGCCCGCGTCTTCGCCCGCGACAAGCTGGTGATCTCCGTGGTCGGCGATATCGACGCGGAGACGCTAGGCAGGACGCTCGACCATGTCTTCGGGAACTTGCCTGCAAACTCCACGCTCAGTTCGGTCGCCGAGGCCGAGCCGCCGCTCGGGCCCACGCGCGAGGTCATCGAGATGGACGTGCCGCAGTCCGTGGCGCAGTTCGGTCATCGCGGCATCGCCCGTAAGGACGACGATTTCATCGCCGCTTATGTGCTCAATTACATCATCGGCGGCGGCGGTTTCGCCTCGCGCCTTATGGAGGAAGTCCGCGAGAAGCGCGGGCTCGCTTATTCGGTTCATTCCAACCTGTTTCCGTATCAGCACGGCTCCGTCTTCGTCGGCAACGTAGCCACGAAGAACGAGGCGGTGGGACGATCCTTGGATGTGATCGAAAGCGAACTCAGGCGGCTCGCCGAGCAAGGACCTACCGCGGAAGAGCTGGCAAGCGCCAAGAGTTACCTCACCGGCGCTTATGCCTTGCGCTTCGAGTCATCGTCGAGCATCGCCAATCAATTGCTATGGATCCAGATCGAGGATCTCGGCATTGATTACGTCCACCGGCGCAATGCCTTGGTCGAAGCTGTGACCTTGGATGACATAAAGCGCGTGGCGAAACGCCTGATCGAAGCCGACCGGCTGATCACGACCATCGTCGGCAAGCCGGTTTCCGCCGCGGCGCCGGGTTAGCAGACGCTAGATGCTGTCGCAGTCGGTCGAAGGTTGCCTTGAGTCCAAAATCGGCGGCGCCGGCCTAAGCCAGGCCGCGCTTCATGCCGATCTCGCCAAGCTCGAGCCGCGGCTTGTCTCCTTGCGCGAGGCATACGCGCAGGCGACGCTTCCCTTGCTGCGCGTGCCAGAATGGCGCGACGATATCGGTGCTGCGCGCGCCGCGCTTCAGCGTCTGATTCAAGGTGCACGCACGCTCGTATTCTTCGGCACCGGCGGGTCGAGTCTCGGCGGCCAGACTTTGGCGCAGCTCGGCGGCTGGGGCATTCCCGGCGACGACAAGCATGGCAGCGAAACCCGGCCGCGCACGCGCTTCTACGACAATCTCGATGCGCGCACCTTGGACCTTGCGCTCTCCGGCCTCGACCTGAAAACCACGCGCTTCGTCGTGATCTCGAAGTCGGGCGGCACGCCGGAGACCTTGGTGCAAGCCACAACTGCTATCGAGGCGGTGCGGAAGGGGGGACTCACGCAGCGGATCCCGGACATGTTCCTCGCCGTTACCGAGCCCAAGGCGCCCGGCGCGACCAACGGCTTGCGTGCGCTCTGCGAGGAATTCGGCATACCGGCGCTCGATCACGATCCGAATATCGGCGGCCGTTTTTCCGGCCTCACCAATGTCGGGCTGCTGCCCGCGCTTGCCCGCGGCCTCGACGTCGTCGCTTTGCGGGAAGGGGCAGGCTCGGTGGTGAGGGCCATGCTCGAAGCGA
This sequence comes from Methyloceanibacter sp., assembly GCA_052039105.1. Lineage (GTDB taxonomy): Bacteria > Pseudomonadota > Alphaproteobacteria > Rhizobiales > Methyloligellaceae > Methyloceanibacter. The sequence continues at coordinate 20,623 of JBQGDO010000082.1, forward strand.
GTAGCCCGGGGGAATTCGCGCCCGCTGTCGGAGCCGCGACCGCAATTGGCCTCGCCAAGAAGCGCGGCATCCGCGCCAATGTGATGCTGCCCTATAGCGACCGGCTGTCTCGCTTCGCCGCCTGGTATGTGCAGCTTTGGGGGGAAAGCCTCGGCAAGCAAGGCGAGGGGACGACGCCCGTCGCCGCGCTCGGCCCGGTCGATCAGCATAGTCAGCTTCAGCTCTATCTCGACGGCACCCCGCAGCATTTCATCACGGTGATCCGCGAGGACTGCGCCGGCCGCGGCCCCCGCGTTCCTGCCGACCTCGCCAAGATCGCAAGCGCCGACTATCTCGCGGGCCGCGCCGCCGGCGACCTTGTGGCGGCGCAGCAGCGCGCCGTTCCCGAGGCGCTGATCGCCGCCGGCCGGCCGGTACGGACCATCGACATCGGCAGCTTGGACGAGCGGGCGCTCGGCGCGCTGATGATGCATTTCATGCTGGAAACCATTCTTGCGGCTCATCTTTTGGGCGTGGACCCGTTCGACCAGCCCGCGGTCGAATCGGGTAAAATCCTGACCCGCCGGTATCTTGCCGGCGAATAGGCCGGGGCGTCACATGGCGATCAGGCAGCTGCCGCCGAACCTCGTCAACCGCATCGCCGCGGGCGAGGTCGTCGAGCGGCCGGCGAGCGTAGTCAAAGAGCTGATCGAGAACGCGATCGATGCCGGCGCCCGCCGCATCGAGGTGACGAGCGCCGGCGGCGGCTTGCAGCTCATTCGCGTCGCCGACGACGGCGCGGGCATGAGTGCCGAAGATCTCGCCCTTGCCGTCGAGCGCCACGCCACCTCCAAGCTTGCCGGCGACGACCTTACCTCGATTCTGACTCTCGGCTTTCGTGGCGAGGCGCTGCCCTCGATCGGCGCTGTCGCCAAGCTGACGATCCAAAGCCGGCAGCAAGGCGCAGACACAGCCTACGAAATTGCCGTCGACGCCGGTCGCAAGTCGAAGCTCAAGCCGGCGGCTCTGTCGGCAGGCACGCGGGTCGAAGTGCGCGACCTGTTCTACGCGACGCCGGCGCGGCTCAAATTCATGAAGTCCGAGCGGGTCGAGGCCGCGGCCATCACCGACATGGTGAAGCGACTGGCGCTGGCTCGGCCCGACATCGCTTTCAGCCTGACCACCGACGACCGCGCGGTGCTGCGTCTCGAAGCCTGTCAGCCCGGTTTGCTCGATCACGGGCTCGCGCGGCTCGGCCGCATTCTCGGCGCCGATTTCATGGAGGACGCGCTTCGGGTTCGCGCCACGCGCGGCAATGCGCGCTTGGAGGGCTTCGCCGGCCTGCCCACCTTGCATCGGCCGAACGGGCTTAATCTCTATCTCACTGTCAACGGGCGCCCGGTGCGCGACAAGCTTCTCGCCGGCACGGTGCGTGCTGCTTACGGCGATCTCGTGCCCTCGGGACGCTATCCGATACTCGCTTTGTTTCTAACATTGCCACCGGCAGAGGTGGACGTGAACGTGCATCCGGCCAAGAGCGAGCTTAGATTCCGCGATGCCAATGGGGCGCGCTCGCTGATCATCGGTGCGCTCAGAGAGGCGCTTGGCGCCGCCGGCCATCGCGCCACCGCCTCATTGTCGCAAGCGGCCCTCGAACGCATGGCACCTCCGCCCAATGCGCTAATCCACCAATATCCACCCGCCGGCAGTTTCGGTTTCGCCGAGAGGGCACAAGCGCCGCTTCAGGATGTTGCCGAGCCGAGCGCGGACATGCGCGGCGCTTCAGCGTCAGACGACGCCGGCACAACCTATCCGCTCGGCGCGGCCCGCGCGCAGATCAACGACACTTTCATCATCGCCGAGACTGGAGATTCGCTCGTCATCATCGATCAACACGCCGCGCATGAACGTCTCGTCTATGAGCGGCTGAAGCGGTCCTTCGCCAATGGCGGCATCGCGCGCCAGCTTCTGCTCATTCCCGAAGTCGTTGAGCTGGATGACGCCGCGGCTTCGGGCCTGTGCGCTGCCGCTGCGGAGCTTGAACGTCTGGGTCTCGCGATCGAGCCGTTCGGTGCCGCCGCCGTGCTCGTGCGGGAGGTGCCGTCGCTGCTCGGCACGTGCGACACGAAAGCTCTGCTCAAGGACCTCGCTGACGAGCTTGCCGAAGCCGAGGACAGTACGCGGCCCGGGCTTCTTGCCGAGAAGCTCGACCACGTGCTCTCGACCATGGCCTGTCACGGCAGCGTCAGGGCAGGGCGCCGGCTCAATCCGCAGGAGATGAACGCGCTCCTGCGCGACATGGAGCAGACGCCGTTCAGCGGCCAATGCAATCATGGCCGCCCGACCTATATCGAGCTCAAGCTCGCCGATATCGAGAAGCTGTTCTCCCGCCGTTGAGCCGGAAGACTAGACTTTCTCGCTTTCCAGATGCTCGGTGACGCAGGCGGCAAGTTCGGCGATTGCCGCCCTGGTGCCGGTCAGCTTGAAGCTGAACTTTGCGTCCTTGGCGACGACGGTGAGCACCTTGCCGTCGCGCAGGGCCTCGATCACCGGGTTGGAGTCTTCAAGCGGGATGAGGATGCCGTGGATGTCGATCACCTTGGCGATGGCGGGGATCGGATCGAGATGATCGACCACGAGCGCGACCGGCTCCGACGTGCCGACCTTGAAGCGCCGCGTCTCGTCCGCGAGCACCAGCCCCCAATCGTGGTTCTTGCTGATGATGAAGCCGATCAGCACCCCGGCCTCGGTCTGCGCGGTCATGGTGCAGTCGGTAAATTTGCCGTCGATGTCGTAATTCGCCTCGCCTTGCCAAATTCCCGAAATGAAGGCGGCATGTTCGAAAGCCGCTGCCAATTGTGCCGCCACCAAGAGTGGCAGGAAGAGCGAGGCTCTCAAGGTCATGTCGGGTCCTGGTCGGCGCGTTCCGGCCAGTAGAGCATAACCCGAAGCCGGCCGGGTTAAGGCGAAAAATCCCTTCAAAGCCGGGACCTTGCAATCGCAATGGCGGTGTCGCCATAGCGCCGCCGGTCGATCTCCTGAAACGCCTCGGGCCAGGCGATGGCGAGCCCGGCGCGTTCCTCGAGCACGGCGATGGCGCCGGCACGAACCCATCCGCCCTCGGCCGCGGCCGCGAGCGCGCGTTCGCCAAGTCCTCGACCGTAAGGCGGATCGCAGAAGATCAGATCGAAAGGCTGGAGCGTTCCCGCCGGTCCCAGCCTGGTGACGTCGCGCCGCCAGATCTTGGTTGCACCGGTCAGCCCCAGCGTCTCGACATTGCGGCGGATGGCCGCGCGCGCCTCCGCGCTTTCCTCGACGAATAGGCAGAAGCGCGCCCCGCGCGACAAGGCTTCCAGCCCAAGCGCCCCGGAACCGGCGAAGAGATCGAGCACGCGCACGCCTTCGAAATCGACATCCGGCTCGCCATGCTCGAGCACATTGAACAGCGCCTGCCGGACCTTGTCTGAAGTCGGACGCGTGGTTGAGCCGTTCGGCGCCTCGATGCGCGCGCCCCTGAACTTGCCAGCGACAATTCTCATCTTTTCCGCGCCCGGCGGGCCTTGGCGGCTTCGAACAAGCCGAACTGCTCGGCGAGCTTTGTCCCTAGCTGGTCTGCGAGCACCCTGCGCTTCACTTCTTCCACTGCGCCTTCGGCAAGATCGCCGAGCGCGAACGGTCCGAAAGAGATGCGGATCAGCCGGTTGACGGTGAGCCCAAGATGCTCGGCGATGCGTTTCACCTCGCGGTTCTTGCCTTCGCGCAAGGCAATCGTCAGCCAGAGATTTGATCCCTGTTCGCGGTCGATGCGCGCCTCGACCGGGCCGTAACGCACGCCATCGATGGTCATGCCCTGGCTCAGCGCATCGAGGGCGTACTGGCCGACGCGGCCATGCGCGCGCACGCGATAGCGCCTGAGCCAGCCAGTGCTCGGCAACTCCAGATGCCGCGCCAGCTCTCCGTCCGTGGTGAGCAACAGCAAACCCTCGGTGTTGATGTCGAGCCGCCCCACCGAAACGACGCGAGGCAGGTCGGGCGGCAGCGCCTGGAATACCGTCTTGCGCCCTTGCGGATCCTTGTGGCTGGTCACCAGCCCGCGCGGCTTGTTGTAACGCCACAGCCGCGTAGCCGTGGGCTCCGGGAGGGGGTTGCCGTCGACAAGAATTGTATCGCCGGTCCTGACCACATAGGCCGGCGTGGTGAGCACTTTGCCGTTGACCGCGACCCGGCCAGCCGCGATCCAGCCTTCCGCGTCGCGCCGCGAGCAAAGCCCGGCATGGGCGATGGCTTTGGCGATGCGCATCGGAGAGGGCTCGGCCCGCGGGGTCTTCACCTTGGCCGGCTCTCGGGCTTGACCCTGGCCGCGTCTGACCCCCACTTTGCCTCTCATGATGGTCAAGCTTGCAGATGAAGGCCTGAGTGACAAGGCGGTGCGGCCCATGGACCTTGCCCTGGTCGAGGCCGAGCGCGCGCGCGAACTGGGCGAGGTGCCGATCGGCGCCGTGATCGTCGGCGCAGACGGAGCGGTCCTGGTGAAGGCCGGCAACCGCACGCTCGCCCTCCGCGATCCCACCGCCCATGCCGAGCTGCTCGCGATCCGCGAGGCCTGCGCCAAGCTCGGCAGCGAGCGGCTCAGCGGCTGCGATCTCTACGTGACGCTCGAGCCTTGCGCCATGTGCGCGGCGGCGATCTCCTTCGCCCGCATTCGCAGACTCTATTTCGGCGCGTCCGATCCCAAAGGCGGCGCGGTCGAGCACGGCCCGCGCTTCTTTACGCAACCGACCTGCCACCATGCGCCCGAAGTGATCGGCGGCATCGGCGAGACGCGTGCCGCAGCTTTGCTGAAGCAATTTTTTGTGGAACGGCGCTGAGCCTCAGTCCGAACGCTTCGGTCCCCAGCCGGCCCGCGGTCCGTAGCGATACATGCTCGGCGGCCACTCGATGTCCTGCGGATAGAGGCTGCGGTTGAGCGCCTGCGTGCCGTAGTCACCTTTCGCATAAGGCACGAAACCGAAATAGAAGCTGTAACCGCCTGGCCGGCCCGGATTGTAGTAGTAGGGATAGATCGGCGAGCGGCCGCGCCGATAAATCTTGACCTGTGTGACCTGGGAGGGCTGGGCACCGAGCTCCGGCACCGAAAGCGACGCAGCGTTCGCTTCGCCTGCGGCCAGAAGTGCCGCGGTGGCTCCTGCCAGACCCAAGGCCAATTTTCCAAAAGCGCCGAATCGCTGCCGCATCGTCATCTCCTGTTTGCCGAGCAAAGAGCTTAGAGACGCGGCGCGCTTCCTGCAATGTGTCGTAATGGACAATTGGCTGTTCGCCCTGCAACTTGGCATCGTGGTGACAGTGGCCGCCTCGGTCGCCGGCGAGACCGCTAAGTGCTACTCACGGCCTATGGCGCGGAAGCCAATATCGCCGCGGCAAAAGCCCTCCGGCCAGTCGATCTTGTCGATCGCCGCGTAGGCGGTCGTCTTGGCTTCGGCGATGGTTTCGCCCCGCGCAGTCACGCCGAGCACGCGCCCGCCGTCGGCGAGGATGCGATTCCCCTCGCGCCTGGTGCCCGCGTGGAAGATCACGACATTCGGATCGGCGCCGGCAGCTTCGAGCCCCTTGATCTCCGAACCCTTCGCGTAAGCGCCGGGATAGCCCTTCGCCGCCATCACCACGCAGAGCGCGGGCTCTTCGTGCCATTCTAGCGAGACGCCGCTCAGTCGCCCCTCGGCCACGGCGAGCAGGCCAGGCAGCAGGTCCGACTTAAGCCGCAGCATCAAGACCTGCGCCTCCGGATCGCCGAAGCGCACATTATATTCGATCAGCCTTGCCGCTCTGTTCTTGATCATCAGCCCGGCATAGAGCACGCCCTTGAACGGCATGCCGCGCAGTTTCATGGCGCGGACTGTCGGCTCGACGATCCGCTCCAGCACCTGCTTGCACATCTCCGGCGTCATCACCGGCGCCGGCGAATAGGCGCCCATGCCGCCGGTATTGGGGCCCTTGTCGCCGTCGAAAGCGCGCTTGTGGTCTTGTGCGGTGGCCAGCGGCAGCGCCGTCTCGCCGTCGGTAAGGGCGAAGAAGCTTGCCTCCTCGCCGTCGATAAATTCCTCGATGACAATCTCCGCCCCGGGCCCGAACGCGCCGGCGAAGCAGGCATCGATGGCGGCGTCGGCCTCTTCGCGCGTTTGCGCGATCGTCACGCCCTTGCCCCCCGCGAGTCCGTCAGCCTTGATCACAATGGGCAACGTATGCGCGGCCACATAGGCCTTGGCCTCGCCCGCATCGGCAAAGCGGCGATAGGCGGCGGTGGGGATGCCATATTCGGCGCAGAGGTCCTTGGTGAAGCCCTTGGAGCCTTCGAGCTGCGCGGCGTCGCGCGAAGGGCCGAACACCTTGATGCCTGCCGCCTCAAGATCGTCGACAAGCCCCGCCACCAGCGGCGCTTCAGGTCCGACCACCACAAGCCCGATGTCGCTATCCTTGCAGAAACGACCCACCGCTTCGTGATCGGCGACGTCAAGCTTGACGCACTCGGCGAGGGTTGCGATTCCGGCGTTTCCCGGTGCGCAATAGAGCCGGTCGAGCAGGGGGCTTTGCCTGAGCTTCCAGGCAAGCGCATGCTCGCGTCCGCCGCCGCCGATCAGAAGCACGTTCATCCGCGGCCTATGCTCCGCTTGTAGCCCGCATGGCGAGCTTGTATTGCAAGAGCAAGGTATTCGCTATGGCCGATCGCACCGCGCCCCTGCCGACCAATCTTGTCGAATATACCGTCTCGGAGCTTGCCTTCGCGCTCAGGCGGACGGTCGAGGACGCTTACGGGCTGGTCAAGCTGCGCGGCGAAATTTCCGGTTTCAAGGGCCAGCACTCCTCCGGCCACTGTTATTTCACGCTCAAGGACGAGCGGGCCTGCATCGAGGCGGTGATTTGGCGCAGCACCTATCAGCGGCTGAAATTCAAGCCCGACGAGGGGCTGGAAGTCATCGCCCGGGGCCGGGTCACCACCTATCCGGACCGCTCGAAATATCAGATCGTCATCGACGAGCTCGAGCCGGCCGGCATCGGCGCGCTGCTCGCCCAGCTTGAGGAGCGCAAGAAGCGGCTGCACGCCGAGGGCCTGTTCGATCAGGTACGCAAGCGGCCGCTTCCGTTCCTGCCGCGCATCATCGGCGTCGTCACCACGCCGACCGGTGCCGTGATCCGTGACATCCTGCACCGGCTGGAGGATCGCTTCCCGTCGCATGTGCTGCTCTGGCCGGTGCGCGTGCAGGGCGAGACCTGTGCGATCGAGGTGTCGGCCGCGATCGTCGGCTTCAACGGCTTGGACGCCAGCGGGTCCATTCCGCGTCCCGATCTTCTCATCGTCGCCCGCGGCGGCGGCAGTCTCGAAGATCTGTGGGGCTTCAACGACGAAGGCCTCGTGCGCACGGCCGCCGCGAGCGCCATCCCGCTGATCTCCGCCGTCGGACACGAGACCGATTGGACCATCATCGACTATGTCGCCGATTGGCGCGCGCCGACGCCGACGGCCGCCGCAGAACGCGCCGTCCCGGTGCGCGCCGAGCTGATGATCACCGTGACGCAGCACGGCTTGCGCGTGGCAACCTCGCTCAGGCGCAGGATCGAAGGCGAACGGCATCGTTTCTCCGGCCTCGCGCGCGGGCTGCCGCGCAAGGCCAATATGCTCGACCTGCCGCGCCAACGCTTCGATAGCGCGAGCCTGCACCTGAAGCGCGCGCTGACCGCCAATGCACGGGCGCATCGCAGTGCCTTCGAGCGCTGCGCCTCGCGGCTCAGACCGCTTGTCGTGGCGCATGCGGCGCAAGCCGGGCGCGACCGGCTGATCCGGCTCGACCGCGCGCAAGCGCGCGCCGTCGCTGCGCTGTTCAATCGCTCGCGCGCCAAGCTCGAGGCGCAAGGGAAGCTCCTCTTTACGCTCGGCTACCACAATGTGTTGGCGCGCGGCTTTGCACTCGTGCGCGCCGCCGACGGCACGATGGTGCGGCGTGCTGCAGAAGTTCAGCCCGGCGCGGGCCTGGACATCGAGTTCGCCGATGGCCATGTTGATGCGCATGCGGATGCGAATGCGCGCAAGACCGATGGTTATGCGAAATCGCGTCAGCGCCGCAGCGACGACAAGCAGGGAAATCTGCTTTAAGCCTGATCTGAACCGGCGTAGGACGCCTTTCCGCCTAGATCGTGGGCAAAACAAACAGCGTGCTGGTCACGCGCGAGCACTGAGGCTATGGTGACTGACAACAACGACAAAAAACGGGCCACTCAATCTTGATGAACCGCTTCGAACGCAACATTGGCTTCAAGGGTGAAGCCAAGCTGAAATATCTCGACGGCGAGGTGCAGGTATTGACGCCGGGCGATTTCGTGCGCTGCGCGGTCACCGGCCGCACCATTCCGCTCGACGAGCTGCGCTATTGGAGTGTCGAGCTGCAAGAGGCCTATGTTGACGCCGCGTCCTCGCTCAAGCGGTATCGCGAAACGCGCTCGGCGTCGGCGGCAGCCGCTGAATAACCCTCAAGTCTTCGCTTTATCGATCGTTGCGGAAAGCAGTGCCTTCACGCGCTCTGCGTCCACGAACTCCACCGCGACGAGGAAGGGGCGGGAGTGATGTTTCAATTCGACGAGCGCGCTGTCCTCGACGGCGCCATTCGGCAGACGCACATAATCCTTCTCGGTGGTGACCAGCATCGCATTATAGTCCTTCGCCTCTTTCAGCAGGCTGCGCGCCTGCCGCTCGCTATAGCGATAATGGTCTGGATAAGCGCGCGCATCGATCAGCCGCGCCCCGTTGTTACGCAACGTGGCGAAGAACTTTTCGGGACGCGCAATCCCTGCGAAACCGATCACCGGCAGCACGGATAGCCAGCGCTTGTCCTGGCGCGGCTGCATGCGCGCTTTAAGCACGGGCTTGCCTTCCGCGGTAAAGGTCTCGACGAGCCGCGCCGCCTTGCTGCCGTCGCCGATCACGATCAGTGCGTCGGCGCGTGCGATCTGTGCTTCGAGGGGCGCACGCAAGGGGCCTGCCGGCATGACCAATCCGTTGCCGATGCCGGATTCGGAATCCACGACGACGAGAGACAGATCCTTGGCCAGGCTCGGATTCTGAAACCCGTCATCCATCACGATGACGCTTGCGTCGGCGGCTTCGATCGCCTTGGCACCCGCCGCGCGGTCGGCCGAAACCATGGTCGGCGCGACCTCGGCCAAGAGCAGGGGCTCATCGCCGACCTCTACGGCGCTTTGCCCCCTCTCGACCAAGGCCGGACCCTCGATCGTTCCGCCATAGCCGCGGGTGAGAAAGGCCGGCTTCTGCCCAAGTTCCTTGAGCAACGCAGCAACGGCGATTGCCGTCGGCGTCTTCCCGCCGCCGCCAGCGGTGAAATTGCCGATGCAGATCACCGGAAGGCGCGAACGGTACGGCACTCCACGCGCGAAGCGTGCCTCGGCGCGGCTGCCGTAGAGCCTGCCCAAGGGCGCGAGCGCCGATGCGATCGCCCCTTTCCTGCGATACCACCAGAAGGGCGCCCTAAGAGGCATGTTTCAAGGTCGTCTTTGGCGGGAGATAGGGCTCGAGTGCGGCAAGCGTGCGCGGCAACGCCCCACCCATGGCGGCAATGGTGTGGCTCGCGCGTTCCGTCATCGCCCGGCGCGCGTTCGCGTCTTCAAGAAGAACGAGCGCGGCCTCGGCGAGGCTCGTCGCGTCCTTCACTTCCTTGCAGCCGCCGGCGCGCAACAGCTCTGCGTATGAGTCGCGGAAATTTTGCCAATGCGGCCCGGTGAGGACCGCGGTGCCGAGCTTGATCGGTTCGACCGGATTCTGGCCGCCGCGCTCGGCAAGCGAGCCGCCGACGAAGGCAACCGGCGAAAGCGCGTAGAACGGGCCGAGCTCGCCGATCGTGTCGGCCACGTAGATGTCGGTCGCGGCCTGCGGCAGTTTCCCTTCCGAGCGGAGCGCAACTGTTGCGCCCATCGCCCTGAGTTGCTCGGCAATCAGCGGGCCCCGTTCCGGATGGCGCGGCACGATGATGGTGAGAAGGTCGGGCCGCGCCTCTTTCATCTTGACGTGCGCCAGGGCGACGATCTCGTCCTCTCCGGGATGCGTGCTCGCCGCAAGCCACACCGTACGCCCCTGAAGCGCGACATCGAGCTTCCGGCGCACCGAGAGATCCACCGGCGGCGGCGGGGCGTCGGCCTTGAGATTGCCGACGTCGAGTGTCCGGGCAACGCCGAGCTGGGCGAAGCGCTCGGCGAGACTGTCATTCTGCGCGAGCACGAGATCGAACGCCGAGAACAGTGGCCGGCTCAAGCCGGGACGGCTGCGCCAGCGTCTGTAGGAGGACGTCGACATGCGCCCATTAATCAACAGGAGAGGGATATCGAGCGCTCTGGTCTCCAGCACGAGATTCGGCCAGATCTCCGATTCGACCAGGATGGCAAGATCGGGGCGCCAATGGTGCAGAAACCGCTGCACGAAGGCTTGGTTGTCGAGCGGCACATATTGATGCAGCACGCCGCGCGGCAGCCGCGCGCGCGCTAGCCTTGCGGAAGTGACCGTGGCGGTGGTGAGCAGAATGCGCACCTCGGGGCGCTCGGCCGCGATTGCTTCGATCACCGGCAGCGCCGCGTTGGTCTCGCCCACGCTCGCGGCATGAAACCAGACGAGGAACCCGGCCGGGCGGGGCGCGCTCGCCAAGCCGTAGCGCTCCGGCCGGCGGTCCGCCTCCTCCTTGCCGCGGCGCATGCGCCAGGCGAGGATCAGCGGCGCAAATGGCGCGACGAGGCGCGTAAAGGCGCGATAGATCATCAGCGACAACCCGGGCTTGACGGCTTGGTGCTTGGCCAAAGGGTCTCTTCCTCCTGCCAAAGCATAAGCCCGCTCCGTCACCGCGGCGAGTGCGCTTTCGATGGCAGCGCGTCCCCTCTCGATCGCTCCGGCATCGTTGGTCTCAGGCACCCTGACCGGATCGCCCACCACAATGGCGAGCGTCGAGAAGGGCAGGTTGATGGTGAATGCGCTCCAAGTGCCGAGCGCAAGATCACGGTTGGTGGGGCTCGCGAGCGCCACCACCGGCCTCCCGGAAAGCGCCGCGAGCGTGGCAATGCCCTCGCCGGCGCGCCGTGCCGGCCCTGGCGGCACATCCGCCGTCATGGCGACGGTGGCGCCCGAGGCGAGCGCGCGCAACGATTCCCGCATGGCCGTTGCGCCGCCGCGATTGCGGCGTCTCTTGCCGGCGCCGGCCCCCCTGATCAGCCTCATCCCGAATCGCTCCAGCACCTCGCCAATCACCGCCGCATCGCCATGGCGGGAGACCATGGCGCGCACGTCTGCCGGGCGCTCTGGTTTGAGCTTCGGCAGGAGCAGGAACTGCCCATGCCACATGGCGAGTATTTGCGGGTGCTGGTCGAACAGTTTGGCGTCGGTGTCTTCAGGGTCCCGCTTGATCGTGCTCGTCGCATAAACGAGCCGAATGTAGCCGGCTGCAAACGCGCTCAAGAAAGCTGCGACGGGCCCGGATGCTAGCAGCCGTTTCAACATCACGCGTCTACTGCTGCTACTTCCCAGCCAGGGCGACGGCTTCTTCTTCTCCCGCCTCGTCGGCGAGCGGTGTGGCGAACTGACCGGCGATGCCGAATTGCGTGCGATGCAGCCGCATATAGAGGCCGCCTTTGGCCACCAGCTCATCATGGCGCCCCGTCTCCACGATGCGGCCTTGATCGATCACGCAGATCAGGTCGGCTTTCTTCACCGTGGAAAGGCGATGCGCGATCATCAGCACCGTGCGGCCGCGCATCAGCTCTTCGAGCGCCGCCTGCACTTTGGCTTCGGCCTGCGAATCGAGCGAGCTGGTCGGCTCGTCGAGCAGAAGGATCGGCGCGTCTTTGTAGATGGCGCGAGCGATGGCGATGCGCTGGCGCTCCCCGCCCGACAAGAGCCCGCCGGCTTCGCCGACCCGCGTGTCGTAGCCCTTGGGCAGCGCCATGATGAAGTCATGCGCGGCGGCGGCCGTGGCGGCCTCAACGACCTTGGCCTCGTCGAACGGCTTGCTCCCATAGGCGATATTGGCCCGGATCGTATCGTCGAACAGCACCGGGTCCTGGGTGACGAGAGCGATCGCCTCGCGCAGGCTGGCGACGGTCACTTGCCGGATGTCTTGCCCATCGATCAAGACTGAGCCGCGTTCCGGATCGAAGAAGCGCAGGCAGAGATTGACCAAGGTGCTCTTGCCCGAGCCCGACGGCCCGACCAGGGCTACGGTCTTGCCGGGCGGCACGGTGAGGCTGATGCCCCTGAGCACTGCATTGTCCGGCTCATAGGCAAACGACACGTCCCGGAACTCGATCTCGCCCCGCGTGAGCTCGAGCGGCTTGGCATCCGGCGCTTCCTTGAGCTGCACATCGCGGTCGATTATGCCGAACACGCGGCTTGCCGCGGCCACGCCTTCCTGCAGCGCCGTTTGCAAGGTGGCGGCGCTCTTGAGCGGCGTGTAAAGCAGCAGTGCCGCGGTCATGAAGCCCATGAAATGGCCGAGCGTCAGGTCGCCGCGCACGCCCTGCGTCCCAGCGAAATAGATCGCCAGCGCAAAGCCAAGTCCGGTGAGCAGCTCCATCGACGGGCTGGATAGTGCTCTTGCCCGCGTGCCACGCATGGTGAATTCGAGCGCGCGGTTGATCGTCGCGGAGGCGCGAGCCTCCTCTTTCTCCTCCTGCCGGTAGGCGCGCACCACGCGCATGCTGCGCAAGGTCTGGCTTATCAAGGCGGAGAGATCGCCGGTCTCTTGCAGCGATTTGGTGGTCGATTTGCGCATCTTGCGCCGCTGCCGCGACAGCATGATCCAGGCGATAGGCATGAAGATGAGGATCAGCAGCGAGAAGCGCGGGTCCATGTAGAACATGGTGCCGACCAGGATGATCACCTTCAGGAAGCTCTCGCCGAGCGTGACCATCGAGCGGCTCGCCGTCTGGCGGATCAGGGTCGCATCGTTCAGGAAACCGGCAAGCAGCCGCCCCGAATGCACCCTTTGGATCCAGTTCAGATCGGCGCGAGCGAGCTTAGCGAACATCTGCAAACGCAGATCGGCGATGAAGCGGTTGCCGAGATAGGCGACAGTCACGTCGGCCACATATTCGGCGATCGCCTTTACCACGGTCACCACGACGATCGCCGCGGTGATCAAGTAGACCATCTCTGCCTTCTTGCCGACGAACACGTCGTCCGCGGTCCGCTGGATCAGGAAGGGGATGGCGCCGGTGGTGGCCGCCGTCAGCAGCATGGCGGCCGAGGCGATCAGCAAGAGACCCAAGCGTGGCCGCAAATGCTCCCGCCAGATGCGGCCGATGATCTCCCAGGTCGTGTAGTCGACCTGGAGCTCATCGGCGCTCCGCGTGATAGCGTCGGCGTCCCTGAAAAGCTGGTCTTTCAAGCATTTCCCCGGTTTTTGGCGCCCCGGCGAGCTACTCGCCGACCGTCCGACGCACTTCTAGCATGCGGGTAAGGGCGTCTCTAAGGCGAAAAACCCCGATGCGCATTATGCCGCTAGTCGGCGCCTTTTCCCCCGTCATGCTCAGGATCGAGGAGGCGGTGCAGATGCACGATAAAGTAGCGCATATGTGCATCGTCGACGGTGCGATGCGCTGCGTCCTTCCACGCGTCATGAGCTTGCGCGTAATTGGGATAGATACCGACGATGTCGAGCGCCTTGAGGTCGCAGAATTCGACCTTGTCGAGCGAGGTCAACTCGCCCCCGAACACGAGATGCAGCAATTGGCGTCCGCCCGTCTTGCTGCCGTGCTTTGCAGCCATGGCCAATTCTTCCCCTTCAACGTCGCCATCCTGAATGAGTTGGTCTAAAGGTCTACGCGCGCGGTCCGCTCGATCAAGAGCGGATGCAGCGCCTTGCCGCTGGCTACTAGACTGGGAAAACGCGGCGAGGTGCGGTTATAGAGATGCGTCTCGCCGCGATGATCGGAGATCACCCCGCCGGCTTCCTCGACGATCAGGGCGGCCGCGGCGAGGTCCCACTCGCTCTTGGCCGAGAGTGAAATCGTGGCGTCGGCCTGGCCGCTCGCCACCAGGGCCAAGCGATAGGCTACGGAGTTCACCCATTTCGATTTCACTTCCGGCCACGGCTCCTTCCAGATCTTCTTCTTGAACAGGCCGCCGCTGGCAATCAAGAGCGCGCCATCGAGCGTGCTCTTGGTGCTGGCGGCAATTCGCTTATCGTTGAGAAAGGCGCCTTTGCCGCGCATGGCATGGTAGAACTCCTGCGTGGCCGGATTGAACACCACGCCGAGCACAGGCACGCCGTCCTCGACCAGCGCCGCCGATACGGTCCATTCCGGCAAATGCCGCAAGAAGGCGTTGGTCCCGTCGATCGGATCGACCATCCACACTCTGCGCCGCTTGAGCCGCTCGGCATCGTCCTCGGTCTCCTCCGAGAGCCAGCCATACTCTGGACGCGGCGCGTGCAGTTCGAGCTTGAGCGCGACGTCGAGCGCGAGATCGGCCTCGCTCACCTCGCTGCCGTCGATCTTCTTCTTCACGATCATCGATTTACGGAAATAGGTGAGGGCGAGCTCGCCCGCTTCGCGCGCCGCCTTCTTAAGAAGCGCGTAATCTTCTTCCAGCGAGGGAGCCGGAAGGGTTCGTTGTGGAGCCTGAATCGCGTTCATTTGCAGGGCGGAAGATTCTCTAAACTTTTCGGCAGAGTTCTCTCAACCATGTGAGCAGGTAGTCCGCGCATACCAGACATTAAGGACGTCCATTAAGCGCTTCGGAAAACTTCTATGGCAGCATCGTGGCAATCAAAGGCCGCCAAAGGGCAGCCGCTCACGGGGGAAGCTAACAGCAAGGCGTCATCCGGGCCCCAGCGCTCCGCGCTCTGGGGCCCGGTGCTTTTTGCGCCCCTGCCGTCTCCGGCGCAACTCAGAATATTGCCGCAAGCCCCATGTCGAGAACGATGGCGGCGAATACGATCAGCCCGAAGGTGCCATTTGCCCGGAAGCGCTCCAGGCAATTCTCTGGATCGTCGATATCGAGGCTCCGGACCTGCCAGCCGAGATGCGCCGCGGCCGCCAGCATGCCTAACAAAAAGGCAGTGCCGGCATGCGCCATGAGTCCCGCCGAAGTGATGGCGAGCCACGCGGCGCCATAGACAACCGCGAGAAACGGCTTGGTGGCGCGGCCGAATTTCAACGCCGTCGATTTCACGCCGATCAAATCGTCATCCTCGCGATCCTGGTGCGCGTAGATCGTGTCATAGCCGACGGTCCACAGCACGGCTCCGGCATAGAGAACGACGGCCGGCCAATCGAGCCGGCCCAAGACGGCCGTCCAGCCGAGCAACGCCCCCCAGTTGAAGGCAAGTCCAAGCACGGCCTGCGGCCAATGGCTGAACCGCTTGACGAACGGATAGAGCGCGACGATCGGCAACACACCAAGTCCGAGCCAGATCGTCGTGCCGTTGAAGCTCAAGAGTACAGCGAACCCGATCAGGCTGAGCACCACAATGAAGATGACAGCCGCGCGGGGGCTGATTTGTCCGCTCGGCAGCGGACGGGAGCGCGTGCGCGCGACTTGCGCGTCGATGTCACGGTCGATGAGATCGTTATAGGTGCAGCCAGCCGCCCGCATGACGATTGCGCCGAGCGCGAACAGGAACAAGAGCCAGGGGTCCGGATAGGGCTCCTCGATGCTCCTCCCGGCCAGCGCTACCGACCAGAAGCAGGGCAACGCGAGCAGCAGGAAGCCGATCGGCCGGTCGACGCGCGCAATCCGGAGATAGGGCGCGACCAAGGCCGGGGCGAAGCGATCGACCAGGTTTCCGGCTGAGCGGTCGGAAACTGCGTTTGCTTTGCCTTGCAAGGGAGGTCGTGTCATGTGAGGGGACGCATCATGTTTGCCGCCGTCGGTTTTCCTTCTTGGCTCGAATAAGCGCCATGTCCTCCAAGCTCTCGCGCCTCTTCGTCAAGTTCAAGCTCGAACGCGGGGCCGAGCACGCACTCGAGAAGGACCAGGCGCATTACCTAGGCAATGTGCTCCGCCTCAAGCAAGGCGAAAGGCTCCTCTTGTTCAACGGCAAGGACGGCGAATGGCTGGCGGTGCTGAACGCCATCGGCCGCAAAGGGGGACACGTTGCCATCGAGCACCAGACCCGTCCTCAGGAGGACGGTCCCGACCTGCATTATTTGTTCGCGCCGCTCAAGCGCGCGCGGCTCGACTACATGGCGCAAAAGGCGACCGAGCTCGGCGCGAGCGTACTCCGTCCTGTTCTCACGCGGCACACTGTGGCCGAGCGCGTGAAGACCGGCCGTCTCCGCGCCAACGCTATCGAAGCGGCTGAACAGTGCGGCATCTTGCGCGTGCCGGATGTCATGGAGCCCGAAAAGCTGTCCAAGGTGCTCGAGGGTTGGGATGCAAATCGCCTCCTGATCTTTGCCGACGAGGCGGCCCCGCATCTTTCTCCGATCGAGGCATTGTCCTCCCGCGAGCCCGGGCCGCTCGCCGTGCTGATCGGGCCGGAGGGCGGTTTCGACCGCGAGGAGCGCGCGAGCCTCCTGACGAAGCCCTTCGTGCTTCCCATTTCCCTCGGCCCGAGGGTGATGCGGGGGGATACCGCAGCCGTCGCCGCTCTCGCCCTTGTGAACGCGGCGCTTGGCGACTGGCGCTAGGGAACGCTTGTCAGGCTCCTCCTGAGAGCGCCATAAAGGCGCCCCTGCGACGCCAGTGCCCCGCGACAGCCTTAACCCCCCAATGGAGTTCTCTTCATGTCGACACGGGTAAATGGGCCGGAAAGCCCTGTCGTCGGCTCGCGGGACGAGCTCGTCGCCTATCTCGAAGCGGGATCGAAGCCGAAGCGCGATTGGCGCATCGGCACCGAGCACGAAAAGTTCGGCTTCTATCGCCAGGACGATTCGCCCGTGCCCTATGCCGGCGAGCGCGGCATCAGGGCATTGCTCGAAAGGCTGCATCAGCGTTTCTGCTGGGACGAAGTAATCACCGAGCGCGGAAATATCATCGCGCTCAGCCGCAAGGATTGCCCCAAGGGCGGGGCCATCAGCCTCGAGCCTGGCGGGCAACTCGAACTATCCGGGGCGCCGCTCGAGACCCTGCACGAGACCAGTGACGAGCTTCGCCAGCACCTTGCCGAAGTGAGCGAGGTGGGCGGCGAGCTCGGCATCGGCTTCCTTGGGCTCGGCTTCTCGCCGAAATGGACCTTGGCCGAAACCCCGGTGATGCCGAAGGAACGCTATCGGATCATGATGCGCTACATGCCGACCCGCGGGAAGCACGGCCTCGACATGATGTTCCGCACCGCGACGGTACAGGTGAACATGGATTTCGGCGACGAGGCCGACATGGTGGCCAAGATGCGGGTAGGGTTGACGCTGCAGCCGGTGGCGACCGCGCTGTTCGCCAACTCGCCTTTCACCGACGGCAGGACGAACGGCTATCAGTCCTATCGCGCGGAAGTTTGGCGCGACACCGATCCCGATCGCACGGGACTCTTGCCATTCGCCTTCGAGGAAGGCATGGGCTTCGAGCGCTACGCCGACTATGCACTCGATGTGCCGATGTATTTCGTCTATCGGGGCGAGCGCTATATCGATGTGGCCGGCGCTTCGTTCAGGGATTTCCTCGCCGGCAAACTCGCAGCACTTCCCGGGATGCGGCCCACGCTCGACGATTGGGCGGACCATCTCACCACTTTGTTTCCCGATGTCAGGCTTAAGCGCTTCCTCGAGATGCGCGGCGCGGATGCCGGCTCGTTCGCGCAGATCTTGGCGCTGCCCGCGCTTTGGACCGGACTGCTCTACGATGCAGACGCGCTCGGCGAGGCCTCAGCGCTTATCGAGGACTGGACCCTTGGCGAGATGCAGGCCTTGCGCGATGCCGTGCCGCGCCAGGGACTCAAAGCGCCGTTCCGCGGCGGCACGGTCTACGACGTGGCGCGCGTCATGGTGCGTTTGGCGGAGGCCGGACTGAAGCGGCGCGCGCGGCTCGACCGCAGAGGCGAAGACGAATCGAAGGCGCTCCTGCCGTTGATCGAGACGGTCGAGGAGGGGCGTTCCCCCGCCGACCGCCTGCTCGAGGCCTATCATGGCGCCTGGCACGGCGACATCGACAAGGTGTTCCAAAACGCCGCGTTCTGAGCCGGTCTTGACCGGTAGGGGTCCGCTAACCATATAGCGGTCAAGTCACCGTCCCTTCCGCTACCCTGCACGGAGGGACGCTAGTCCGTCCCCCAAAGACGGATGTTGTCGGCGGCAGATTTCTCCTTTTCTGCCGCCGATTTTTTTTGTGTTGCGGTGAAGCTATTTCAGATTGGCGAGTGCGTCGCCGAAGCCTTGCAAGGCGACGGGAATGCCGATGCCGGCCTCCGGCGTATCGAAGATGATGAACATGGCCGTCTGGCCCTTCTTCATCTTGGCGATGACTTCGTCTTGCAGCACCACCTCGGCCACGCAGCCGCGCTTGCCGCATTTGAGGAAGGGCGCGTTGCCGACATCCTGCCCGTCGATCTTCAGCCCGAGTCCGGTCGGCAGCAGCACGCCGAGCGGCACGACCACGCGCAGCAATTTCTTGTCCTCGCCGATCGCTTTGTAGAACACCACCGTCAACCCGACATTCGGCCGGTCCTCGGCGGTGACGCTTTGCACCAGCGCGCATTTTTCTTCCTTGGCGCCGGGCGGGGTACGGCACGAGACCTGCCAGGCGCCATGCGTCCCCTTGACGATGCTGCCGGGTCCAGTAGCCGCAGGGGCTGCTTCCGGAGCCGCTCCTTGCGCGCCGGCCTGATGGCCTGACGCGGCAACGAGCAGCGCGATGGCGGCCAGGGCCAAGGTGAACGGCCGCGCGCGCAGTGCAACAAATGGAAAATCGAGCATCTGGGTCATGCTGCTAAAGCACCGGCGCGGTTGGCGGCTGTAGGCGCGAATCGCCGCTCGCGAGACTAGTTTGGCAGGGGATGCGCCGTGAAGCCGAGATGCGCAACATAGAAAACCGCCTTCGCCGAGTATTGGGGCCAAATTTCGACGTCATCGTTAGGGCGAAAGCTTGGAAGCCGCGAGAAATCCGCATGCCTGGCGTGCATATGCCGCAGCGTTGCCCTGAATCATGAGTGTTGCCAATCTATTTCCTTTATGATTTGAACACCGGAAAAGAACCTTGCGCCACGCGACGCGCGCGGAGGCCTGGGCAATCAAGATCACGGTGGGGGCGACGCCTTTATCGCTATTGAACTTTCGCGCCGCCCTTGCTTCGATCAAGCGGCGTAGGCGACGCTTGGTCCGCCCGCGCCCCTATAATGGAAGGTCCGCCGCCGGCTCCTGACGGAGATCAGGGACGGGCTCGGGAGCAGGCTTAGGAGTGGAAGGAATGGCGCTTCTCGATCGACTGAAAACGGTCTTGTTTGCCACGGCGGGCTTGGGCTTGTGCGGTGCCGCCTATGCCAAGGAGGGCCAGCCGGCTCCCTGGCAACTCGGCTTTCAGCCGGCCGCCACGCCAATCATGGAGCAGATCCACGGATTTCATACCTACGTCACCATCATCATCACGCTGATCGCGCTGTTCGTTCTCTTCCTCCTCGTCTACGTGATGGCCCGCTTCAACGAGAGGCGCAATCCGAACCCCTCCCGCACCACGCACAACACGCCGCTCGAGATCGCCTGGACCGTCATTCCGGTGCTCATCCTCGTTGCGATCGCAATTCCGTCCTTCCGGCTCCTGTTCGCACAATACGACTTCCCCAAGGCGGACCTCCACATCACCGCGACCGGCAGCCAGTGGTACTGGACCTATGAGTATCCCGACCACGGCATCACTTTCGATTCGATCATGGTGCCTGAGGCCGACCTGAAGGAGGGGCAGCCGCGCCTGCTTACCGTCGATCGCGAGGTCGTGGTTCCGGTGAACAAGAACGTGATCGTTGGCGTGAAAGCCAATGACGTGATTCACGACTGGGCGGTTCCTTCATTCGGCGTGAAGCTCGACGCCGTTCCCGGCCGCCTCCAGTCGACTTGGTTCAGAGCCGAGCGAGAGGGCATCTATTACGGCCAGTGCTCGGAGCTGTGCGGACGCAACCATGCCTTCATGCCGATCGCGGTTCGCGTCGTATCGGAAGCCGAATTCGAAGATTGGCTCGCCAAGAACAAGTCGAGCGCCGCGCGCGATGGCGAAAGCCAGGTCGCTGCGGCCAAGGACTAAGGAGTCGGATAGCCGAGTCCGGCTCGATCGATAACGGTGAGACAGACAACAAGAGAAGACAAGGAATACAGCCATGGCACATAGCGCCCATGCCGAAGCCGCCCACGATCATCGCCCATACGGGATAGGGCGCTGGCTCTTTTCGACCAACCACAAGGACATCGGCACGATGTACCTGGTGCTGGCGCTGATCGGCGGTGTCGTCGGCGGTCTGTTGTCCATGGGCATGCGCGCCGAGCTCATGGAGCCCGGCATGCAGGTTTTCAGCAATCCCGAGGCGTTCAATGTTCTCGTGACGGCGCACGGCCTGATCATGGTGTTCTTCATGGTCATGCCGGCGACCATGGGCGGGTTTGGCAACTGGATGGTGCCGTTGATGATCGGCGCGCCCGACATGGCCTTCCCGCGCATGAACAACATTTCATTCTGGCTCCTGGCCGCGGCATTCATCCTGCTCACAAGCTCCCTGTTCATGCCCGGACCTCCGGGTGCCAGCGGAGTCGGCGCCGGCTGGACCGTCTATGCGCCGCTCTCCACCAAGGGCACACCCGGCGTGGCGATGGATTTCGCCATCCTGTCGCTGCACCTCGCCGGAGCCTCGTCGATCCTCGGCGCCATCAATTTCATCACCACCATCTTCAACATGCGCGCGCCGGGCATGACGCTGCACAAGATGCCGCTGTTCGTCTGGTCGGTGCTGGTGACCGGCTTCCTGCTGCTCTTGTCGCTGCCCGTGCTGGCCGGCGGCATCACCATGCTGCTGACCGACCGCAATTTCGGCACGGCGTTCTTCGACTCCGCGCATGGCGGCGATCCGCTGCTGTGGCAGCACCTGTTCTGGTTCTTCGGCCACCCCGAAGTGTACATCCTGATCATTCCGGGCTTCGGCATCGTCAGCCAGATCGTGTCGACCTTCTCGCGCAAGCCGGTGTTCGGCTATCTCGGCATGGCCTATGCCATGGTCGCCATCGGCGTGATCGGCTTCGTAGTGTGGGCGCATCACATGTATGCCGCCGGCATCAGCGTGAATACGCAAGCCTATTTCGTGTTCGCCACCATGGTCATCGCCGTGCCCACGGGTATCAAGATCTTCTCTTGGATCGCCACGATGTGGGGCGGTTCGCTGACCTTCCGCGCGCCGATGCTCTGGGCGCTTGGCTTCATCTTCCTGTTCACCATCGGCGGCGTCACGGGTGTCGTGCTCGCCAATGCGGGCGTCGATCGCTCCTTCCACGACACCTATTACGTGGTGGCGCATTTCCACTACGTGCTGTCGCTCGGCGCCGTGTTCACCATCTTCGGCGCCTGGTACTACTGGTTCCCGAAGATGTACGGCTACATGTACAGCGAGGCGACCGCCAAACTGCATTTCTGGCTGATGTTCATCGGCGCCAATCTGACCTTCTTCCCGCAACACTTCCTCGGGCTTGCCGGCATGCCGCGCCGCTACGCCGACTATCCGGACGCGTTCGCGGGTTGGAACTTCGTCTCATCGATCGGTTCCTATCTCGCTTTCGCGGGTTTCCTCGTCTTCCTGTTCGGCATCGCCCAGGCCTTTGCCCGCAGGGAGCGTGCACCCGCCAATCCTTGGGGCGCCGGTGCGACGACCTTGGAGTGGACGCTGCCTTCGCCGCCGCCGTTCCATACCTACGAGACCCTGCCGCGCATCAAATGAACGGGGAGCTTCCGGCGGCGATTTGAGTGAGTGAGGCATGGCCGACGTCGCAATTCCTGTAACGGCCGGGACGGTCGAAGCCGAAGCCGGCGGCGACGTCGCCGATTACGTCGCGCTGATGAAACCACGGGTGATGTTCCTCGTAGTGTTCACCGCGCTGGTCGGCTTGGTGGCGGCTCCGGGATCGATGCATCCGGTGCTTGCTATTGCCGCGCTGATCTGCATCGCCGCCGGCGCAGGCGCCGCAGGTGCGCTCAATATGTGGTATGACGCCGACATCGATGCGCGCATGGCGCGCACCGCCGCCCGGCCCGTGCCGCGCGGCCATGTCACGGCGGAGGAGGCGCGCTCCTTCGGTGCCGTGCTCGCCGTCGGTTCGGTGCTTTGTCTCGGGCTGATGGCCAATTGGCTTGCCGCCGCGCTGCTTGCGCTCACCATCGGCTTCTATGTCTTCGTCTACACGATGTGGCTCAAGCGGAACACGCCGCAGAACATCGTCATTGGTGGCGCCGCCGGTGCCGTGCCGCCGATGATCGGCTGGGCTGCCGCCACCGGCGGGGTGAGCCTCGAATCCGTCATCCTGTTCCTCATCATCTTCGTATGGACGCCGCCGCATTTCTGGGCCCTGGCGCTGCTCAGGACCGGCGACTATGCGCGGGCCGGCGTGCCGATGCTGCCGGTGGGATCCGGCGCCGCAACCACCAGACTGCAGATCCTGATCTACAGCCTCATCCTGGCCCCGCTCGGCATGCTGCCTGCGGTGGTTGGGCTCGGCGGTACGCTCTATATGGTCGCCGCCTCCGTGCTCGGGTCGCTGTTCGTCGTCATGGCACTCGAATGCTATTGGCAGCGTGGAGGGGAACAGGCCGACCGCGCGGCCAAGAACCTGTTCGCCTATTCGGTGCTCTATCTCTTCCTGCTCTTCGCCGTCATTCTTGTGGAGCAGGGCTTCGGCATTGGCGGCGGCGCGTTGCCGCCTGTTTGGGCTTTGTGATGCAAGATGCGGAAAA